>NC_015151.1:656852-985278 GCF_000190315.1 Vulcanisaeta moutnovskia 768-28
CTCTTGGTCATAGTCACGACCCTCAACGTATCCCTTACTCATTAGGTAAGATAGTGTTGGTGCCACGGCGTGGTATCTTAAACCACCTGCGTAGATTGGTGGCGGTATGAAATCTGCACCAATGGTATACATCTTCAATTGAGGTAATACCCTACCTGTGTCAGGGTCATCATACTTATAGACACCCTTAGTTACTTTAGGCACCTCCAATGCTCCAACCGCTATATACCTACGCCTAACCTTACCACTCCTCAACTCATCTCCAATGAATGAATAAAATGCACCACCCCAATTAGATCCACCACCAACTACGCCAATCATTACGTCGGGATCCTCACCAATCAATTCCATCTGCTTCTTGGCCTCAAGACCTGCAATAGTCTTAAACATTATATCGGCATTTATTACGCTACCAACCACGTACTTACCACCATTCTTCAACGCATATTCAGCAGACTCAGTTATTGCAATACCCAGGCTGCCTGGGTGATTCGGGTTTTCACGTAGTAATTTCCTACCGAACTCCGTTAAGTCACTTGGGCTTGGATTGACGTCGGCACCGTACATTTGCATTAAGTACCTCCTCAGTGGCTTGGCGTAGTAGCTGGCTCTAACCATGAATACGTAGGCCTTGACCTTAAATAACGCGGCTGCTAACGCCACCGCTGAACCCCACTGTCCAGCGCCTGTCTCCGTGGTCACGAACTTAGCACCATCCTTAAGCGCATAATATACCCAGGCAAGTGCCGAGTTTATCTTATGACTACCCGTGTACGTATAGCCCTCCATCTTTAGGTATATCTTAACTGGCGCATTTAGATACTCCTCAAATCTCTTCGCCCTAACCAATGGTGTTGGCCTACCCACTTGTAAGTAACGTTCTAGGACCTCCTCAGGTATTTTCACGAACCTCTCTGTGGAGAATTCAAGCCTTAGTGGCTCTGATGGTATTACTTGCTTCAGGAGCTCAAGCCTTTTGCCATTGTCTGGGTCGTATGGTGGTGATAGTGGTTCTGGTAGGTCTGCGAGTATGTTGTACCAGTGCGTGGGTATTTCATCTACGGGAAGGTCTATTCTATATTTTTCCATTCCCAGATAGTTACCACCGTGTCTTCCTGCCTATTTTTTCTTTATAAGCATTATCTGGCCATACATAAATTACTATTATTTAGAGTAATAATAAAGACAATATTTATGTCGTAAACAATTTAACCTCAATAGAATAATGAATTTATCTAATTACTTTGATGATCGCCTAATTTTCAGGATCTCTCTAAGTAATGATAATTCATCCTCAGATAGTTGATCCTTGAATTGTGTCATTAGGGTTATTACATGCTCCTCAGGCACATCCACGTATAACTCATCACCCTCCTTAATCTGCCTACCAACCATTAAATTACCCTCTATTGATATTGCCACTTCCATGCCCTTCTTAGCCTCTTGAATGTTCTTACCCTTATCCTGTATTTGCATTATTGTACCTATTCTCTTACCATCCCCCCTCATTAATGGATACCCAGGCTTTATCAATCCCTCAATTACTGCAACACCGACTATCACTGGATTACTTCTTCTGAATACATAGCCAGGAAGAATCCTTATTTTTCCAGGCCTTATGTATCTATCAAGTTCCATCTCGATAAGCTTGGTTTTCTGCTCCTTATACCACTGGGTAAACTCCTCAACAAGCCTATAAAGTATTTCATTTCTAAATATCTTAACTCCATACTGCATGGCCTCGACCTCAATATCATGAGGAACCTTAACATTGAAAGCCAGGATAACTCCATATAACGGGTTCTTCTTCCTAACTATGGAAGCATCAACAACATCTCTCCTACTTACATTACCAACATCAGCCTTCCTAACAGGTATTCCCTGGCTTCTAAGGTAAATAACCATTGCCTCAAGAGTACCTAGAGTATCTGCCTTAGCAACAACACCTTCCTTATCAGTCTCTATCTTAACCTCCGAAACCTCCTCTCTAACCAACTTAACATACTCATCCAGCGAAGCTCCCTGAGGAACAACAAACACCGGTGCGCCTGGAACAACCTGCTCAAGACCATCAGCAATTATCTTAACACCAGCCGCAGCCCTAACCTCATCCATGAACATGTACCTATCCTCAGGATCCCTCATCTCATTAAGTGGCTTAGGCATCACAAGCATCTTGACCTTGGTACTCACATAACCCTCAAGGCCGGCCGTAACTATTAAATCACCCTTTCTAATAACTCCATCATATAGAACAACATCAGCCGTGACCCCCCAACCTTTTTCCTCCCTAATCTCCATAACGACCCCCCTACCAGGTCCATACGTTATCCTTAACTTATCCCTATTAAATCTCTGGCTTAACCCCGCCAGGACAACGAGCAAGTCGGCTAAGCCCTCTCCAGTGACTGCGCTTGTGGGTACAATAGGCACTTGGGCATCGAAATCCCTCACCCTATCGTACCTATCAGCATCCATCCCTAATTTATTGAATTCCTCTATTATCCTTGCAATGGCCTCCTCAACCCTACCCTGGACATCCTCCCTCTGCTTTTCATATGAGTCAAGGAACGGTGCGTTTTCATGAGGTTCCCAACCGTATATTCTATCGAGCTTATTCGCCGCAACCACGAAGGGTATATTCCTTGATTTAATTAGGGTGAGGCTTTCGTAGGTCTGTTCCTCAAATCCCCTGGTAATGTCTATGACGAGAACAGCCAAGTCAGCCACAGAGCCACCTCTACGCCTTAAGTTGGAGAAGGCGGCATGACCTGGCGTATCAACCATTAGGAAACCCTTAATCCAAACCTTGCCCTTAAGCCTAAATTTCATGAGTAGTGGATCAGCTATTCTCTCTATGGCATTCCATGGTATGAAGGATAGACCAATGTGTTGTGTAATCATCCCGGGCTCTCTATAGGCCACAAACGTACCTCTTATTTTATCGAGTAATAATGTCTTACCAACATCAACATGACCAACTACTACGGTAATCGGTGGTCTATAATCCATTAATGAATTATCAACCTTACTCATAATTATCTAGAGTGATGGAGAGAGCTTGATTTAAAAATCATTTTTCTTCATAGCATAGAAATGCAGGTATTACTCTCTTTAATAATAGGATTACTAGAAATAAAATGAAAATCGATAATGATGATGCAAGCATTAATGTAAAATAATTAGTGTTAATACCCAGTATTATCATGTACATTGTCATTACATGACCTAGCAATGAGTATATATAGTATGTGAGTACTACGGATAATGAGAGAACAATTAATGATATTAGAAAGATACGAATATCAATTAATTTACTTAAGGATAGAAATATTATGAGAGCTGATATCACTAATAAAGAAAGAAGCAATGCATCGCCCACAGCCCTAGGTACCAGGAATAATTCAATTACCGAGTATGCTTCAATAATAATGAATAAATGCCATGAGTAATGAGAATTTAAGGCAACGATTACATATGATAACAGGATTAGAACAACGCCAATTATGCTGAGAATCCTTAATCCTAATCCGTAAATTAGCAAATTAACTATTAGTAAGATCGTGATCCCCATCGCTATCGGTAATCTTAAGGACCTCATAATTCATTCACCGAGAACTATCACATTCACGTCACTTAGGTCAATGTTAGCCTTAATTAATTCATTAAATGAAGCCTTGGTTATTAATAATAAGGAATTCTTATTCAAGTATTTGCTGATAATGTTTACATCCTCCCTTGATAAGCCGTAATTAGTCTTTACCGGGTAAAGGAACAATGCTAATTCATCAGTACTTACTTCCTTAACGTACTTTCCAAGAATACTCGTGGCCCTATTAATTAATTCCTGGGTATTTTCCATGCCTATTACTATCTCCCTAAGCTTAAGCTCTAAATCAGCCAATGAAGTACTTGATGTTATAGTTAATAACCTTACTAAGCCATTACCGATTAATACGAGAATAAAATTCAAACCCTTTAGATAACTCAGGTATACTAATGCTTCATCGATTGGCCTATTATCATTCAAGGGTTTAAGCATTCTAGGTGTGTATTCCATGATTACTAACCTAGGTACATTACCTGCCTCAGATCTCGCCACGCTTATTAAGTCATTAACCCTAGCACTGGTTATCCAATGAATATTACTGGCAGGTTCCAGGAAATTATACCCCCTTAGATACATGAAATCGCCCAGTCTTGACTCCATTAATGTTATACTCCTCATGTAATCACCAGGCATTTTTTGACCACCCATTGCTAATAATACCCATTTACTAGGTTCTATTGGTATTGTACGTTCAATTTTAATAAAACGGGAATTCCCAATAATACCGAGGGGGTCGGAAATCCTGATAATAATACTCAGGATCTCAGCAATACCAAACCACCTAGCCCTTACGTTAAATTGCTCCTGAGGCCCATTTATTACTACGTAATAATCATCATTGCATAATAAGTGGGGAGAGCATATTAGGGATACGTGGGCAGGTATTTTTAAACGTAATGGCGATGCCGCAGTAATACTTAGTATGACACTTTGCCTGGCGAGAATTACCTCATAACTAATCTTAAGTGCCCTTAGGACTATACTGGTTATTAGATCCCACGTTAGGAAGTACGATGTGAACACTAGAAATAAACCAATACCAGTTAGTAATGGTGCCTCATTTTTCGCGTAAATCCCCAGGTACATTAGTAATGCCAATACTACGTAGATAATTAAGACAGCATTATTCCTAGTAATGGAGCCCATCCCTCAAGCCCCACACTAACCCTTAACATTACTTAATTACTTTTATTGGAATGCGCAAACCAATTAATGAAGGATAACACAATGCTAAGACCTCCTGCTTAAGTAGTAATAAATGTAGTACCCTATTATCCACGGAATCATTAACAAGAAGGAGACTAATGCCGTATATAGTACTATTGACAACAATTGTGAATAATCATGAAACTGCGAAGTACTTATTGGTTCAAAGGCCACCCAACCAAAGCTTGTAAATGCCTCAACCCAAATCACGGCATTACCATCTAAGTGATATACATAAGCGTCATTACCCAGGGACTCACCTGCAAAACCCAACGCTATCCTCGTTGGTATCCCCAATGACCTAAGTATAGCCATGGTTAACACTGCATAGTCCGTAAAGCTTCCCGTACCATTAACCAAGGTATAATCAATGGGGTATGTTGTATTGGATATCATGAAATGATCACCATTTAGGTAACTCAATAATTCCTTAATCGCCAATACCCCACTTGCATTAAATGATATTGGTATTAACCCCCACGATATGTTAATACCCAGTGGTTCCACATAATCCCTGGCATAAAGCGCCTCAATACCTGTATAATTAAGGCCCTGGGATACGTGGCATATCATTAACTTAAAAACCGCAGCATCAATAGGCTCCTTACTTGCTAATAAGTCACCAGGCTCAAGTACATTAACCTCGGTAAATGGCATAACGGATACTAGGGTTATGTTTGAGACTATGAGCGTTAATGACTTACCTACATTGATGATGAATGGCATGGGTATTACCTCAATTGGTTGTGAGAAGTTCTCGTAAATAATGAATGTATTACAGTCAGTACCAACGGCAAGGCTTATCGTTATTGGAGGATAATCCGTAATCACTGGAACGGAACTCTGCGTACTAATCAATTCATTACCTGTTGAGTTATAATTATCGAACGTGAAATACCTCAATAATACGGGTATTCCTGACTTAACGTATACCGTGAGGTTTACATTTACCAAGCTAGATAAGGCAGAGTATGACAAGGTGCTTGGCTTACCAACCTCAATTATCGGTGTAAAGGTACCTATGAATGATGTACTGTTTATTGAACCCTCGTAAAAACCAGCATAATCCGAGTCATTGGCAAAATCAAGAATTCCAGGAAATATTCCCTGCCCCTCAATGGCATTAGAACTCATTAATTTAACAGATGCCCTTGGTATTACCATTACCGCATACTTAACATTGCTTTGTTGAGCTATTAATTCAATTATGAAGTCATTATTAGTGCTGGCCACTATGAAGTAGGGAGCACTTATTGATATTGAGTACGTCACTGATGAACCTGATGCTGCAGGCCTAATCGCAAGCATTACCCCCAGCAAAAGCATTATTAATGCGCTCATTAATTGTTTGATTTAATGGACCTTAAAAAATTTCTTTTGCACTCCCTAATTCTCATTGCACTAATCATTGAATTACTGGTATTAATAAATACACAAAGCATTGAAGCATCGACTCAGTTGAATTACCTGTACAGTGGTAATTATGAGCCTATAGCATGGCCCATACTCAATGTAACCCTTACAGTAAATAAGTCATTAACTAATGGTATAGTAATAATAGTATCTCCTAGTACAGAATCAATAAACAAAGCCTTCACAGGACTACTTATCTTACCTAACAATACCTCCTACGTAATTACGGGCTTTTTAGGAAGCTCATTAATCTACATAATTAGTATTGAGAGGATGCCCAATCAAAGCGTAATTAATAATCAATATAGTCAATACTATGAAACAAACGGAAGGGGTAATATTAAGAAGAACCTAGGAAATGCTGCGGATAATTTAACCACCAGCTCATCAATGGGTAACCTAACTAAGGCAGGAGGTAAGGGAGAAAGCAGGAAATATGAGGCGCCCTGGAACCTTAATTATCCATTAATAGTAATAATAGTAACAATTATCATGATTTCAGTCTCATTAGCAACCATGTACATGAGAAGGAGCATGAAATACCCTGATTGCCTTGAATACGGCATTATGAAGATCATGCAGAAGATGAGGATTAGGGAACCAGGGATAACGCATAGGGAATTAGGTAATTACATAATTGACCGAGTTAATGAAAGGCAAACGGTCGAGGAAATGGTGAGACTGTTTGAGGAGGGTATGTACGGCAATAGGGAAGTTAATTGTAGAAGGTTTATGACACTGGTTAGGAGAATCCTCAAGAGAATTTAATTTGCATAAACTTTAAAAATCATTACTGAGAACGAACGCTGTATGAGAATTTACACATGCGCCTTCTGTGGAAGACCAATACCACCAGGCACCGGGATAATGTATGTCAGGGCTGATGGCACAGTACTTAGATTCTGCAGTAGGAAGTGCTTTGTAAGCGCCATCAAGTATAACCGCGACCCAAGGAAACTGGCTTGGGTAAGGAAGGAGACGAAGAGCGCCAAGGCCCAAAAATGAGAAGTTTTTAAGTGAATTCTTGCTTGCCTTAGGTTAATGGTCATAGTCTATAAGGGCAGGCGCGTTATGCTGGACGTATCTAAGGTCGTACTACCAAATGGTCGTGAGATGAACCTGGAGAAAATTGTCTTTCCTCATGCCGTAGCTGCACTACCGATTTATGAGGGTAATAAGGTCGTATTGCTACGTCAATTCAGACCCGTTGTTAATGACTACGTAATTGAAATACCAGCAGGCGTTATTGAGGAGGGTGAAAACCCTGAAGAGGCCTTAACCAGGGAACTTAGTGAGGAGATTGGCGCTGAAATCGATTACTTTGGGAAGCTATTCGAGGGCTTCACCACACCTGGCTACTCCACTGAATATATGGTAATTTATTACGTCAGTATTAGAAGACTTGGCGAACCGAGGCCTGAACCCCATGAGGTTATTGATAGGATTGTTATTGATCTTAGAGATGCTGTAAACATGGTTATTAATGGCAGTATAAGGGATGCTAAGTCGGCGTTGGCTATAACGCTATACATGCTTAAGAAGGGTGCTAAGGCGTGATTTCATATGGTTTTGACTGAGGAGTTGGTACTTAGGGTTCTCGCTGATATTAAGATCGAGCCTAGGAAGTTCGCAGCCCTCTACGTATTTAGAAATAGTAATGATATCTTTAAGGCACTCGTTGTGACAATACTGACGCAAAACACGAATGATAAGAATGCACTTAGGGCTTACGAAAACCTCGTTAGGATTATTGGCGATATAACACCTGAGAAATTGGTGAATATTGGCGAGGATGCCTTGGCTAATGCCATCAAACCCGCTGGTATGCATAGGATTAGGGCTAGGAAAATTATTGAGTTATCTAGGGTAATCCTTGAGAACTATAGAGGTGATTTAACGTGGATTAAGGACCTACCTCTCGATGAAGCTAGGAAGGCATTACTTGAACTTCCTGGTGTTGGTGAGAAGACTGCCGATGTAATACTCGTTAATTTAGGTAAGCTAGCATTCCCTGTTGATACTCACATAACTAGGATATCCATTAGGCTTGGCATTGCCAAATCGAGGAATTATCATGAGATACAGAGGGCTTGGATGAGAATATTAACGCCAGACCCAAGCAGGTACTTAGAGATCCATCTTAAGCTTATTCAGTTTGGTAGAGACATATGCATTGCTAGAAACCCGAGGTGTGATATGTGTGGATTTAGAGAGGTCTGTACTTATTATATTAGTAATGTCAGGGGGAAAGATAATTAATGGTTTTAATGAATTAATTCCTTAAGGTATGGTGTTGAGTCAACCTCCTTATAACCTTCCTTGGTTATTGTCACGACATCAATACCCTCACCACTTCCTGGATCATGATATATGGCTGACCTGACCGCTCTAACGGCTAATCTAACAGCTTCCTCAATGCTCATGTCTCTCTTATAACCATCCTCAAGAACGCCAAATGCCGTTGGTGAACCACTGCCCGTCGCCATGAACTCAGTCTCCTTGGTTAGAGTCCCGAAGAAGTCCAGCATGTATATCACGGGTCCTTCGTCAGGATCCCAACCACCAAGTATCATATGCACTAAGTAGACAAATGGCCTACTTGAGAATACCACGAGAGATGCATAATTGGCTAGAGCTCTTATTGATATGGGTTTCCCAGTATCCACTTTATACTGTATGGCTGTTGCTGTTAGAGAATCAAGAACCTTTTGCAGATCTGCAACACCACCACTCATCGTTGCTGCTATATGATTATCTATTTTCCAAATCTTAACGCCCTTCTTTCTATGGGCTATATAATAACCTGCCGTGACTCTTCTATCCGTGGCTAGCACAACACCGTCATTAATCACTATACCTACCGTGGTTGTTCCAGTCATTAATCTGGTAAGGTTTTCATTATTATTGCTAATCATCAACCTCACTAAGAATTACTTTATTAATAAATCTTAACCTAATACCCTATTTATTGAGACGATTGTTGGGACTCAGGTTTTGATTCCGCCTGCTTCTCCTCTGCCTTCATCTCAGCCTTAGCCTCCGCCTCCCTCTTAATCTCTATTTCATCAATGAAAACAACCTTATTTATATTCGTGAATTTATTACCTATATCATCCGCAATTCTAGCCTTTATCGTGCCTATATTTTCCATGAACAACGTCTCAATAGGTAACTTTATGGTTATTATAGAACCACCTTCACCAAGCTCGACATTTACCTTATCTATCTCAATCCTCGGTATGTACTGCTTAACTATGTACTTTACCTTATCCTCAGTTGTTTCGAGCTTTTTAACTACCTTCGCCGTGATGATTAACGTCCTACCTGCCAATGGATGATTAAAGTCTAGGGTAACCCTACCACCCGTTATACTGACGACTCTACCCTGCTGATTATTAACCTCAACAATATCACCAACCTTAGGCAACTTACCATACCTATAAAACTCCCTAATAGATATTACCCTAACCTTACTTGGGTCTCTCTGGCCGAATGCCTTGTCTGGAGGAACCTCAACCGTTATTTCCTGCCCCTCACTTACATTTGTTATCGCTTGCTCCAAAGGCTCAAAGAGCTTTGTTTCACCTATTATTATTAATCGTGGTTCATAAATTTCATCAGGTCTATAAATACCCGCCTCCTTAGCCTTATCCTCTACCGTGGTTTCCACGACTTTATTATCATCCTTATCAATAACCGTATACTCAAGCAGTACATAGTCACCCTTCTGAAACGGCATCGACTATGAACCAAGCGATCACCCTTTTAAATTTTAAGCTGGAAGGGAATTAGGTTTTAATTCCCCTTAAAAAGTAATATAGAGTGATGAATATAACCTATATAATAGGCTTGGCAATTATGCTATCAATAATATTGGCACTATTGGGAATTGTGCTTATAGTAATTGATGTGATGAGAAGTCATAAGGAAGATGAGGATAAGGATGATGAGAAGAAGGGGAAGTCGAGTGTTGGTGGCGTCGTATTGATAGGGCCTATACCAATAGTGTTTGGTAATGATCCATCAATCATTAAATGGGCAATAGTGTTAACCATAATAGTTGTCATACTATTCATAGTACTCGCATTATTACCTGGGATCCTATGAGGTGATTAGGATGAGGCTTTATCAGCTTGGCATTCTATTGATAATCCTTGCCATACTCATACCAATTATAGCGGTTATAATAGCCATTACAATGGGGGTAACCAGTACGTATACAGTGCCCACCAGTGTTGGTGGTGCTGTCATAATATTCCCAATAGTTCCAATACCAATACTCATAACCTTTGGTAAACCACAAATAACACAACCGTTAATTTGGTTTACTTACGTAATATTCATAGTATTTCTAGCCCTAATAATATTCTCAGTGATACAGTATTACAGAACACGGAGAGAACTCACAAGGCATTGGCAGGAAGAACATAAATAAGGCTTGAGGAATTAATTATTTCGATGAGATTATATTGGTCACCAGTTGAATTAGCCAGCAGGTTGGCTAGAAGAGGCGTTAGGTATAATTTCGCTAGTGGTGCACCAGATCCTGGTTTACTACCGATAAATGAGATAAGGAGATCCTTCGAAAGAATTTATGAGAAGTATGGAGCAGCAGTAATAGCTTATCCAGGTGCTGGTGGTTTGAGGGAACTAAGAATTGAATTATCCAGGTACATTAACAAAGCACTTAATATAAGGGTTGATTGGAGAAATATAATAATAACTGCAGGAGCTCAACATGCCATTAAAATACTATCACAATTATTAATGAGAAGGAGGACAATAGTGTATGTTGAAAATCCAACATTTGTTGAAACCATTGCACCAATGAAGTTTCAGGGAGCCCGATTAATAGGTATTCCAATGGATGATGAGGGCATGAATACGCATAAACTAGAGAACCTAGTTAGGAACTACGGACCTGGTATTGTCTATACAGTGCCTAATTGTCATAACCCAACTGGAGTTTCACTCAGTAGTGATAGAAAGAGGCACCTACTCGAGATTGCGGAGAAACATGGATTAAAGATTATTGAGGATGACCCCTATACATCACTATACCCCAATACTGGACAAACCCTTAAATCCATGAACAATGATGTCATTTATGTTGGAACTCTATCGAAGATTTTAGGCCCCGGTTTAAGGATTGGGTTTGTGATAACTAGCGGTAAATTGAGGAATGATCTAGAGAAGATTGAACAACATGACTTTGCCGCATCAACATTAACACAGTACTTAGTTTATGACTTGTTAAGAAGAGGTGTTGCCTATGATGTTATTCAGAAGGCTCATGAATTATATCCTAGAAAGCTTAGGGAACTTATTGAATCGTTGGATGAGTATTTACCGAGTGCGTTAATGTATAGACCATCCTGTGGGTTCTACGCCTTCATAAATACTAAGGCGAATGCTTGGAATCTCCTGAGAAGAGGTATTAAGCAAGGTATATTGTTTGTTCCAGGAAATAAATTCTTCATAAATGAGAATAGACCAAACACCGCTAGACTTAGTATTGGATCAATAGGTATTAACTTGATAAGGGATGGAATAAAGGTATTAAGCGTTATCATGAACAATTAATTAATGACCACATAATCATTATTACCACCACCTGACCTACCACCTAATCCCTTAACTATTGATGATATGACTATGAGAAGTGTCAACAAACCTAGTATTATCAGTAATGATTTAATGCCCAATGCACCAAGTGTCCAAACCCTAACATAGATATTACTGTTAGTGATATTTACTACATAAACGTCATTTCCATAAATAACCATACCTACTGACGAGTTAATAGGTACACAATACCTACCAGGACCTATGTAATATAGATTACCAATATTTAGTACTGCAGTTGACAGTTCATTATTAAGAAGGTCCATGGGTATAAAATTTATTACACGAGGACTAAGTACTAAGCTCTCCGGATTGCTTTCATTTACTATTAATTCACGTTGATAAAGTACTGATCCATTACCCAGTAATGCCATTTGAATATGATCACCAATTACGACGTTTGGTATATCTATTTGCTGTTGGATATTGCTTAGTGGAAAGACATATTGATTATTGCCATACTTAATCAATAATTCAAGGTTTAGGTCAGGGCATTTCTGAGGAATCGCAATATTTAGAGTGTAGTTTGAAAAGATTGGGATTTTCAATGTGTTGTCCTGGATAATACTGCTTGTACCTAAATCCATTAACTCACCATTCACTAAGGCATATATATCATATATACCTGGATATACACAAGTGCCGTTCATAAATGGTAATAAGGTACCATTAACATTTAAATAAATTAATGCATTTATGGGATTACCAAGTTCGTCTGTTACTGATAGGCTTGATCGCGAAATCAAGGGGATGTGCACCGTAACTGTTGATGTAGGTATTGAGTTAAGGTAAATGCCTATAGTCCTTATGCCACTAATGGTAACGTATAATACTCTACTTAGCGTTGGGTTGATTGTTAAATTACCGGTTAAGCTCAATATCGAACCACTTTGTGTGGTAACGAAGACATTATTACATTTTAATTCCTGTAGCGATTCACCAATGAAGTTAATCGTAATGGGATTAATGGAGGAGTTAATGATACAGTAAGGTGTGTATGATAGGTATGTGGTCCATGGAGTAATCCCTGGAATACCTGGATTAATTACCGTGCAGTTATCATAGGAGTATTTAACCCATGGCGCACCCGTTAGCATTACCATGGGCTTTGAAGAACCAGATAATACTAGGTTCTCTATATTATTACCTATTGGTACGTAGTAATACGGCGTTATTATAATATACGTGGTTCCATTAGCCGTAATTTCAATATTACTTGAATACGTAATGTATGTCGTTATTTCAGCATACGTATTTAAGTAACCAATGTTAATGCTTGAGTATTCCGTACTTAATTCCGCTGTTAAATAATTACTAATACTGGCTTCGGCAGGTGATATTGATATTATCTTAACTATTGCGAATATGTAATTAAGACCTGGAATTAATGGTATTGATGCATTAATAGAACCTTGAGTTAATGTGTATGTAATGTTAGAACTAGGTATTACCAAGGCCTCAAGTGGGTATGGATCATATGAACCTATACTGAGGTAAACACCATATATTGGTAATGAACAGTTAACTTCCATGCTAATGTACTTAGGGCTATAGTCAATGACCGGAATACTTATGAAAGACCCATTATATAGTACTAAAGATACAGACACTATGCCTAAATTCGAAAGTGGATCTAGGTATGCATTAAATAGTACATTACTTTCCTGTGAACAATACTGATAGATCGGTATTACTAATTGGTCACTTGTTATGTTAATTACATTGGTAATTGATTGATTACCGTAATAAATACTCATATTTATATAATTAATAGTTACCTGCGCATAAGTCAACATAGGAAGTACCATGAATACTCCAATAATCATTATCCAAAATATGCGCCCTATCACGGTGACAGATAAGAAGGGATTATAAATAATACAATCTCGTAAAATAACCAAGTTAATGATGATGCAGTTCGCAGTGGATTGAATGACAGAGCCTTCGAAAACTGATTATGCGTATACCGTAGTATTTATACTATATGGAGATGGCATTCCACGTTTCCTACTATAGGCAGCATTTAGTAGTGCGGCGAATAATGGATGAGGTCTAAGAGGTCTACTTCTGAATTCTGGGTGGAATTGTGTAGCCACGAAGAAGTAATGACTAGGTATTTCTATAATTTCCACCCTGGGCACATCAGCTCTCCATGCAGAAAATACTAGACCCTTCTCCTTAAGTAAATCAAAGAATTTGGGATTAACCTCATACCTATGCCTATGTCTTTCCGTAATTTCCGTAGTACCATAAATAGCGTAGGCTATTGTATCCTTAATAATGTTTATCCTCCTATTACCAAGTATCATGGTACCACCCAACTCCTCAACATTTTTCTCCTCTGGCGTTATGTCAATGACTGGGTATGGAGTATTTGGATCAACCTCTGTCGTGTGAGCACCCTTAAGACCAGCAACATTCCTTGCAAATTCTACAACGGCAAGCTGCATACCATAGCATATGCCTAGAAATGGAATGTTATTCTCACGTACATACCTTATAGCCTCAATCTTACCCTCAACACCCCTGGCACCAAATCCTGGCAATACAATTACTGCATCCGCATTGTTAAGCTCGGCAATCTTAACATGATCCTTCTCTATATCCTCAGTATCGCACCAAATAATGTTTGGCTTAAGCCTTAACTTAGCGGCCGCATGTTTAATAGCCTCAACAATGCTTATATAAGAATCATGAAGCTTAACGTATTTACCGCACATATAGATATTAATAACCTCCTCACTATTTTCAAGGGCATTAACAAAGGTTATCCAATCACCAAGCTTAGGTTCTACCTGCGTTAATCCAAGTTTACTCAATAAGTATTTTCCTAAACCTTGTTCTTCAAGAATTAATGGTACTTTATATATAGTATCTACATCATATGACGTGAAAACCGCGTTAATAGGTACGTTCGTAAACAACGAAATCTTCCTTCTTGTCTGCTCATCCAATGACCTAGGTGACCTAGCAATTATTATATCAGGTTGAATACCAACCCTCCTGAGTTCAGCAACACTATGCTGTAACGGCTTTGTCTTAAGTTCACCGGTAGTTGATAATATGGGAACTAAGGCAACATGAACGAATAGCACATCACTAGGCATTTCAAGTCTCATTTGCCTGGCGGCTTCAAGGAATGGTAATCCCTCGTAATCGCCCACCGTACCTCCAATCTCTATTAAAACAATATCTGGCTTTTCCCTTTTTGTTACAAGAAGTATTCTTCTCTTAATCTCCTCGATAACGTGTGGTATTAATTGAACAGTTTGACCAAGATACTTACCCTTACGCTCCCTCCTTATAACAGTATAATACACCTGGCCGCTGGTTATGTTGTGATATTTCGGAACCTCTATGTCTAGGAATCGTTCATAATGACCTAGGTCAAGGTCTGTCTCACCGCCATCGAACGTCACAAAGACCTCGCCGTGTTGAAATGGATTCATTGTTCCAGCATCAACATTTAAGTATGGATCTATTTTGATTGCAGTTACATGATAGCCCCTTGCTTGTAGGATTTTTCCAATTGATGCCGTTGTGATACCCTTACCTAAACCTGATAATACGCCACCAGTTACAAAGATGTACTTTGTCGTCATAATAAGCACGGTACAGCTTAATATTTAATACTTTCTTTTATACTGAATAGATTACTACTTCTTATTTTTCGTTAATTCCTCATAAACCCCCGTTATTATTTCATGCCTCCTCCTTACTTTCCTCTCTAAATCATATAACTCAGTTCTCATTTTATAGAGATCAGTCCTTAGCTTATTCATTCTATTAATTAAGTCTAATTCGGTGGGTGATAATAAATACTCAAGCTTTGTATCCGGCTTTAGGGTCCTTAATATTAAATATATGTCTAGTTTACTGAAGCCCTTGCTCCGTAATTCATTCACAATGCTCTTTATGTCCTTAGCTTGTGAAATTGAAAGCATTCGAAACCACCCTCTGAAGATCATTTACAAACCCACTTAGTGCATTATTAACGGAGCCCTGTAAATGAGTTATACCTGTCACGGCATTGCCGAACAATCCACTAATTAATGATACCAGGGCTACAAGCACTGCCATTGATATTGCTATAAGTAAAACTTCCTCAATGAATATATCCCCCCTCCTTCTCCTTATTTTTATGCTCATCACTATTAATAACTCAATTTTATATATAAGGCACTACACCTAGTTAATGACCCTAACACCTTTCCTAAAACCAATCTTCTTAATTATATAGGGTATTAATATCGGTAGTACTACCGTTGCATCTTCAAGAACAAAGGCCTGCCTTGCCGTTGGTTTCACCTTACCCCAAGTGATAGCCTCCTTTGGTCGAGCACCACTAAGCGAACCATCCCACTCAATCGCCATTGTAATATAAACCACGTAATCAAGTCCACCAGCAAATTGACTCCACCATATCACATGGTGCTTAGAAATACCACCACCAATTATTAATGCACCTAGGGACTTACTCGAATAGACGATATCCATCAACTCATGCTCATCCCTAAGTAAATCAATTCTCACCTGCTTACCTCCAGTCCTCGTTCTCTGCATTTCATTATACGTGAGTATTGCCGTACCAAAGGCGCCATCCACAAACCCAGGAACATAAATTGGCACCTTAGCCTTAGACACTGCCCTTAGTATTGAATAATCATCATCAATCCTCTTACCTAACTCCCAAAGCAACTCCCTAACGCCCCACTCCTCCCTTGTTTTTGATAGATCCTCCAGCGACGAATGTACAAACTTCTCGATTAACGGCCCATAATGCTCCTTCCTAACCGCAACATTACCAATCCTATGAATACCCGCCTTGCTCATCTCAATATCATCAACATCAAAATAGCTCTGGTAATACTTACCACCCATTGATTTGGCAATGTCATGGTCTAAAGTACCTGCTGTAGTTATTATAACATCGACAAAACCACTCTCAATGAACCTAGCTATTAAGCCCCGAAGACCTGTTGAAATTAAATTACCAGTAAACGATAGAAAAACAGTCGTGTTTAAATCGTTATACATGCTTAAGAGAACCTCCGCTGCATCTGCCATGTACCTACCTTGAAAACCACCAATTCGTTTATAAGCCTCTATCAAGTCGTCAATGGTATTTATACCAACGTCTAGATCAGAAACCTCACCCGACAGGAATGGTGAATCATTCATCAAAACTGATATTAAGTTATTATTTTTAATGTTTATTTAACTTCACTTAACAATCCTGACCTCCTTAATTAGGCCTTGCTTCATTAGTTCATTTATTACTCCTCTAACACTCCTTATTGTTAATTGTGTCTTATTCGATATATCCTCAACGGATCTATTACCATCTATTAATTCCAGAACTTCTAGGTACTTCTCGTTAAGTTGTATATTCCTTAATTTTTCCTCTATTCCATCAACGGGTATCGGTATTTCAAGACCAGGTATTTTATACAAGTAAATCTTATGACTTCTCCACTCCTCATAGAGATCTTCCACAATTAAGGGTTTCCAACCAGGAACTTCAAAATCATGAGACACAACCCTAGTGCTAGGTCTTAATTCACGCTCAAGTTTAGGCTTTATTCTTTCGTTAACGCTGGTGAGTAGGTACATTGTAACCACATCAGCCTCTGATATGTTCTCCTCAAAGAAGTTACCGTAAATCACACGGATCTTATCCTCAAGCCCTAAATCCTTAACCCTTCTAAGCGTTTGTTCGTATAGGTCCTTCCTAATTTCAATGCAAGCGGCTTGGGCGCCAAATTCCCTAGCGGCCATTATCACTATCCTTCCATCACCACAACCTAAATCATAAAGAACCTCATCCCTTTTAACATTAGCCAATTGAAGCATCCTCCTAACCACAATCTCTGGTGTGGGTACAAACGGGACGTCGTAAGGCATATTGAAATACGGAAAGAAATTGGGGCTATAAATATCCTTCTCTAGCGCATTTTCATAATAATCATCAAAATCACTCACGAATTCTCATTACTGATCTTATTTATTATTTTTACCTTGAGTCCCTCATTATCATAATTAATATCAAGATCAATTGCACCCCTCTTCTTAAGAACCTTAATTGCATCAATTAATAATTGTCTCTCCTGAGGCGTTACTCTAGCTAATGCGTCATTTAAATCATCAGAACTGTTAATTATATCTAAGTATTTCCTTATTAATATTGAATTTAAATTTATTGATATTGGATCTTTTTCAAATATTAATTCATGAATTGCAGAATCTGCGATTGAGTATATATTTAGTAACACATCAGAAAGGGATACGCATTTAGTTATTATGTCATTTATTAACGATGATAATTCCGATAACTCGGGATACTTAGTCTCCAATCTACTTATCAATATCCTTAATTCGCTCATTTTTTCAATCAAGTCCATGTATACACCAGGGCTTAAAGCAAAAATTAAACTAACCACTAAATAATTAACGAAATACAAAATTACCGTATTATCTTAACCAACCTACTCGATACTGATGGATGCGATGTAAAAATCCTTAACCTCCTACTCATTAATTCACTATGTAGCTCCTTCCAGGTAACCTTAATCAACGCCATTGCCAAGTCCTTCCTAGATATGAACCTCATTGCATACTTATCCGCTGAGTACTCACTCAGTTTCATAACCGAGATAATACCAAACAATTCAAGAAATAATGCCGTAATAAGTATAGGTATTGCAGGTAAGCTCATTAATGGAATTATGTACGTTATCAACGCAATATTATCTAATTGAGCCAGCGATATTAAGAATAATGTTTTCGCTGAATCGCCATGAACTATATGACCAATTTCATGCATAACCACTGCAGTTAATTCATTACTATTTAAGCAGGAAACAAGTCTCGATGTTAAAATTACATAATTAATACCGGGTAAGCCAATGGATGCTGCATTGCATTGATTCACATTTACCAGGTAAATACCGTAATTCTTAATTCCCGAGTTACTAATTACTGACTCAATATCTATATACTCCTCATAAAAGTTCTGGGGCTTTGTCCTTATATCATTAACTAATGATAATACGAATCTCCTTATTTCATTTAATGATTTACTATTCTCAATTCTGGATAAAAGCCGTAGAGCATCATTAAATTTCTGTTCCTCAAGATCCCCATATTCTAGTACGAACTTTATGATGCGCGAATTCCTCAAATCCCCATGCCTTATCCTTAACTGAAGGATGTATGAGTATATTATTGGTATGATAAGTGGTGATAATAGTAATATTATTATTAGGTGTATTGATGGTATTATATTTATAATCCTTAAGACCGCAATGATTATTGATAGTGCTATTATTGATATTAACATAAGTCCTATTAAACCGATGGGTAATGATTGAACCCTCGGTAAATCATTAACCCTATAAATCCTATTATTCCTTTGCAGGAGTAGTATTGTTATTTTGCGCGTGCCATCCGTACCTAAGTACCTCAGAACTAAGGCATTTAGTAGGTTCCTCATCTTACCGTTACCTTTTATCCTTACTTCATGATTAACACTTAATTCAGCGTTTCCATAGTCATCATATACTATTAATTTCGTAGTATTATCATCAATCTCCTTAGCCACATATGACGAATCAGCAACTTTTAACAGATAGTTCTCTACGTAATTAATTAGGGACTGAGGATCTTTTATTAGATCACGGATTACTTGATATATTTTTATTCCCACCATTCGTGGCTGTCTGTGCCAGGTTTATTTTTTGGGCATTAGCTAATTCCCTTAACATATTTATACTTGTATTACCTCTCTTCGTAGATTTATAACCATCAATGAAAGACAATATTTCGTGAACATTATTATGCTCAAGTATTAACCAGAACTCCGTATTCCTTATTATACCGTAAACCTTACCCCTCGCACTCCTCTTAATGACCTTAATGAGCCCAAGCTCCACAAGCTCCTCAAGGAAATTCCTAACTATGACTGACTCTGAGCGTGGGCTTTTCCTAGTCCATATGGATATGTCCTGGGCAACCTTTGCAGGTCTAAAGGTTATTAATTGACCCTTGGCATTAATAACAAGGTCCTTCAGCATCTGGAGTATTAGAATTTTCACCTTCTTCGTATCTATCATTAAATTTTCCGAGGCTGTCATTAGGGCACCAGGGTTCTCGTATATATCCGCTTAAATAAATAAATTAAGAATTAGAGACACTCTTGAAGTAAATAAACGTCAGAGTTTCATGAAATCTCTTTATAATCAACTGTGTATATTATTTTTCAATTTACCATCAAGCTCTAGTATTCTTTCAATGATTTTTTCATCAGCGTCTAGTATTCGTTCTATCTCACTAACCTTATCACGTAAATTAACGACCTCCCTCTCCAATTCCATTATTTGCTTTCTAAATATGGAATCATCACTGGATCTCGTGCCGCTTGATGATACGGCCTTACTATCATTAATGGAATTTACCAATCTCATCGACGCTCTATCGCTATTATTACCTAGGTCCTCACTTGTTTTAGCATTTGCGATTAATTTATCATTAATGCTTAACTTATTTTCATTGCTAATCCTCTCAGTGAACCCATTATTTACTGGTACATTAATATCCTGCTGAGATTCGTTCTTTACATCATTAAACCTCCTAATAACCACATGCGAGGGCTCAATAATTGCCCTTAATGGTCTTATTTTAGTAACACCCCTATTAGTTATCACTATGGCTTCCTCCATTGATATCTCATTCATTTTATTAATTAAATCCCTGGAAAGCGTGACTTCGCCATCTAGGATTTCAGGACTTATCTTAAACAGTACTATATTACAATGCTTAAGTATTGATGACTTTGGGACAGCATTACTAACTAGGACTGCCCTTAATCCATACTTCGCTAATTCCATTATTATATGGTCGACTATGGAATAACTAGGGCCATTTATATCCAGTAGATTCTGAGCCTCCTCAACTATTAATACGTGCTTAACACCCTTTTCTATCAAACCCATCTTCATATAATGCATGTAAAGGGCTGCTAATATTAATGATGAAACAAGTCTCTTTTCTTCAATAATCGTTAAGTCACTAAGATCTATAACAGCATCACCCTCCATAAGTGCATCAATGCCTACAATACCCTTACCAATATTCATAGCCGAATACTCAAGCCTCCTTAGAATAGCCGCCTTCATCTCAGCCTCCGTCCTAGTATTGACCAGGTAATTATCTATCTTATTTATTAAGTCATTAAAATTGGTATAATTCCCGTCACGAATCATTCTATATAGCATGTACATGCTTGGTTCATTAAGTCCTAAGCCAAACCCCAATATTTCAGTCAATAACTTTGGTGGTATTTTCTCAAGATCTATGGTTATTGCAGACGTCGGTAGTGTTGGTAATACACCTGTGTATTCACCGTGCCAATCAAGTACTGTAACAACATATTTTCGACGAAGACCCTTAATCATAGCCTTAACAAGAGATGATTTACCACCTCTAGTGGGACCGAGTACACATAAATGCCTATCGAGTGGTACTTTGTAAGGTAATATAAAGCGCGTGCCTACTGTAACACTATCAGTTGAGAAATCTCTCATTAGTGATGCCACGGCTATTGATGCAGGTATGGCAATGGCACCAATGCTTAGTACGTCCATATGCATCATAAAGAAATTCCCATTGGAATTTATAAGGCACTTAATTTCTACTTCGTTTAAACGTGCATTACCATAATGATGCATTCAAGAATTGAGAAATGCCCATGGGCCTCATCCTCAATGAGAGCCATTTAGGCATATACTTTCTATAACGATAAAACCTGCTGTCCAATAACACGGCAACCTTCCTATGCCTATCTAAATCCCTTAATAACCTACCGATTATTTGGGTGGTGGTTGATACCGCTGGAAATAGATAGGTGGTTGCAAACCCACTAATTCCCAATCTCTTATAATAATGGGATTTTAAGAAACTCCATTGACTATATTGAGGAAGTGGAAATCCAATAATCATAACGCCGATTAACTCCTGCTCGAGAAAGTTTATGCCTTCACCAATTGGGTTCTGGGCATACGTTATTATTAATGACTTAGTAACCCTGGCACTCTCCTTAAATGGCTCAATGACCCTTACGGCCTCAGAACCATCCCTAAGTATGAATGTTGGTATTCCCCAAACCGGCGGTGTATAATAATTAATGTATGAATTCATGTACTCAATGCTCGGGAAGAAAACTGCTAAGCCACCTGCCGGTGGTGATGACCGAATAAACACTTTAATACTTTTATTAACAATATCTAGGTACTCCTTCAGTAACCTATTACGATGCGTAAACTCGACATCAATTACCGAAAAAACCACGAGATTCTCTTGATATTCCTTAGGTAAGGAGTCTATCGCTATGTAATACGACGACTTGGAAAAAACGTCTATAATGTACGAGAACCTCCTACTAATGGATGCCGTTAAAAGAAGGACCTTTTGTGACTTTGTTATTAAATCATAAATAGGCTTAATTGAAAGACACCTTAATCTAATTGATTTACCATCATACGTGAATGCACAAAGATCATTACCAAAGTGAGTAAGCATCTCAATAACCCTATCGTCAAATGTCTCGGACCCCTTTAATAAATCATCAACATCAAACCTCCTTAACACCACAGTTTCTCTTTGCGGTACGTAATTCTTTATCTTATTAAATAATTTATTGGCCAGGTCATTACCGTTTAATGCCCATTGTCGTAACTCATCAATACTAATACTAATTGACTCCTCAAGACCTGCGGCGACATTATGAAATTCATCAATTATTGCAAGGGGTTTATTCCAATTATCAATTATATTAATTAATCTACTGTAAAGTTCAGGACTAGATAAATATGCATGTGTTGATATAACTATAGGTAACTGGTATGCCAGGGCTTCATTCACTTCATATGGGCACAAGCCATCACTGAGTAACTCAGGGGGATTGCACGTTAGAATTGGCAATGGTACCTCAGTCTTACTGACCCTACACCTACCACTTAATCTGTATAGGAAGCATTGCTTAGAATTATGCGCGTTAAATGGACATAGTGATTCTCTACCGAGGAAGATTGATGTTTTATCCCTAATACCAACCTGCTTCGTGAATTCGCAAAGCTGTAATGCCTCGGCCCTAGACCTTGTTATTATGAGCACCTGGCCGTCCTCATTAATCCATTTACTGGCTATGGTCACTGCAATTCTTGATTTACCAAAACCTGGATATGCATTTAGCAATACTATGTCCCTCTCCCTCAATAGTGAATATACGTAATCAGTAATATCCATTCAATAGAGAATGCTCAATTCAATTAATTAGGTACTATAAGGAGGTTTTGATCATGCTGATGGTTCGTAAATCCTCGTCTTAGAACCTTCAAGGAACTTCTTCTTTATACCCTTCATACTCTCAAGGGCATTATTAATTGCATTGAGTACCTTAGAATCTGACTTAACTTCATCAAGCTCCTTACAATTATTTAATACCCTCTCGAATAAGTCATCAACCATCTTATCGGGAAGTCTCTCAAGGGCTTCCCCATAAATCTTTGGTAATTCCTCACTTATGAATTTCACAACATCATTGATGTTCTCCCAATTATCCTCAGCCTGCCTAATAATTGATAGTATCGTTTCTAGGCTATACCTCTCATCAGCCGATAATTTAGAGTCATCTATCTCCAGATAAGCCCTATTTAGGCAATACCTAACGAACCTGTATATTAATGGGTTTATATTAAGTGTTGACATCGAGTTGCATAATAACCGCGCTTTAAAAATCTATACCTAAACATAAATTCTGATATTAACAACTCAGTAAATTAATTTAAGGGTGCTCACTATGAATTCATGAAAGAACCTTGATAGATACGCATGCGCACTTAAGTAGGTCAGATGTGTATGGCTATGCAGATGAATTGATAAGTGAGGCTCATAAGGAGGGATTACTTGGTATTATCAATGTAACAATGAGACTTAATGAAGTACGGAATGCATTAAGTCTCGTAAATAAGTATAGAGGTTTTGTCTATACTGCATTGGGATATGATTATAGTGGTTTCGATATTAAGGAGGTCCAGGAAATCATGAGAGCTATTAATGAAAAGAGGGATTTACTCGTTGGTATTGGTGAGGTTGGTTTAGACTATAGTAAGGTTAGGGATAAGGTGCTTAGGGAAATTTCACGACACATATTCACTAAGTGGGTATTATTTGCTAAGGACCTTAATCTACCACTCATTATTCATTCTAGGGATGCTGAAAATGATATTATAGAAATACTAAGTAAGTACGGACCCGTTAAATGCGTAATGCACGCATTCAGCGGTAATAGAAACCAGGTAACTAAATTACTGGATTTAGGATGTTACTTTTCTATACCGCCAACCATAGTTAGATCGCAACAAAAAAGAGACCTGGCGACAATGGTTCCGCTTAATCGGTTACTCCTCGAAAGCGACACACCCGAGTTAGGGCCTAGGCCTGGTGAGGAATCGAGACCTATTCATATTAAGATCGTATTGGCAGAATTATCGAAAATACTTAATACTAACCTAGGGGAATTAAGTCATATAATCGTTGAGAACACATTATCATTATTTCAATTAGATTAGAGAGAATAATCAGTCCTGCGTGGTCTCTTCATTGTTCATATCTCCGGTCCTCATCATTAATCTTATTTCCTTTAGTAATAAATAATTTATTAACCCATTGATAGGTTATCTAAATCGAGGAATTTATCATGAAGATTATTAATAAGATTATTGAGGAATTTAGGAACAGGGGGTTTAGGATCAAGGTTATTCATGATGATTCGATTAAGGCAGACCTTAATAAGCTCAGGGTTAGAGTTTGGATTACCCCAAGTGATTATTTCCCATGGTGGTCAAATCTACTTGATATGGTGGATGAATTAGAACTTAATGATATTAATGCATTATTTGTTGTTTCTGAGAGACCCTACGTTATAAGTGATTACGTTGTTAATAATTTATCCAGGATTCGTTATTGGTTTAATAAGGAATTGAATATAAAGGTATACGCAATAAATATTGATAGATTAGAGGAAGATTTAGAGGATGGTATTAACCTTGTAATAACAAACTTCTATAGGGAGGCCAGTAATGTGGCATTAATGGGTAGTACATGCCCTAACTGCGGCTTACCCATGACAATAATGTACTCCTCTAGGTATTATTCACGTAGATGGAGAACATGGGTTAATGAGTATGTCGAGGTTTGCGAAAGGTGTAAAGTGGTTTCCCATAAATTAATCCTCTCATAGGCAGTAATTATACGTCGAGATTTCACTCGAAAATAATGTTTATTAATCACTAAAGAATCTACTTATGGAATAGGTTTTATGCCTGGTTTACCATTTATGCCATTAGATGCAAGATTTGCCGATGTATTGGGACTTATAGACACGCTTGCCAATGAGTTTAAGGGACAGGCCGACATATTCATGATTGCCAAGGAAATGGAATCTGACATTGATGATTTAATGCCAGCCCTAAACGCAGCTGTTTACCTTGGTTTTGTTGAGGTTAAGGGTGGTGATGTTAAGATTACGGATGAGGGTAAGGAGTTTCTGAATGCTAAGATTAGCGATAGAAAGAAAATACTCCGACAGAAATTACTTAGCCTTGAACCATTTCATACGGCCTATAGTTTGGGATTACGTAAACCATTCACCATCGATGACCTCATCGAGGAACTAAATGACGAGGGATACGTAGAGGCTAGGGAACCAGGTATTAGGCATCTACTCGAAATATTGCTGGCCGAATGGGGTGTATTTGCTGGAATGCTTAAGAAGAGAGGTGATGTGTATATTGCGATACCGTAGTATTTTTATCATTTATTAACCTTAACAAAAACCATCCCCGAGACAATAACCTCCTCAATGACGCCATCATTCAGTAATTGATTATAGACTAACCGCCAATTCTCAGAAACATTATTACTAAGCCACTCCTCAAATTGGGGCTTTGGTATAATTCCCTGAATCTCACTCCTTATCTTATCCACAAGCCTCTGAAGATTTAGCTTGTTCCTGCCATTATTTGTATCATTATTAGAATTATTAATTATAAGATCCTTAATGACCCTCCTCCTTATGTAGAATGTGCCATCCAACGTACTGTACATTACCTCGAAAAGCCCTGATCTACTCAATTTATTAATCATATCAATACCAATCTTTATACTTAGTAAATTCTCTATCTCATCAATGCTAACCCATTTATCATCAACCACTCCTATTAATCTTCTTATCATATCGTCATTTACTGCTAATGTCATACGAAAGGTATTGCGTGCTTATATAAATCTTAAATAATTAATTTAAAAAGGAACAATCAATGATCACCACCTTTAAGGTATGATCAATGGAGTTCTACCAATACATTCTTATTCTGATGCAGACGCATATGGTATTAACATACTTAGCAAACTAAAGGGCCACTCCTTAAGCATTAAAATGCTAGCCTATTTCTAGCACTGATATTCCTTTATCACAGGGTCCGGACTAAAAACAAAAAATCGCTTTAAAATAGGTAAATACATATGTACACCTTTAAAATCTCCAGGACACCCGCGGTATTAGTAATCGGTCGAGTAGGTAAGGAATTAGCAGTATGGAGTATTGACGGTACTATTACGACTCTGGGCAGTATTAATGGTATTGAGTTAGTTGATGAGCTTAAGGTAGAGAGGCAGATAGTGGGTCATGTTGCCATTGCATCCTTTGGACAGTACATAATTAAGGCTATGGATATGGGTAGTAAGTATGGCTCATACACATTAAGCGAGGATTCACTGGTTAGGATACCCAGCAGGGGTGGTATTGACCTTAGGAAGTACAATGATTGGGTTACAATTAGGAACGCCTTCATATTAATAGGAGATCCCAATTCCAATTATTCTGATTACTACCCATTGATATGCCCATACAGGGTTGGTGATACATTATTCATTAATACTGGGTATACAAGTACAGGGAGTATTAGGGTGGTGCTGACTATACTCGGTATTCTACGTAATTATGCGGATAGAGGTCGAGTAAATGCATCATGTATGTGCAGAATACCTTCAATGCCCCTGGAAATAGCTCTGATGAACGGTGATAAGTACTTATTGATTAGGACGCATCTTAATGAGGGACAAGCATCTACGGGTAATAAGTACCTAGTTTTGTTAACTAAGGGTGGTAACGTGATTAGTAAGTACTCATTGAATGATAACCCAACTGATATTGTGGTGAAAATGCTTAATGAAATGAGGAGCATTTAATTTAATAAAATGAAAAATAAAGAATTATTAATTACTATTACTAATCATTAATTCGTGAGTATAAGTACAGGGCTTGAATTTGTATCTGAGAATGTATTACCAATAATAAGAAGCCTAGTGGCTAAGAAACTTCTTGAAAACGGGTATAGCCAACTTAAGGTGGCTAAGATACTGGGCATAACGCAACCAGCTGTTAATAGGTACGTTAGTAAGGATTACGGTGAATTAATAAGCAGGGCAGAGTCCCTCGGCATTAATAAGGATTGGGTAACTAGGATTGTTAATAATATTGTTGAACTAATACTGAACAATAAGGAATATGAAGCACTTGAATATCTGACAAACATGATAGTGATGGAATTAGGCTCCTTAAGACTATGCGATGCACACAGAAAACTTGTTCCCTCATTACCAACAATCTGCAATGTATGTTCTATATTAACGACCGGCATTACGGATTCAATAATTAAGAACATGGAAAGGGCGCTATCAATTCTTGAAATGCATCCTGAAATACATGCCATAATACCGAGGGTTCTCATGAACATTGTTGAGGCTAAACCAGGTGCCGTTACTGAGGATGATGTTGTTGGTGTACCTGGTAGGATTGATGCCCATGACGGAAGAGTTATCATAGGCTCAAAACCTATTTATGGCGGTAGTAAGCACTTGGGTAAATTAATCATTAAATGCATGAATGTGAATCCGAGGTATAGGTCCGTAGCCAGTATTAAGTATGATAATAAGGTAGAGTATGCACTTAAGGAATTGAGTATGCACTATGTTAAAGTTGGGCCTCATGAAAGCTCTAATGAGGATGATGTAATAAACGCAGTGGTTGACTCAATTGTTAAAGATCCCACATTAGAGGCTATTATAGACCTTGGAGGCTATGCACTGGAACCCGTCACTTACGTGTTTGGTATAGATTCAATAGATGTTGCATTAAAGGTGATAAAAATAGCTTCAAGGGCAACCTAGGCCTTTATCTTACGTATTAAGTAATTCACTATATATTTAGCTGGATTTATACCTGTGGCTTTCTTAAATCCCTGCCAGGACATGGTTGGATTAACCTCAAAAATGAAGTAGCCATTCCTTGTTTCCGCAATATCAACGCCACCATAATCAAGCCCAAGAACTTCAATCGTCCTCAACGCCAACTCACTTAATTCATCAGTAACCTTAGCTGGCTCGGGATTAGCACCTTGGGCAATATTGCTCTTCCATGAAATTCCCCTCCTGAATTCAGCACCTATTACCTCATTGCCAACAACCACGACTCTATAATCACCATTACCAACCTTATCAAGAAACCTCTGTACATACATTGGCTTATTCAGGTTAGTTAGATAGCTAAATATGTGCATGGCTACATCAGCATCATCGATCTGAAAAACACCGAAACCCATAGCACCCCTAATCTGCTTGATAACGGATCTGCCGAACTCCTTAACTGTATTATAGGCGACGAACATGTTCTCACTAACCACGGTATCAGGGACTGGTAAGCCATGCTTAGCCAATAGCATTAGTGATATGAACTTATCACTGGCCATCATCCAATTCATCACTGGATTCATTACATAAACACCATTAAGTTCAAAGGCCCTAACAACCCATAGCCTATGCACGAATTGCTCAAAATCCCTAATTATGCCTATATGCCTAAGTATTGCGCCTGATACGTTCAACTCCTCATAATTAGACCTACCAATTAATTGGTAATAATTAATACGACCTTTACCAAAACCAACCCCAACCATATCAATGTATATCCTCTTAATCCTATGACCCAACGACCTAATGGCATCCTCTAGATCAACCACATCTTCAGGGTTATACTCAACCTCGTAAGGCCTAATAATTCCTATGTCCACAGGAGTGATGCGAATAAATACTGTTTTATTAATTTAGCCTAACTAATAATTGATGCATTAAATGATAAGATATATACGTAAAGTAAACGTATACCTACTCCAATTTTATTTTATTTAAATCAATAGAAGCAGGAATAATGCCTCTCTTAAATCTATTAATATCGGAATTGAGAGGTCTTGTGGCATCAATACCCATCTTAGTGGTTATGCCCTGTACGGGATCAAGAGCCACAGGATCGAGGGTAGACCCCCTAGCGTACTTAATGAGTACTAAGTCCTCATCAGCCCTGAATCTCGTTGCAATCGCCCACTCAATCTCATTTAGGTCATCTACATTTATGTCTTCATCAACAATTACGACATGCTTAAGGCTTGGATGCGCAGTAAAGGCTGCCATAATTGCGTTCTTAGGATCACCATCGCTCTGCTTCCTAATGGCCACAACTGCGTGTAACCATCCGCATCCACCATCGGTCAGCCTAACAGCCTTAACCTCAGGCACAACATTACTAACGAACTGCCAAATCTTTGCCTCCTTCTCAATTCCCATTAAGAGTTTATGCTCAGAATAACCAGCCACCAATGCCTGTGCGATTAATGGGCTGTCTCTCCTTATATAGATTCTTGTTATTCTAACAACAGGTTGTTCCCTAACTTCATCATAAGTACCGAGTACGTCCATACAGGGGCCCTCCTTAGTTGTTTCCCTAGCTGATATGTAGCCCTCCATAACGACCTCAGCATACGCAGGCGCAGGTACTCCATTATCTAAGACCTTGATCCTGAGTGAACCGTCTAGCAATGCATTCGCAATATTTAATTCGAAGATTCCAAAGGGTGGTGATGATGCAGCAGCAAGTAGTAGGGCTGGGTGTAAACCCCATGAAATTGATATGGGCGTGTCCTTACCAAGCTCCCTATTCCTCACGTATATTCTGTATAAATGCCTAGGTACAAGCCTAATAACAAACTTATCAGGCCCTATTGGGGTAAGTCTATGAATGCTTGCGTTTAAAATGCCGTCTTTGACATCCATTCCAACAACAACGGCACTCGTTAAGCAAGGCCCTGGCTCTAACTCAAAGTACCTAGGTATGGGTATCCTCGTTAAATCAACATTGGGTAATGGTTCATAAACCACGTTGTTTGTTTCCATGGTCTTATACGAAGAAGCAACCTCCTCGGCCCAAAGAAGTTTCTTATAAAATTCAACGTCACTTTTCACATTGAGAGCCCTGTATATCTTATCCCTAGTATTAACGACATTACCTACAACATGGGCAGTCCTGAACTCACGCACATTAGTAAATTCTAGGGCAGGTCCTTTGTCGAACTTCGTGATTACGTAAGGTATTTCATAGTTAATACTTAATTCCTCGTTAATGAGTTTTAACATACCTGCGCTCCTTAAGTCAGCTATGTATTTCCTTAAGTCCATTAATTTAACGCTAAGGCTTTTAGTAAAATAATTTTACCGCGCTATTCAGAATTGATGTTGTGGTTTTAGTTTTATGCCTATGCCCGGTGTCTCCGGTACGTAGACCTTACCATTCTTTGCATACATTATTGATTTAGGCTCGTCAAACACATCAAATATGGCGCTCCTAAGTGGGTTATCGGGTGCCGTGTACTCAATCCACATGGTACCTGGCTTAGCGGCAACGAGGTGGGCACTGACTATTGGCATTAGGTGTGGTGAGACAGGTATCCCATAAGCCCTGGCGAGGGCCCAAACCCTGAGCCACTCAGTAATTCCACCGACATGGCCTACGTCGGGCTGGACTATATCCACGGCCTCACTCTCGAGTAGTAGCTTGAAGTCGTAAATTGTGTGGTGCTGCTCACCGGCAGCAATTGGTATACCGCAAACCCTCTTCAATCTTTTATAGCCCTCGAGATTGTCAGGGTGCACAGGCTCCTCAATCCAGAACAGCTCATACTTCTCCCATCCCCTACACATTCTCATTGCCAGGTTTAGGTCATAGGTTCCGTTCAGATCAACCATTAACTTAACATCAGGCCCGACAGCCTCCCTAACGGCCTTAATACGCTCAGTAGCCTCCTCAGGACTGACGGCCGTTAACGAACCCCTAATCTTAACAGCATCAAAGCCTTGCTTAACATACTCAAGGGCCTTAGCCGCAAGCTCCTTAGGCGGTAGTTGATGGGCCGTGTTTGCGTATGTAGTCACCTCACTCCTATAACCACCGAGCAATCTCCAAAGTGGCTTATTAGCCTCCTTAGCCAGTAAGTCCCAGATGGCTATGTCAACACCACTAATTGCATGGATCACGAAACCCCTCCTACCCCACCTAGTCAACCTCTGGAACAACTCATCCCAAATTGCCTCATACTCCGTGGTATCCCTACCAACAACAAACCTTGCAATAACCCTCCTAATGAACTCTGCAAGTAGGTCTGAGAAGTATACGCCCTCCTTGATGTGATGATAATCGGTCACATAACCAATCCCTTCACTACCATCCTCACCAATAACTTTAACGACAACCATGTCATTGGCAGACCCGAAGTCTGGGATCTCAAGACCAGCCCTAAAAACCCCAACCCTAACCTCCCTAATCTTCACGCCTAATGAAGGTATAAACAACTTAATAAATATGATTTGTTAGTTTTTATCGAGCCCTGGCTTGCTCGAATATTGTGTATCCACATTTACCGCAGGTCCATCTCGGCACTGGGACCTTGTGATAAGCCATTACTGAACCGCACCTTGGACAAATCCTCCTAAGAAACTTTATGGTACCCTTCTCATAATCAACCTCATACCACGTGTGCGCCCTTGCCTTAATCTCCTTTGGCACAGTCATGGGCTTAACGCATCCCTTATAAAGATTTTTCCTTCGTCGTGGTGAGCCATAAAACCTTATAAGGGACTTACTGATTTACTGCTTGCGATGATTAATGTGGCCAGGGCTGAGCCGTGATGTAAGAATCGTTTTATGATACGTGAAGAGTTGTTGATTTCTTATTGAATAATATAGGCGCTTATTCATATCTTTACATAATTGCTTATTGCTTTGTTTCTTAGTGATGGGGTTCGATGGCTTTTGTTCTGTGTTGGGTACTTTTAGTGGTTTTAAAGGGCTCCTATGCAGTGTAAGTTTGGTGGGCCTGGGCGTTATTGTTGTGTGTATTCATTTCCTGGTTGGGGTGTAAAAGAGGGCGAAGGCGATAACAAAAGCAATGGCGAACCTAAACTGCCCGCCCAGGATCCACCATGTAAGTTTAAAGATTCACAGTTCTCATTAATTTCAGAATTAGAGTGGTGGCAGTTCTGTCCTCGTTGAGGTACCTATTAAGGGTCTGGGTCTTGAGGACCGTGGCCAGTGGACCAACGGTTTCCGACCCAACCACGTATAAAGACGCCACAACCATACTGAGGAATAGGGGTCTTTGGGATAACTCAAGCCCTTAATAGATATTTCGACCAAAGTCTTCCTTCCTGACAAATCATCACCACATTGATACCCACTTCGCATTTTCATACTCCTCAAGCACGTCTTGGTAAACCTTCTTTGTCCAGCGGGCAATCCTATCCCAGGTGTACCACTTAAGTACGGATTCCCTTGCGTTCCTTGCTATGCTTCTCCTCAATTCATCATTACTAAGCAAGATCTTGGCTACATTAATTATCTCATCAACATTGTTGGGCGTTACTTTAACGCCGTTATACCAATCGCGTACAATCTCATCAGGCCCACCAATCCTTGTGGTTATTACGGCTAATTCGGTAGCCATGGCCTCGAGTATCGTTATTCCAAAGGGTTCATACCTACTGGGTAATATTGCCAAGTCTGAGACCTTTAATATTGAGTATAATGTCTCATCATCAACCCTACCAGTGAAGTAAACCTTGTTCCAAATACCCCAATCATGTGCAAGTCCCATCAGGTACTCCCTCATTGGCCCATCACCAACAATAAGAAGTTTCAAATTCCAATCCCACTTAAGCAATTCCTTAAATGCCGCAAGTACCAGGTCAGGACCCTTCTCATGTACCAACCTACCGACAAAAACTATGATCCTTTCATTAGGCATTGCGTAGAGGTCCCTGAAGCCAGGCCTTACTTTGACGGAGTCTATGTAGGATATGTCAATGCCATTGGGAATCATTATCAATTTATCCTTTGGAATTCCATGCACCATCGAAACCTCATTAAGCATGTAATTACTGCAAACAATGACCTTCCAAGCCTCGTAAGTGGTTCTCCATTCCCATGAATGAATTATGAATTGTTCCTCATTATGAATACCACCACGCCTACCAACCTCAGTAGCGTGTATCGTAGCTATTAAGGGCTTACGTAATACATGCTTAAGCACTATTCCAGCAGGTCCCGTTAACCAATCATGAACATGAATCAAATCAAACCCCCATTCGTCATATAGCCTAAGGGCCTCCTCAATCATTTCCTCATTGAAATTCAACACCCACGTAATAAAGCCAGTTGATCGAAACCTAAATGGATCAACTCTCCTAACGTGAACCCCATCGACTTCCTCAAAAGGTAGTACGCCAGGTAATGATATACTCATCACGGTAGTATCAACACCATCACTAACCAAATGCCTAGTAATGTGATAAACATGCCTTCCCAATCCACCAACCATATGAGGTGGATATTCCCAACTGAGCATTAATACGTGTATTACCACGGAGTATTTTTTGTGACATATTTATTTAAAGTTAATTTAAGGTAATTCATTTCAGGGATAATATGTCTTTTCACTCTTTTCAATTCCCTTGTAAATACCTTACTTCCCTATATCATGACCCTTAGCGCCTTGGTCTCTTGGTCCTAATATCGAGACCCTTACCATAGATACCCTTAAGTACTCAATGATTCTTCTTGATCTTAATAATAAACTGGCAAGGTCCTTGAAGAGGTTCGAGAATTAGAACTTAATTTAGTACATCGTTACGGGCATTATTTCCTACGCTATTTAAAGCAAGGTCTGCAGTGAATGCCGTGTAATAAAATTTAAAATTAATGAAAAGTGGTCTTAGTACGTGAAGATTATACTTGTTGCTGTGCCGGGTAGTGGTAAATCAACAACGTTAAAGTTCGTTAAGGAGATGCTGCCTGACATAGCGATAGTAAATTATGGTGATTATATGCTTGAGATCGCGAAGAAGCATTATGGAATTACCAATAGGGACGATATGAGGAGGAAATTACCAGTTGAGGAGTATAGGAAGGTTCAGGAGCTTGCTGCTGAGGAGATCGCGAAATTACCTGGTGATGTAATTATAGATACTCACGCAAGTATTCGAGTACAAGGAGGCTTTTATCCAGGTCTTCCTGATAGGATAATAACGAAGTTAAAGCCGGATGCAATTGTACTTATGGAGTTTGATCCAAAGGATATAATGGAGAGGAGGGCTAAGGACGTGGGGCTTAGGGATAGAGAGTCTGAGTCGCCTGAGGATATTGAAATGCATCAATTAGCCAATAGGTATTACGCCTTTGCAGCAGCTAATGCAGGGGAGTGTACCGTTTATATACTTGACTTTAGGAGGAAACCCCAGTCGAAGCCCTTTGAGCATGCTGAGATAGCTGCTAAGTTTGTTGTTGATTTAATAATGAGGAGTAGAGGTTCAAGTAAATAATTCTTTCCTATCAAGGCGCGAAATACTTAAAATAGTATGACATTTCGAAGGCTTGTATGAAGGCTTTAATAATCGTTGCTGATGTATCATATAAGGGGGAGTACTCAATGGCGGTACAGGCACTTAGACAATTAGGTATGGAAGTTAGTACGGGGTTAGTAAGTAAATCCGTGAATGTAAACTTCGACATTGATCTCACAGGTGGATTAAGTGAGGGTATTCTCAGTAATTATGACGCCGTAATCTATATAGGTGGTTATTGGGCCTACTACGCCAGTACCGGTAAGGAAATACCTGGTAGAGTTAAGCCCATGGTTAATAAGGAGGTTTTTGAGGAAATACTTACTCAATCGGTAAATGGTGGTAAAACAACGATACTACCCCTGGCAACACCAGCCTATGCAGCCAAGCTGGGTTTACTAAAGGGTAAGAAGGCAACTGTTTACCCAACGACGGACTTAATAACCATACTCAGGAATAATGGTGTTGAGTATATTAATGACAATTTTGTGATCGATGGCAGTATAATAACCCTGAAGAAAGTAACAGTGGAATCGCTCACCAAGGCACTTAGCAAATAAATACGTTTCATAGTTTTCATGATATTAAGCATCATATCATTGATAAGAGCAAGGAATAGTTTAAATTACCATATACCTCGCCTTAACTAGTAATGGCTTCACCACAACGTAAATCACTGGAAATGTATGAGATTCCCCGAGTCGTGGTATTTGGACCCAACGCCATTAGTAAGGTTCCTGAAATATTAAGTAAAATTGGACTTAATGGATTAAGAGGGTTAATTCTCATTGGTCCTCACTTTGGCAAGCACTTAATTGATAAGATTGAGTGTAGGATTTGTGATGTTGAGGAGATTAGTGAAATAAGTCCTGAGGGAATTATTGAATTATCGAATAAGTATGCCCACATTGTTGATTATATAATAGCCCTAGGTGGTGGTAGGATAATTGATTTCGGTAAGGCCATGGCTCACATAATGAATGCACCATACGTGTCAATACCCACGATAGCGTCTCACGACGGTATAGCAAGCCCTTATGTATCACACATACTTCAGTTAGATCTTAATAAGTACGGTCTCGGCAAGGTTCAGAGAACTCCAATAGCCATTATTGCAGATACGTCAATAATACTTGAAGCTCCAAGGAGGTACCTACTGGCTGGTGTTGGTGAATTGATTGGTAAGTTAATAGCTGTTAAGGACTGGGAACTAGCCGTTAGAGTTAAGGGCGAGGAATTCAGCGAATACGCCGCAGCCCTTGCAAGGGATAGCGCGTTGATAGTCCTTAGGAATAGGGATAGGTTGAAGATACATGGCGAGGAGAGTGTGAGGATAGTTGTAAAGGCGCTACTTGGTTGTGGTGTCGCTATGGCAATTGCCGGTAGCTCAAGGCCGTGTAGTGGTTCCGAGCACCTATTCAGTCATGCTATAGATTTACTAGCGAGGGAAAGGGGGTTCAGACCTGCACTGCATGGAGAGCAGGTGGCACTTGGTGCAATAATGATGGCGTATCTACATGGTATGAGGTGGAGGAGGATAAGGTCGTTCCTACAGAGCTTAAATATACCCGTTACGGCTAAGGATCTTGGTCTTGATAGGGAAATAATAATTGAGGCATTAACAATGGCACATAACGTTAGGCCTGATAGATTTACTATATTAGGAGCGGGCTTGTCTCGTAAAGCCGCCGAAAACCTAATCGAGATTACAGGTATTGCTTAAATAACCTTAATTAGCAGGTAGCTGAATATTAGGCCTACGATTATTGATGCTATGAAGCCGAGTATTAACTCATTGAAGTATCTAAGGTTTATTATTCTGAATCTATGCGCAGCTCCAACACCAACTAGACCGAATGATGTCGTTACGGTGACGGGCATGGGCACAGAATAGAGAGTGCCAATCTCCATGGCAATAAATGAGAACAATTGCACAGTAAAGCTGGTTAATGGGCCTATTGTGAATAAGCCAGTACTAAGTCTATATAGTGTTCTCCAACCAATCAATAAAACACCCATCATTGAACTAATGATTATTAGTAATAGGCCTCTATAACTAAAGCCTAATAATGCCCATAGTAATCCAAGGTTATTTGCACCAAAGGAGAATGAGAGTAGAAAGACTGTTAGTATGGATAATGCCCTATAAATACCTATGTGCCTGAATGATATTCTCGAAAATGCGCTAAGAAATTTGTAAAGAATATATGAGAGAAACATTACTATTATAGGCAGGGATAACCAATAACTAAGTACAAAAACTGCATTGCTCATTATGTGGCCTAGTGCAAATGAAGCACCGACTAGGCTTGCGTATAAGGAGCCTGTTAGTGACATTGGGACTTTCATTCCCTCACCAATTATGAATATAACTATGGCAACCGCCATAGCCACCAGGGCCACATCACCACTCACTATATTGGACTTCATATAAGTACCCTGCAACCATAATCCAAGTACATAACCAAGTAACGCAATTACTAAGGCATATTTATAATCAATTGACCTAGAACCCACGGCAGCTCCAGCATTAGCCGATAAATTATTCCCGGATACTAAAAATGAAAGCAAAAACGCTAATGCGTAGTTCACTATCAACGTATACGTCATACTAATAAACAAGAAACGCTCTCTACTTTTAAATTCAACTATTCTATGTATGCAAAATGCACTACTTTAAATCATTAATTATTAATTCAGCCACCCTCTTCCCGCTCATAATCATTGAACCAAATATTGGCCCCATCCTCGGCAATCCGTAAACGGCAGCAACGGCCATACCAGTCACGTAAAGGCCATTCACGACCTTACCTGTGTATTTGACGACTAAGTCCTCAGCAATTGCGGCATTTGCTGAGCGTTCACCAAGTACCTTCAATCCCATGTTAGGATTCTTCCTGGCGGTTACATTAGCGATTTCTGCATCATGCCCCGTAGCATCAACCACGGCTTTGGCTTCTATGAAGAACGGGTCCGTATGCATATTGGCCATCTGTATTGTTGACCAATAAACAGCTAGACCAGCAACTCTAGGTGGATTGTCCCTAGTTATAACATCCTCAACGTGGATTCCAAGAAGGAACTTTGTTCCAGCATCCATAGCCTTAACAGCCAACTTGACAATTAATTCAGCAGGGTCAATGGTGAATAATCCATCGCCCATGTCCTGAAGCCTAATGCCAAAGTCCTTACTTAGGATCTCAGAGGCTGGGTACTCAATGACTATGCTTGGTAAGTGGCTTGCAGCGCCACCGATACCACCACCAAATGACAACCTTCTCTCAAGAACTATTGTCTTCAAACCAGCCTTTGCCAGATAATAAGCCGCGGTCATGCCTGAGGGACCGGCACCAACAATAGCAACATCAACGCTTGAATACTCATCAAGTATTTTCAAGGCGCTCCTCATTATCGCACGGGTAATGCTTGACTCCGAGATTGATACTCCCACCATGCAATCACCAAGTTATTATTTACAAATAAACAAGTTATAAATTAATTCCCCCGATAAAGTTCATGAAGAAAGGAGTAATTAAGCACGTAGCATCCTGATTAAAATCAAAACTTACCTGGTGCCCACATGAGAAGGTTAAGCTGAAGAAACAAAGTGGCTGTCTCAAAGTCTACGTGAACATAGGAAAAATAAGGAAACACCCAGAACTTTAGAAATACGTTTAATGAGATAATGACCAAGCGCAACATCAAAAGAACATAGGGTAATAACCAGGGCAATGGCTAACTTATTAAACAGCTAACAACCCCACCCAAGGCCCATAGGCTCAAAACAAAACCGCAAATAATAATAAAATTTCAATTTCTTTAACACTTTGGCGCCCCGGCCGGGATTTGAACCCGGGTCTGCGGCTCGACAGGCCGCCATACTAGACCGGGCTATACCACCGGGGCTTATGGTGGAAAGGCTTGAGGAAGTTTTAAATTTTTTGGCTCGTTATGGTATTAAGATTGGTATTCTATTTGAATTCTATTTTGCATTTTAAACAAAAGCAGGAACATAAAGAAAAGACCCTTGGATGTAAATCTTCCTTAAAGTACGTGCTCTATTATGTGTGGGTCTCTATTTAGTCGTTTCCTGTCTAATTACTGACTGAGTAAACACTTTAAATTGCCGATTTTTTGTCTTGGTATGACGGTGAATAATACAAGTAATGTAAATAATAAGGAGGATGATGAATTGAATAAGTTATTGGAAAGGAGAGCTAGGGAATTAGCTAGGGCGGTTGGTAATGAGCCTGTTGAGTTGGATGCGGATAATTTTGATAATTTTATCAGGAGTAAGAGGGTTGTGGTTGTGGACTTTTGGGCACCCTGGTGCGCTCCATGCTTTTTACTCGAGCCTATCCTAAAGGCCTTAGCTAAGGAGATGCCTTGTGTTGGTTTTGGTAGGTTAAATACGCAGGAGTGGCCTGATGTTGCGGCAAAGTATGATGTAATGAGTCTGCCTACGGTCATCATATTTAGGAATGGTGAACCTGTGGACTTCGTGATTGGTGCAGTGCCCAAGAAGATAATTGCTGATAAGATAAGGAGAATCCTTAGCGAGAATTAATGATTTAAATTACATTTAACAAGATCATGGTTAATTACTTGATATTCTCCTCCCTCTCTACTTCACCTAGTGATTTATCGAGTACATCTATCGCCTTATCAATATGTTCCTGCTTAACAGTTAGTGGCGGTGCGAACCTAATGACGTTACCATTCCAACCACTGGTCACGAAGAGTACGCCTCTTTTCAATGCTCTATTAAGGCATACGTCACTTGTTTCCTTCGTCGCTGGCTCCTTAGTCTTCCTGTTCTTAACAAGTTCAATACCGATCATGAGTCCTAATCCCCTGACCTCACCAATGAGTGGATGCTTATCATAGAGCTCCATCAACCTCTTCATCGCATACTCGCCCATTTTCTTGGCATTACTTAATAATTCCTCCTTATGTATGTTATAATAATCAATTGTCGCCTTCACAGCAGCCATTATTAACGCTGATGCGCCAAAGGTCGAATGCTCATCATTTAGTTGCATTACCGATGATAATTCCTTCCTAGTGACTACAGCTGATGCCGGCAATCCACCAGTCATTCCCTTAGCAGCTACGACAATGTCAGGCTTAACGTTAAATTGTTCAAAGGCCCAGGTGGTGCCTGTCCTACCCATACCCGTTTGAACTTCATCAAATACTAGTAATATGCCGTATGTATCCAATACCTTCTTGAGCTTCTCGAAGAAATTCATAGGCGGTACTACGATACCACCAACACCCTGTATTGGTTCAGTCACTAAACAACAAGCGTCTTTAATGGCGACATAATTTATGTAATACTCAATAGTCTCGACGGCTGCCTTGCTGCATTCCTCGGGTGCCATTTCGCCAAATGGACACCTGTATGGGTATGGGAATGGAGCTATTAATGTACCTGATGGTAATGGGCCATACTCCTTTCTCCTCATTCCATGGTATGAACCGGTTAGGTATGTCCTACCGTGATAGCCACCCATTAGGTACATCACGTATGTGCTCTTAGTATACCTCTTTGCAATCTTCAGCGCTAATTCAATACCCTCAGAACCACTTAACTTGAAGTGAACCTTATTATACATTGCCTTATCAGGGAAGAGGCCTAGTACTGCCTTCGCGGCGTTTAGTAGCTCCTCAGTGTACCAATTATAACCATTGCCAGCTATTAATCGCTTGGCCGTTTCAGCAATAGCATCAGCGAGACCTGGTGGATTATGGCCAAGCAATGCCGTGGTTACTACGGTCATGAAGTCTAAGTACGTATTCCCATCAACATCATAAACATAAATATCGCGGGCCTCCCTGACGACGATCTTATGGGTTGGGTATATATTCGTCATTAAATATTCGTCCAGTTCCTTAAGGATTTCCTCGGATCTTCCCATCGAGTTAATTAAATGTTTCTCCTTTTAAGCTTAATCTATTAACTACTTCCTCTATAAGATATATAATATGTTTTCCTAAAATTCTCTATTTTTCTTTAAGATTTTTCCATTAAGGTGTTCAGTCTATAAAAATACATAGATTATTTATATATCTAGAAAGGTTTTTAAGAATAAGCGTGAATTGCGTCCGGTTCTTATGGAGGAACAGAAGGCACAATCACAAGAGGGTAAGATTGCTGAAGTGTCATTAGTAACTGCCTCACCTCTTGACTTATTATTTAATCCAAAATCGGTGGCAATTATCGGAGCCACGCCCAGGGAGAATAGTGTTGGTGGTGTAATAACTAAGAACCTGCTCACTAGGTTTAAGGGTAAGGTTTACCTAGTTAATCCTAAGTATGATGAAGTTAATGGCATTAAATACTATAAATCAATACTTGATATTCAAGACAATATTGACCTGGCAGTCATAGCAGTCCCAGCACCTGCAGTGCCTAAGGTCGCTGATGAATGCATCAAGAAGGGTGTTAGGATTGTCATAATAATTAGTGGTGGTTTTAGTGAGGTTGGTGAGGATGGGGCAAAGCTCGAGGAGGAGCTCAGAAGAGTTGTTCAAAACCGCATTAGAGTACTTGGACCTAATTGTATTGGTGTTTACAATGCATTTAATGGCCTAGACACATTCTTCCTGCCTGAGGATAGGATGGGTAGGCCTAAGCCAGGTCCTGTGGCTCTTATAAGCCAGAGTGGTGCTGTGGCTGGTGCAATACTTGATTGGGCAGCCAGGAGGAATATTGGGGTAGGCCTCGCCGTTAACTATGGAAATAAACTGGACATTAACGAGTCTGAGCTCCTTGAGTACTTTGCTAAGGATAATAGGGTTAAGGTTATTGTTATGTACATGGAAGGACTGAAGTATATTGGAGAGGGTAAGAAACTCCTTGAGGTGATGAAGGAGGTATCCAGCGTTAAGCCAATTGTTACTTATAAGGCGGGCAGGACTAAGGCAGCCACGGGAGCCGTTAAGTCCCACACAGCGGCATTGGCGGGTAATTACGAGATATACCATGCGATGCTTAGGCAGGCTAATGTCATAGAGGCTGATAACTTAACTGATGCATTTGATATGGCTAAGGCATTGGCAACGCAACCATTGCCAAGGGGTAACAGGGTATTGGTGATAACGGACAGTGGCGGTATGGGTATACAGTCTGTGGATGCCTTGGACATACGTGGACTACAAGTACCGGAATTATCTGAGAGTCTTCAGGAAATCTTGAGGAAGCAGTTACCTCCATTATCCGTTACTCGTAATCCAATTGACTTGACGGGTAGTGCCACGGATGCCATGTACAAATTCGTGCTAGACACAGTACTACCAACGAGTTATGTAGATATGGCGTTAATAATAGCCCTAATGCAAATACCTGGTTTATCAATAAACCTGGGCAATTACATAATTGAGGCCAAGAGATTCAATAAACCAATAGTTGTTGTTAGCTTTGGTGGTAATGAATACGTGGCCAAGTTCGAGAGTAATCTAGAGGAGAATGGCATTCCTGTTTACCATGCGCCTCATAGAGCTGCAAAGGCACTGTGGGCCTTATATGAATACTCAAAGATAAAAGGCGTAGCTAAGGAATGGTGGTGAGGGTTATGAACCCAATAGTTGCTAAGGCCCTTGAGGAGGGCAGGTATAAATTACTCGAACATGAATCCTTTGAGCTTCTTAGGCAGTATAACATACCAGTTCCTGACTTTGCACTTGTTCAGGATGTTAATGAGGCGCTTAAGGTTGTTAAGGACATAGGTTACCCAGTGGTACTTAAGGTTGTTTCTCCAGACATAATCCATAAATCCGATGTTGGTGGTGTCATTCTCAATATAAATAATGATGATGAACTTAGGAACGCCTGTGATAGAATTAAGAATAATATTAAGGAAAAGGCCCCATATGCCAGAATCAGTGGTTTCCTAATACAGAGGATGGTGCCTGAGGGTTTGGAGACAATAATTGGCGCCACAAAGGATCCAATTTTCGGTCATGTAATAGCCTTTGGTCTTGGTGGTATTATGGTCGAGGTTCTACAGGACGTGAGCTTTAGGATAGTGCCTATTACCGAGGAGGATGCCAGGGCAATGGTTAGGGAAATAAAGGGCTATCGATTATTTAATGGTTATAGGAACATGCCTGCCAGGGATGAGGAAGCCATAATATATGTAATAACGAAGTTCTCAGAACTCCTATCCGACAACCCAAACATTGTTGAGGCCGATCTAAACCCAGTCATTGTACTTGAGAGGGGTAAGGGGGCTTACGCAGCCGACGCCAGATTCATAATCAGATCAGTGTAATCTACGTGAGTTAGGTTTAAAATTAATGCCGTGCCTCTTGTCTTGTATGAACAAGGCACTACTAGTATTCAGGTTAAAGATGGCACTTGCAATAATAGCAATATTACTATTGGGTGCGGCTTTTACGTATGGTGTCATTTTGTTACTAGATCCATCACTAGGTGGTGTTGCGTTAGTTACGAGCTTAATAATAATGGCTTTCTTCTTAACATTACTACAATGGCTTATTGGACCGTTTTTGATAAATGCCATGTATAGAGCCCATGAGATTAAGCCTGGTGACCCAACCTATGGCTGGGTCTACGACATTATTGCCGATGTCGCTAGGGCTAATGGCTTCAAGAGTGTGCCGAAGGTCTATGTGGCTGATGTACCGTTTCCCAACGCTTTCGCTTACGGAAGCCCAATAGCTGGTAAGAGGGTTGCAATAACACTGCCTCTACTGAAGATATTGAAGCCAGGCGAGTTGAAGGCTGTTCTTGGTCATGAGATTGGCCACCTTAGGCATAGGGATGTTGAGGTTCTGATGGCTGTCGGACTATTGCCCACAGTTATTTACTGGCTTGGTTGGTCGCTTTGGTGGGGTGGTTGGTGGGGAGGTTGGTCAGGAGGCAGGAATAATAATGGTGGTTTACTGCTTCTCATAGGCCTGGTATTACTTGCCGTTAGCTTCCTATTCCAGTTATTTGTTCTGTACATAAATAGGTTAAGGGAGGCTTATGCCGATATTAATGGCGCATTGACTGTGGAGAATGGTGCACATAATCTTCAGAGAGCCCTTGCAAAGATAACGCTTTACATGGATCCAAACATGGTGAAGAAGACTACAAATGGTACATTAAGGATGTTGTTCTTTGCACCACCAGTTAGTGCTGAGTATATTGAGAATAATGTTGATGACTTGATAGAGTATTGGAGACATTACAAGCCATCAATTTGGGAGGAGTTATTCATGACGCATCCGCATCCTGCAAAGAGGATACAGATGCTTGATAGGTTAGCTGAGTCCTCACCGTAATTCTCATAATTAATTGAAAAATAAATTTAATTCATAAAAATTATTTAATCTTCTTTTATGGCTGATTGGAGATAGAGGACCCTATATTTATCTCTAAATTTAAGTAAGGCGAAGGTAAATATTTGTTCACCGTTGATGTAATTACTAGTGGCTGTAACTCTCACGTACTTAGCGCTATTAATGTCCCTAGTCACATTACCATCTATGTCAAAGAGTGCTACATCGTTAATGCTTAATCCAATGCCCGTCAATGCATTCTTGATACAATCTATCACTAATGACTCATCAATATCATAGCACCTACCGCCCATGAACTCGCTCATCACCCTACTATGTAATTCATATACTCGCTTGTCTAAATTACTCATCTACATATCATCACTGTACCACTAAATATACCTTATCTGCTCGTTACTTACCGTAAAGTCAAATCTAAAGGATTCCTTATGGTAATTAGGAATTATGAGCCTTAGGTAATGCTTATTTTTAACCAGGCACTATTTATTCTGATGGAGGTCATAAATACAGGTAAGAACGTTATGGATATGCTCAATGATCTTCTCAATGATCTCAGTAGAGATGATTTATCACTTATTGAGAGATTGCCCTATGTACGAGAGTATGAAAGATATAGGGACGTGATTACAAACATACTTAGGGAATTTCACATAGCGTTGGTCCTCGTTAGGGTAACGTTCAATGATGGTTCCCATAAAGGTTACGTATTCCTAATAAGGGGCGAAGGCGGTGAATTGGGCAAAATACCTGCGTCAGGTATTGTTGAGGGTTATGTAGTGAGTGTGAAGGGCGGCGATAAGAGGAAGCTCTTATACAACCCAGTATCCTTTAGTAAATCTGATGATGTTGCTGCGAGGATTATGGAATTCGCAAACATGTATAGAAAGGCTGAGGAAAGAATATCGCAACTCCAGCTACTTCGTGAAGCCGAGAAAGACTATGCTCTCTTTTATGAAGAGGCTGGTGATTAACGCATTTAAATTGCAGAATTAGTATTAAGTTCTGCATGACGATCACGCCCTTAACTGAGACCACTTAATGATGAGTACTGCCATGCTGATTACTCATTAACTGCACCTGAGACTTTAATCTATTCTTTATTTCCTTAATCATTAAGTAAGCCTCTTCAGGACTCGGTATCTTTGACTTAGTCTTATAATATCTATAGACCTCTTCCTCAAAGTTAAGCTCGGTCATTACACCCTTACTATTTAATGTTCTCATTGCATCCCAGGGATCCCTTGCATTAATCACTAAATTGGCTAGCGGTAAATCACTAATGATCTTCCTGAGGTCTAGGTAGTAAGTTATTGATGATGATATATCGAGCTTCACATTCTTAGTGCTTCCTCTTATCCCAACGTTTCCGTGATACCCCTTAGCAGCCCTATACACTAATCCACTGGCCTCTGTTACTGCCTTACTTAGAATGTCCTCAAGAATCATTAAATCGCCTCGTGTTGGTCCATAGGCACCTAGAAATGCACACTTACTGGCTAATTGGCTTATTCTCATTAGCACGTAATCCCTATCTAACTCACCATCAACACCAGGACCTGCAATACCAAGTACTACCTGGGCGCCAGTATAATCTTGAACCTTACTTAAAACAGCAACTGAGTAACTATCAGTAAGTGGGCTATATAGTCCATCCTCATTACCTAAGGCTAACACATCACCACCAACATCAATGCCTATTATGGCATCAAATCCATACTTATTCACATACGTACTTAATTCTCTAGCTACATCATTTACGGAGCCCGAAATGCTAATACCTAACCCATCATCCTTAATTACACTTAATACATTGGCTATTTGAGGTACAACACGCCTACCCTCCCTAATTGCATAAGTATCTCCATCAACCATAGCTAAATAATTACCAAAGACCTCGGCGTTTCGAAGCTCCTGCACTCTAATTGGCCCAGGTACAATATCATTAATATATCTCTCCCAAAGAACTGCACCAAGCACGGCCTCCTTCCCCTCATTCACAGCAAGACTATATGTAATTGATGAACCGACAACATCGCCTCCACCGCCAATTCCAATTACCAAGACACTCCTAACATTAAGTCCAATAATTTCGTTAATCACGGATTAAAGGTTGTGCCTTATTATTTAAATGCATTAACTTAATTAGTTCCTCTAGAATTTAGTCATTATTTGTTATTACTAATTATTCCATTAATTGTGAAGTAATATGTATTATTTACATACTTATTAATAATTATTGTGACGTAAAAACTACCAGTGATTTTCGCGAATTCACTACATAGTTTTTCGCTTGGTGAAACGTATAAAGTGTAATCTATTATTCCAACGTAAATGGTGTAGTTACGCGTTCGCTGGGTCATACTAAAAACACCTGTATAATGAAGTGTGATATTTATGTTATCATAATTATGATTAATCTTGCTCATTAATTCCTTGCTTAAACCCTCAGAGGTCTCTGTTATATTATCGGCATGTATTGTTATATTTTCTCTCAAGTCATTAACGATATTATTGACTAATTGTGAATAGTAACATAAATTGAATGGATACACGGTAGTAATCGTTCCCTCAATACTATTAGATTGGATAAGTGCTTGAATTGTTATCTGGTAAATTGTTACATTTCCTTCTCCATAAATCTCATAATTAATCACTCTATATCTTGCGATATTTCCTGTTTTATTACTAATAATATTGAGGGCTTCACTTAACATATTCGTCATATTCATAGCAATAATGCTACATGAATAATTCATTGGATTCGCAATAAGCATGCATGCATTATTCCGTAATATCTGGGGTAATGTATTATTCAGTTGCTTAAATACGTTCGTCGACAATAGGTAATTATTCTCAAGGGTTAATGCCCTCGATGTCTCATTATTTACGTAATTCATTAAGTACGTGGTTAATACAATCATTACCAGTAATACTATTAGTATGGGTAGTAACGATTTATAAATCATTTACATCACCTAGTATAAGTAACGTAAACATTAACCTCCAACTGCGAGTTGTTAACCGTGATCCTTGGACATATAATTAAATAATTACTCGATATTACCTCATCAGTTATTATTATGTGATCGAGATCAGCATCGCCCGTAAAATTACCTAATTGGCATTTGGTGAATAGGTAAGTTCCCATGGATGCCTTATAATCAATTATAGAGAGTTTTACCAGTAGGTTTGTCAGGAATATGGCGAAAATGAGTATTACGATTACTAGGGTTATGGAGATCAACATGTCAGGAAATATTAAGGAATCTGCGAGTGCCATTCATGATCACCACGGCGTAATTACTAACGGAGCCTGTTAGGTATAGTATATTTAATATGAAACCTGTTATCATAATGATCATGATCAGAATCATCAGTATTAGGACTGATGTTAATAGATATCTAATCATTTGATCACCCCATTGATCCACTGAATAATGGTATTAAGTTCCTTGATCAATAGAATATTATTTCTCAATAATTCCGCATATAATGTGGCAATGATTATCGACAATATCGTAGATACTACCATGAGTATTAATGCGCCATATTCCTGGAAAAGTATGTTCATTAGTTCCTCAAGAAGTTTCACAATTAATTACTCCACAGCTCAATATATAAGTCACTCAGGGATTCGACGATTTAAATAATGACGTACTGCTAATTACGTGGTTTATTAAACGCCTAATCTCATCAGCCAAGTATCTCCTGCACTCAATTTCGAGAACCTCACCCTTAACATGCCTCTCCTCACTCAGCGCCTCCTCAATGGTGTTCCTAGCCACTACTTCGTAGATTCTCGCCTCAACCTTATCATCACTAGCCCTAACAACACGACCAATCCTCTGGATCATCTGCCTTCGGGAACCAGTCCCGGAGAGAATAATTGCTACATCCGCATCAGGCACATCAATACCCTCATCAAGAACCGTTGTCGCCACAATGACCTTATACGCACCCCTGGCAAACGCCTTAAATATCGAGTCCCTATCACTTGTCTTGGAGGTTATTAATGTAATAATTGGCCCCAACTCTTCCTTAAGGACTTTATACAACTCCTCAGCCTGCCTTATGAATTGTGTGAAGACAATAATCTTACTACCAATACCAACCTCAGCCTTCACTATTTCCTTAGTAATACTAATCTTGGCGCTGGCTACGCTGGCTATGTTCCTCAGAACAATCGCATTATCACCAGCCCTCTCATAGTCCCTCCTTTCCTCAGGCGTTAGGTCAACGTATATCCTGAAATGCCTAACAGGAACAACCAACCTAGCCTCAACCATATCCCTATAATCAGCCTGAAACACAACGTCACCAGAACTCAGGAAAATCAAATGCTCATTACTATCACTTCTCTTTGGCGTAGCAGACAAAGCCAACCTAAACGGCGCTCTAAGCCTAAACGCAACCTCCTTAAAGGTATCGGCAGGAACATGATGACAATTATGCACTACTACCCCATCAGCCACGAAACTATGATCCTCCTCTACCTCAATGTCATAAACGAATTCACCTTCCCTGGAAATGCCTCCAGTGCTATCGGTTTGATCAATTCCAGGAATTTCTTCGCCTCCCTCATATTCGGTGTATGTAGGAAGTAGTAATTGCGATATTGTGAAATGCTGAATGTTAGGTCCCAATTCGTCTTTAACTACTGTACCAGCTCCCTGTTCTCCTTCAAGGTATAACCCTCCGTATGAAGAGAAATTGCGATATAACCATTTTTCCCCATACTTATTGACCCATCGTCCAGGAACCAAACTGCCAATGCTATCGGAGTATTTATCATATTCAGGAACTCCCTGGTTATTGTTTTCCGCCCATTTACGTAAGCCACCTTGTAAATCTCCGTTAGCTCTGGATGGCAGATAGTTTGAAATCTGTAGACGTCCCCGTAAGCCCCGTACTTCGTATTCCTTTCCAACCTTGGTGGCGACTTCACGATATTTTTTAGTTTCGAGTACTTCCACATTAAGTACTCGTACTGGGATAAAGCATGAACCACCGTTAGTCTTGCATTCTTCGCCCTTGGTGGTGGAATTGATAGATACCCATCCCCAAGTACCGTACCTAACACTATTTCCCTCTGTTCTTCCGTCAATCTCGGTAATGAAGCTAATCTCCTCTCCTCCCTCATTCTTACCATATTCCTTATTTGCTGAACTCCCTCTTCTCTGTGAAGTAGCCACCGTTTCTGAGACCTCATCCCTTGAAGCTCTGAGTTGTGAGCCGTCACGTAATGTCCCCCAAGGGCTTGAACCGTCTTGAATTCTTTCCCGCAAATTCTGCATTTGTACATCATAAAAGTATACCACATCGCCTCTCTTTAACGTTATCGCTTGTTTCCATCCATCCTTAGTTAGGACCAGGTGATCCTCAGTTAATACTATCTCTCCCCTTTCATGAGTAACTCTTACTAACCTCTTAATGAGTGGTATCTTGAAGTAGTTCGTTATACGCATAAAGCGTCCTTTATGCGTCAGAACCTTCACTGGTAAGCGCTTCTCCACGACCTCACCTATGGGCATTAATCCTCTATCTGTGACTATCAATGCATCGTAAGGTAAGCATTCATCAAACACCACCATGTCGAACTTATCGCTTATTTCTGCTATTTTATTAACGGCTGAGTTGTAAATTGCCACAGTGACCTCCCTAATATCGTCAAAACCACCACCTAGCCTACCTGCCTTTATGCCTAAGTGCCTCATTATTCTCTCGTACCACTGGTTCATTAATTCCTCCGTAATTACCAGGATTATTGTCGGTACCTTAGTAACGGCTAGAGCTTTGAGTGCTATGAAGGTTTTTCCACCGCCGGTTGGTACGACGATGGTACCTCTCTTACCGGCCTTCAGCCAGGAATCGAGGGCCTTTTCCTGAAAGGGTAGGAGCTTTATTTCATCCTTAGGTATTTGTATGGTTCTTGGACTCCATGGGACCTCAGAAACCCTATAGCCACTCTTTACCAGCATGTCCTTAATCGTCTCTCTGATGAATACGGGGAATCTAATGATGACTTTATCCTCAGCTCTTACTATATCGTCCTTGCGTATAAGCCTCAAATCATACTTATTCAGGTTACCCTCCTTATCAACTACGTAGTACGGTATGGTCAAACCCCTCAACTTATCATAAAGTTCCCTGGATAGAAAGTGTAGCTCGGCTCCATCAAGGCTGAGCTTGGCGGTCCACCACTCAGTCCTCCTCATGAATAATTCCCTCAACTTATTACTGGCCAGGGCAAACTCCCGAGCCCTCTTAAGGGCAAGTTCCACGTCGCCAATCACCGCCTTACCAATGAGTAACTGCCTAATACTCTCCACGGCTTTATCAACGTACTCCTCATATGAAGATACACTGCCTATGTGATTCCTATCATTTTTAATGAAATCCCTGATTAGGCATGATAGTGAAATAATGAATAAGCCACCCTCCTCACCCAACACACAGTCGTTAGGTATGGATCCGAGACTCCCTAAATCCTCGACACCGATTACGCCACCTGACGAGTTTACGAGTATAGCCCTCATTAATTTCTCAACCTCCTCACTAGTCAGCTCCAGCAGGTCCTTCAGCTCTCTAATTAATGAAACCGAGTAAACCTTGCCAGTCCAATACTCACCATTCCACCTAAAGCCCAGCTCCTTCAACCTATCCTTAACCCTCGATACCCTATCCCACGGCCACTCCCTCCTAATCTCAACATCGCCATTAATGACAACCCTAAATCGCATTTTATGAATAGCCAATATAACTGGAGTTTAAATCCATATTTTAAACTTGAATTTAAAAATGAGTAATCATCATTTACGAAGCTGGCACGTATTACCACACTTATTAAGCAGTCCTGAGTTTCCCACGACCTAAGCCCACTCCTTACTATTTACGGCAGTACTAATCTATCAATAGATCATTGATCTCAATTACTCTAATGTTAATAATCACGACCTTGGAAATAATTAGGCACGGTTCAGGAGGAACCTGGAAACTATGACTAACGCCTGAATAAGACGAGCGAGGCACTGTTAAGGGTTGATAAGCCCGTGTAGGTTATTTTCAACCTCGCTCGAACCACTTTTTAAGAATAGGCGAAGTAAAAAATCCCGTAAATTAATAACTCTTGATGTCTATGCAATCCGCCTCCCGTAGGTGGTTGGTCACGGCTTTAGTCGTTACTATTGCCTCTCTATCGGTTATCCTCTCACTCCTTACCACTGTTAGGGCTCAGCCAAGCCCTGTTCAGAGTATTAGGTTCACCTACGGCATCGTCTCTTACTATAAGTCCCTCCAGTCCTCCACACCTCCCGGCCTCATTGTCAGGGTTTATGTGGTCAATGGTTCTAAGGTCTACCCAATACCTGCCTTCGTGGCTGTTTATGGACTGACCCCTAGGCATATCGTCCCAATAGTCTATGGTTTTGGCTCTGTGATTGATGTACCATTCAATAATACGAATTGGAGGTTTGTGGCTGGTAGGTGGTTGTCCTTTAATCCGAGTGTTAGTGAGTACAACACGTCACTCCTCGTGTTCGTGACGTACATAGACCTCGCAACAAACAGGAGTTGGATTACGGCAATCTCAGTGCCATACAACATCGGCTGGGTAATGAAAAACCAAGGGAGTGTAAGGTACATAATCCTGACAGCATACATAAACCTAACAACAAAACCATTCAAGCTAATCCCGGCAAAACCACCGGTTATTCAAAGGGATCAATCCATAACCGTCGGCCCATACACAGTCTATAACTGTAGTGAGCAGGGCCCATCACCACCCACATTCTATGAATCCGGCTATTACACAACGGTCTACTCACCAACAACGATGTGCGACGGCTTTACGGGTCCAATACCACTGGCTTGGGTGACGTGGAGTAACGGAATAGTTAATGAGTATGAGGATTACGGACTAAACCTCGCACTTCAAGCCTCGATTACAGGGACCACTGATTGGTATGCCACGGATTACTATAATGGTCGGTTCGGTACGATAGGCGTCTCGTATAGCGAGAATGTTTATTGGTATGAGAATACAGGCGAGATACTTACCAGCTCTGTTGTTAGCGAGGGTAGTATGTATATTTATTATGAGGGTACATTCGCCATAGTTAACTACAGCGAGTACGTGTACAACACGCACCTCGGAATTTACGAGTACGTGGGGCAGGTACCTGTTGTTGAGGTCATAAGTGTATCAACGCCCGCCGGCTCATCAACCTCAACTCAATCACTCCCAGGTAATTACGACTTCGGTAATGGGCCGATATCGTACATATACAACGGCTTGATACCACTCGCGGAGCAGGAGCTTGGCTACCCAGTCCTAAATCAATCAACTGTGGTAACATACGCAAGCTGGCAAGAGGGGAGTAATGGGCCTGGATGCACAACATTAAACCCAGCTCAAGGACCTAACGAGCTCGTATGGGCCATATTATTGCAGAGCGTTGATGAGCAGTACCAGTTGAGTGGTCCCGAGCTTAGGTATGAGTTGGGAGGCTTAGGCCTTGGTATTAACCTAATAGGCCTACTCATGCCATTGAACACCTTAATTAACGTACGACAAACCGCATTAGCAATATATGTACCAACGAGCAATGTGAATCATGTGAGTTGGTATTTATCCTTAATAACCGCATCCAACGCCTTTGGAGTACCAACCTTCGGATTCATAGTAAATGCAACGAGTTACTACCAAAATCCATACAATAACCTGAACTGCCAGGGTTAGTACATCGATTGCATCATATTTTTGCGCGTACTTAAAGCTTACAAAGGCTTTAGTTTAATAATCCTGATGAACCTGATTGACTACCCGAAATGGCCGTCACTCGCGAGGGAGTCAATACTTAATGTGCCCATGGATCTGAGGAGTGTTAGGTTGAGTATCGATGGTAAGGTCATTGATTATGGCGCTGAGATTGATTCCGTGGTTATTACCGGTATGGGTGGGTCGGGCGTTGTTGGCGATTTATTAAGTGACCTGTGCTGGTTCTGGGATTGCAGGGTGCCCATAATCGTTAGTAAGAACATGAGGTTACCGAGGAGGTTATCGAGGCCTTTGGTCATAGCCATTAGTTACTCGGGCAACACTGCAGAGACGATAATGAGCGCTAATGAGGCTCTGTCCAGGGGATACCCAGTGATTGGTATTACGACTGGCGGTAAATTAAGCGCGGTACTTAGTGGTAAGGGTGTACCCGTTGTCCTGATTCCAAAGGCTTCGGCGCCCAGGTATGGATTACCGGCACTACTATACCCGGCGTTAATCATCCTTGAGAGATTCGGCATTGCCTCAGTGACTAATGAGTTAGAGAGCGGTATTACCGGGATTGAGAATGCCCTTAAGCACGTTGACGATGCGGTAAACCTGGCCAGGCAGTTAGTGGATTCAATACCCGTGGTTTGGGTTACGGAGAGTAGGCGTGGCGTTGGTATTAGGTTTAAGAACGACCTCAACGAAAACGCCAAGTACTACTCAGTGATTTCCGTAGTGCCTGAGGGTGCTCATAATGACATAGCTGCGGTAATCACAAAGCAAGGCTGTTTAAAGCATGTGGCGATAATGGGACCTAGTGACTATGAGGGCTTGTATGAGGAGGTGCTCATTGACGTGATATCCTCATTCGGGGCAAGGCCAATAATTGTTAAGCTTGAGGGTAAGACACCTCTCGAGACGGAGATTTATGGCGTAACCTACCTAGGAATTGTAACCCTTGCATTAGCTGAATTGTTGGGTGTTGAACCTGTGTCCACGGAACCAATTGATAGGCTCAAGAACCTACTTAATGAGAGGAGGGTATTCCAGGTTTAAATGGTTCAAGGCCTGAGTTTAGGTAAAATCTTGTGAATATAATAGCCACGGTAATTACTGGAACTAGGAGCAGAGCCATTGATAATCTAATTCCAATTAAATCCGCCGAAACTCCAAATAATGCTGGAACCACTATGCCTAGTATGCCTTGAAATGCCGAGAAGTAAGAATTGGCGGTGTTCCTTTCCTCAATACTTGTTCCCCTACTGATCATAAGCGTTGAGAGAGGGTATGTCGAGCCATGAGGTATGCCGAGTATTGCCATAGATGCTATGAATATTGCGTAATTAGGTGATGCGTAGAGCAGGGTAATACCTATTACGGTTAGTACTATGGAAATGGCCATAGGCCTGAATAGACTTCTTGGGATATAAATGGTTAGGTAAAGCCTGGTAAGGAAGGAGGTAAGGAAGAATGGTACGAATGAGAAATAAGCCAAGTATCTACTAACGTGGTATATGCTCTGTGCGTATATTGCTATGAATGCCGTAAAGACAATAAACGGTATACTATATGTGGAGTTCGCGAGCATGGCCGATATTAAGCCCTTGTTCCTAAGTATCCTACCTGAATCAATGCGTATTCTTGGTTCCCTAGGATCTGGCGGGAATCGTACCCTAAATGATAAGGCGAGGGAGAGTATTGCCAGTGGTATGAACAGTAGGAATACGTACCTATAGCCAAATCGGGTCAATAAGTATGTTTCAAATAATGGACCCACAACTAAACTCGTACTAAGGGCTAGGGTATAGAGCACAAGTAATCTCTCTGCGGTGGTTTGATCACCTATAATACTTGCTGATGTCATTATGTTGGGCATTATTACGCCATACGCAAATCCAGTAAGTATAGATACTAACCAAATACTGAGGGAATTAGCCAGGGAGTACATTGGCAATAGGATTATTATTAATGCATTTGAAATAATGAATAGTAGCCTCCTTGTTGACCCAGGTAATCTAGCATTAATAAATAGAATAGATGTGAGATTTACGGCAGTAACCAATGATGCCAACAAACCAACTAAATAATTAGAGAATAATAGGTCATACCTAGCCAGTAAAGGTGCTGTGGTTCCGATCATGTTATTTGTTGCACGTATGGCGAAGGTCATTAGGAATATCGTAATTGCATAATAAATAATTTCTCGATTGATACGCACAATAATCAACGGAAGACCTATTACTTAAAAACCATTTGATTTAATAAATCATTGATCATTAGTAAATCGGTGTGAGCCAGTTCTTGTACTTGCTGACCCTACCGTGAACCACATCCATATAATAACTCCTTACCTTGAGGGCTATTGGGCCTGGTTCTCCATTACCAATGACCCTACCGTCAATGTTTACTACCGGAGTTACCTCAGCAGCAGTTCCCGTGAAGAAGACTTCATCCGCCGTATATAATTCCTCCCTGGTAATTCTTTTCTCAGTAACTGTTAAGCCTAGGTCCCTTGCTATTGTGATTACGGTATCTCTCGTAATACCCTCGAGTATTGAGTCATATACTGGTGGTGTGTATAGTATGCCGTCCTTAATAATGAATATGTTCTCCCCGCTTCCCTCAGCAACATAACCGTCGCGGTTAAGTAATATGGCCTCATCAAATCCCGACACCTTGGCATCTATTATTGCAATTACGGAATTAACGTAAATACCACTTACCTTGGCCTTCATTGGGAACATAGAATTATGAACCCTTAACCAACTAACTACCTTGGCCTTAATGCCCTTAGGTTCTAGGTAATGTCCGAAGGGTACCGTTATTATTGCTGTGGTTACATCAAGGTTCCTAATGTCTAGGTTAACGGTACTTGCAGATACAAAGGTTATTGGTCTTATATAAACATCCTCATGCACATCATTGGCTCTCAATAGTTCCACGGTTGCATCAATCAGCTCATCAACGCTATAACCAACTTTAATACTCATTATCTTAGCCGAGTCGTGAAACCTAACGTAATGATCCCTAGCCCTAAATACATATAGATTATTATTGTCAGAATTCCAGTAAGCCCTTATACCTTCGAATATTGATGTACCGTAATGTAGCGCATGCGTGAGTATTGGTATTGTAGCTTCCTTTTCAGGTATTAACTTACCATTAACCCATACGTACTTCATTAAGTGTTGCACTATAGGCTCCTTATTAAGCATTATCATTTATATAGTATATTTGTTCAATCACGAGTTAGGGCTAGGTATATCCCTGCCATGGGGGCATTTATTTGGTCTTCCCAGGTAATCATAAAGCTTCTCTACAACCTCCTCGGGTAATGCATCGTCGAACATCTTGGCCAGTTCGCAGGCCTTATCGGGGTCAATACCTGCCTTGACAAGTAGGGTTTCAATAACTCTATGGGCTCTGATTAATGAGTTCATTTCCTTAATGCCCTCATCAGTAATGAAGATGCCATTATCTCTCTTCTCCACGAAACCCTTCCTAATCAAGTGATTTACCTCCTCGTAAGCGCTTGCGGTTGATATGCCGAGAGCCTTAGCAACACTGAATATTGTAGCCCCAGAACCCTTCTCATTCATCCCCTTAATTACTAATAGGTATAGAAATTCTCTATTGGATATCCTCACGCTCAGACCCAACTACTACACTTAATAAAGATCTAATTAAACCTTATTCCCTAGGCATCGCCTAAATTGCCATTATTGCGGCGTAAATACCTGAAATGACAAGCATAGTTGTTACCACATAAAGCACAATAGTTCGAGCCCTACTTATTGCATACTCCCCAACAACATCTTTCCTCGATGTTAAACTTATCAATAAGTAGGTGGGTATTGCCAGGGCTATGGCGTTGAAGACCATGATCCCCAATATTAAGTTAACGAGGTCTCTCATGAATATTATTATCAGGGCAGCGGGTACAACCTCAACCACGTAAAATGCGTAAAAGCCCCTGGCCTCACACATCCTCTTACTAAGTCCTGAGGGCCAATTGAAGTACTCGCTAAGTCCATAGGCGAAGCCCAGGCTTATCACGAATATGGCGAGTAACGCCGCTGCTATCATGCCTATGGCAGCTACTACGAACCAGTACGGACTAATGATCTTGTCAATGGAAAGAAGTGCTGATTGAAAGCCATCAACAACCCCACCCTTAATCCTAAGCCAATAACCAACCAATAGGCTACCAATCATTAACACTTCACTTATTATGGCGCCCATAATCGTCTCAAATCTCTCATGAGTATAATGCTCCCTTCTTAACCCCTTATCGACAATTGCCGATTGCTGGTAATAAAGCATCCAGGGCATTACCACAGCACCAATGTTGGCCGCGAGTAATGTAACGTATAATGAATTAATGTATGAACTGGGTGTGAAAATAGACAGAAATGCATCAAAAGTCTCCTGAGGTTTCACAGGTATTACTGCGAAAGCAGTTATGTAAACGAGAATAAATGCGGAAATAATCAATAATATATTCTCAACCCTCTTATATGAACCACCCATTAGTATTATGGCTGTATGGAATGTCAGTATCAGGATCACGGAAACGAAGACAGGAATTCCAAAGAGAAGTCCTATTGCTGATATTGCTGCGTACTCGCTGACATACGCAGCGCCATCTATGATGAGCATCGCGATTAATGATATCGCCACAATCTTCTCGCCATAAACCTCCTTAAGCAAGGTCCCCATACCCTTACCACTGCCTAATGCTGCCCTTATGGTCAATTCCTGAATAAAGTACAAGGGTATGGTTAGGAGTATAAGCCAGGGAACCATGGCCAAGCCCATGTAATAACCGCTCTGCATTGCCGTAAGTATACTCGGCGCATCGACGTCAGCAAGCATGGTTAACCAACCAGGACCTAGTAATACCCTAAGTGAGTCGCTGACTCCTTTAATACTTCTCGATACTCTCTCCTGAAAATTCACGCCAGAGTCACAAAAAGACCTGTTTAATTAATATTTTTCCTGTGGCAACTAAAGAGATAAGGCATGCATTAAGTACCGTGAATAACTCTAACCTTACCCTCAACACCCCTAAGCAAGGCATAAAATAGTACCACTGCTATGGCATAGAGTATGGAAGTTATGTACAAGGGCAGGTCTAAATAACCAATATCCATTAGGTAACCACCAATACCTGGACCAACAGCTCGCGGTATTGAGGATATCATATTCCAAATACCGAATACACGACCTCTCTCTTCCCTAGGCACTAATTCATTAATGAGTGATGTCAGTAATGGGTTTGCCATGTTCATGAGCGTATTCCTAATTATGAAAAGAGCTAGTAACAATGGTAGGTCGTATATTAACGGCATTATTGCAAGTACGACCGTGGCCAAGCCCTCAAGTGTTACCACGGAAATCACCCTACTACGTAGTAGTCTTGATATTGTCGGTGCCATTAACGTGCCCAGGGCTAGTGTGGCGTTGGATATGGCGTAGACAATGCCCAGGCTGGCAATGTTTATGTGAAACTTAAGATAGAACCAAAGGCTAAATAGTGGTATTATCACGCCAGCCCCAAGGCCAATTAACGCCTCGGGCAACAGTCTCTTTATTAGCCATGATGAACGCAGCCTACCCAAATCCCTAAGGCTGATCTTCTCAATCTTTGCATTCACGATGACCGGGTCCAAATGCCTAATTGCATTGAGCACTAGAGGTATTGTTAGGTAGACTGCGATTGCCTCGGTCACGAAGATAAGCTCATAACCAAGATGACCAAGGTAACTGGGTAACACAGCCATTATCGAACCAATGACGCTAAAAACTATGTTGAAGGATGATGAGAGACTAAACACCTCGTCTGATACATTCCTCTGCTTAGCGAATTCACCAATTATGGCTGTCAGAACAACGTATCGGTTAAATAATGCTGCCAACAAGTAAGCCGTTGAAACGATAATGGGCACACCGGTGATCATTAGTAGTATTAGGGAGCCGCTAATTACGGAGAGAACCATGAAGAGTCTGACTCTATTTATGAAATCGGTTAGGTAGCCAACGACTAATGAACCAAGGGCATTTATTAATGAGAAGAGCCCTAGGACGATACCAATGAGCGTGGTTGATATTCCAATGTTTAACATATATATTGAAAGAATCACCGAATTAGCACCCCAAATGATTCCACTTAGGGAATTGGCCGTTACCAGGAGGAAACCAACACGACCAATGCGTTTAAACGACATTAGGCATTGGTTAGAGCCTAGGTTAATAAGGTGTATTTCTCATTTAGGAATAGAAAATTTAAAGAAACAAAGAGAAACATAGAATAAGTAATCAAAGGGAATACGATAAAGAGAGAAACATTTAAAAATAGAAAAGAAAACATAATTAACTATGACAAATCTAGGGAAAACCCTACTAATAATAACCGCACTAACGCTAGCACTGACAATACCAATAGTTCACGCTCAGTCATTACCGATAGGCCCATCACCAACCCCACAATACTTCACATGTACAGAGATAATACCCACAGTATCGGGCTCAAACATAAGCCACGTTATTGTCTGGCTGAGGTTAAGCAACGTTACCACACCTAATGGTCTGCTTTACCTGCTTGATCAGATGTATTATAACCCATTTAGTCCCTACTTCCACCAGTTTATTACGCCGCAGCAGTTTGCGGCTTGGTATTCACCGCCAAGTTACGTCTTCAGTTATATTGAGGGTCTTGCCCAGCAATATGGCTTGACTGTTATGTACACATTCCCAATGCTCATTGAAGCTAGCGGCAATGCATCGGCAGTAGACAACTTCCTAACAGCCCTACAATCAGCACCAAGCAACATACAACAATGGATACTGGCAGGAGAATGCATACCACTCGGGTACTTCATAGTCAATAGTACAGCCCCCAACTATAAACCACAGTACACAATGCTCAGCCTAAACACGACAAACATCAATACTGTGCTCACAACAAACGTAACCACACTAAACGGAGTACCACTACAAATTCGTTATCACCAAGCCGAGATATGGCTACCAAAGGGTCTCGAATTCATCTATGACGAATTACCACTATTTAATGGATACACGTATAGTGGCTATACTGGCCAAGGCCTAACAATAGCCATTGTCGATGCCTTTGGCGACTTTGAGGGTGCCTATAAAGCTACATTCACCGGCATAGTTCCGCCTAAATACGTTTCAGTAGCATGCCAAGACCTGGCAACATTTAGCGAGAACTTTGGCTTGCCGTATAGTCCTTCCCAGTGTAGTGTTATTTACCCAACAGGCATGCCAGTAATAACCCGTAGTGATATATACACGGCAGCTGGCTGGTCTTGGGAGACGGCCCTTGACATTGAGTATGCCCATACGATGACTCCTGGCGCTAATATACTCCTTGTAATATCACCAACATCTGGTGATGATTTGTTCACAGATGTTGAGTACGTGATCGCCAACAAACTAGCAAACTTCATAAGTCTAAGCTGGGCCTCACTAGAGGATGCCTACTACATACCACCCGTATCATATAACCTACTCTATGGCTATGACGAGATATTCATGCAAGCTGCTGCGGAGGGTATTGGCGTATTCGCGGCATCAGGTGATAGTGGTGCCTATGACGTGTTTGTAAGTCCAATGGAGGCCAGTGTCTCATACCCAGCCAGTGATCCGTGGGTGACTGGGGTTGGTGGGACAACGCTTAAGGGCGTAATTAGTTATGTAATGACTAACCGCGTAGAGTATGCCTGGGACTGGAATAGCCACTACATGTGGGGCACTGGAGGCGGTTACTCATTCACATTCCCTGAGACGCCTGGTCAGGCATTGATACACATAGTTTATGAGAGGACTTACGTGTATGAGCCTGACCTAGGCATCTACTTCTATACGGTTGGTCATAGGGGTGTGCCAGATATTGCCGCCGATGCTGACCCATTCACCGGCGTATTAATTGTGCTTAATGGCGTGATACCGCCATACTTCATAGGCGGCACTAGCCTAGCCACACCACTGTCTGCGGGCATGACCACGACCATACAGAGCTACTTAGGTAATTCATTCATAATCGGTGACCTAGCACCAAACCTATACCTACTCGACCACTATTACCCAAGCCAATTCTATGCGTGGAGCACGGCATACCCAACGAGCCAATTCTTCACTGGCTTCCCTGGAGGTATGTTCGTGACTCTCGGCGGTGAGAATGGTCTCTATTGGGTCATACAGGGCCAGTGGAACCCAGTTGATGGACTTGGTCAAATAAACGTTTATGGACTGGCTCAACTGCTTCCATACATAACGCCGAGATACCTCTTTGCGTCTCAGATGCAGATTGGTTAAGGGTAATTGTGGGTAATGCTTAGCTTGTTATTAAAAATTGAAAGTATTTTTCAAACCCTATAATACCACGGTTTCAAATTAATAATGCCTCCTTAATTCCCTCTATTATTAGTGATACTGCCCATGCCACTATTATGAGGCTCATGAACCTACCAATGAATCTAAGCATGTTGCTCCCAATGAACCTAATTATTGAGAAGCTGAACCTAATGATTAAGTACGTTATTAATGACGTAATGAGTATGCTGATTATTACCTCGGGCGCTCCATAATAGGTGGTGAAGAGCATTACCGAGGTTATTGCGCCAGGTCCAACAAGCATCGGCGTTATTATTGGCGTGAATATGAAGTCCTCTGGGCTTAGGCCCATCGTCCTTGGGGCACCTTCACGGAGTGTGTCAATGCCTATTACCAGGAGTACTATGCCACCCGCGATTCTAAAATCGGCAATGCTTATGTTGAAGGCCCTTAATATGTACGGCCCGGCCACGGCAAAGATCATCAGTAGTGTTGGTACGGCAATAGCAATGATCTTAAGGGCTTTCCTAAAGACCTCGGGTTTTTCAATACCCGGCATACTAATCATTATTGGCAGCGCACCTACTGGATCCACTATTGCAATTAGTTGTGTGGTCATTATCAATACGTCAATTGCAATACTCATTATCCAATGGTGAGGCCTAAGCCCTTTAAAAGAGTTCACTATGTACGTTGTTATGGCATGTTTACATCCTAATTTTTCTAAACCTAATTAGAAACTTTAATAAATAAATCAGTATGTATAATCTTGATATGGCGTCTGGAATTTCTAGGGTAAGGAGAGTTAGGAGAAGTATGGTAATTACTAAACTACCATATGTAACGAAGATATACATAAATTACCAAGTCCTTATACCAGCCAGTTTAGTTAAGGCTCTCAATATTGAAAATGTTTGGTATGCGGACATAACCATTGAGTACTTCGGCCAGGAAATAACACTTGAGAGGGTTAAGTTATTGAGGACTAGGAATACGGCGAGTAGGCAATTCACAATACCGAAGGAAGTCAGGGAGAAGTATGGCATAAAACCGCTTGATGAGATTAAGATAAAGGCGATAGTACCGGTTGAGTAATTGTCATGAAGGTAAAAATATAAAAAGGCCCTTAACTTCATAAACCACGATGCCTATCAGTGATCCCGAAAAGCTTAGAATAGCTGTTGAGCATAGGTTTAATTACTGGATATGCAGGGAATGCGGGGCAAGAAACCCACCAGGTGCCGAGAAGTGCAGGAGATGTAAGAGCAAGAACCTAAGACCCAAAAGATTCAAGAGGTAAATTACTCAATCCCTGCCTTATTCTTAGTGTATTACCTAACTACGCATATTTATCGTTAACACTGTCGGTGCTTAGATAAAAATATAAAGAGGTGGTTTGAGCTTTATGTAATGGAGGACGAGGATAGGTACGAGGAAGAGCCTGAAAACGAAGGAGGAAATGAGGAAATGACGAGCGGTGAGGATTACTCATCACTTGTTGATAAGGCACCTGAGTGGAGTGTTGGTGTGATACTGTATAATGGCAATGCTTATCCATTGGCCAAGTCCAAGTTTAAGAGGAGTGAGTATTACTTCTCACCGAGTTGGAGGCCTGTGGCTAAGAATGTCAGTGGCGAGGTTGTTGTTCTTAGGGATGGAAAGGTTAGCAAGTACAAGATAAGTAGGCGCGGGGATAAGTACCTTCAGGTTGTTTTAATTTAATGATGCTTTACCGCAGTAATTATTATTAAAACCGATTCTCGTTAATACGCCTTAATATCGCCAATAACTTACTAACAACCTCCGTTGGATTTCTACCAAGTATTATGATCACAGGTTCCTTACCCCAATCACCAAGGTGGTAAATAACGTCAGGAACCCTACCAGCGTTCTTTATGGCTTGCTCAGTGCCCCAGGGTATTGATGCACCCTCCCTAGCCTTAACCTCAGGTGGTTCCTGTCTCCTATCGTAACTGCTAACCACATAACCAAGTTTCCTCGCAGTCTCTATTACCTTATCGTCATACTTAATATTCATTGCAGACCTAACCTCAGGGTCATGCCTCATAGCAGTAAGTATATAATTAGCCACATGGGAACTAACGCCAAAGGCCGGTGGGCCGCTCGGCTTGGCCTTACCCATGTATTTAATAATCCTGCCAGGCACGGCAGCAATATCATTTAAGTCCCTAGCATAAAACGCGGGTAATGCATAGCCTAGGTTTGACTGAACCTCGGGTATGTAATTCCCAATTAGGTCGGCATTATCCTCGATAATCCTCAACGCCTTATTTAATTCATCAATAACATCAGCCCTATAGGCCCTAAGCTCGAGCCACGCCATTGGATTAACGGGGCCGTGGCCATGGCCAAGAGGTAATGAGTACTTAATGGCCGTGGTTATAAATTCCTTAGCCAGTTTAATAGCGTCCCAAGGACTTAAACCCTTAGCTAATCCAGCGGCTATGGCTGCTGAGAATGAGCAACCAGTGCCGTGTGTATTCTTTGTATCTATCCTGGGAGCCCTCAACTCCCTATACTCACCTGAATCTCTGAAGTAAACAATGTCAATACTCTCATTACCAGTTAGGTGACCACCCTTGACAATAACAATCTCTGGGTGAAGTTCTTCGGCAATAAACTTAGCAGCCCTCTTAGCATCATCCAGTGTTTCGACACGGAAACCAGCAAGGTGGGAAGCCTCAGGCGCGTTTGGAGTTACGACCTTAGAAATGGGTATTATTACACGCCTTAGTGTTTCCATGGCCTCAGGCCTAATGAGAGGATCACCACTCTTTGCGTACATCACAGGATCAACAACAAGCTGGAATCCCCATCTCCTTACTGCACGGGCTGCAGCCTCCATGATTTGCGAACTACTTAACATGCCTGTCTTAGCTGCATCAACACCTATGTCCTCGGCCACAGTATTTATCTGGTTCTCAACTACTAATGGGTCAATCTCCTGGACGGCCTTAACACCAAGGGTATTTTGTGCTGTTACTGCCGTTAATGCGACCATGCCATAAACCCCAAGTGCATGAAACGTCTTTAGATCAGCCGTAATACCAGCACCACCACCTGAATCAAGACCTGCTATTGTTAATGCCCTAGGTATTCTCATGCTCATACGAATAATTCACTTATTATAATCATATAAATCTTTTATTAATTGTTGTTGACGAAGGAGTTCAGTGAAAGTAATTTATAAATCGTAATGATAATTAAAGTATTGGTGAGAAAATGAGAAAGGCCTTGGAAATATTCCTCGTAATATTAATCACATTAGTAACGCCAATTATTGCACATGCTTCGCAGAACATTGATAACCTTAATAATGCAGCGACTAATGTGACGAGTACGATAAATGGCTTCATGGACTCAATAACTAATGGTACTGAGAATATTATTAATACAGCATTGGCGGACCTGATATCCTTCACTAATTTCTTAAAGAGTGTGATATACAGTGCTTCCGAAGCACTCGCAATACTTTTTGGCATTATTGGTGGGTTCCTATGGCTTAGTGGCATAAGTCCATATAGAGGTAGAAGACTCGTTATATCAGCAATACTACTTGCGTTATTGGCTATAATAATAATTCACATATGAGAGAGCAAATAATATAAACGAGCTAAGCGGTTCAGTGAGGCATATGTTCGTAAGGATCCTCGAAAGGATGGGGTTCAGGAAAAGTGATGATGATAATTACTGGTTTAAGGATTATGGAAATAACGTAGTATTAAAGGTAATGTCTGCGGGTTCTAGTGAAATAGAGATTGAACTTAACATGCCCATACCCACGGATGTTAACCCATCCTCACTCGATAAGCCTGAGGATATAATTGATTTAATAGTTAACTCACCAACAAATAAGAATCTATTATTGTCATTACTTCGTGCAATTAACGATATGATGAACCTAAGGCTAGTAATTAACATGAGCAATTAGACGCCCTTTAACTGCACCGTGGTTTGCCTAATTCTAATTATTTCCTTGGCTATTAGCATGAGCAGCCTCCTCTTATTCATTGAACCAAATCTCTTAATTATTGAGTCCTTCCTAACGGCAATGTAACCATATGGACCATCAAACCAATTACTCGGGTGCTTCTTGTCGCCATAAACCTCGAATTCAAGGCCCAGGTTACTAACTGCCTTAACCAACTCCTCGATTGTTGGGGACCTCACAGCCATACTACTTGGAACTCTCCTACCAAAGCCCCTACTCCTACTTGAGTCGAAGTACACCGTCCATATAATCCAATAATCACTCTTATCCACGATTAATCAGGAAAACACTAATTAATAATGCTTTACTGGGGCTACTTCTCAAGGAGCACCGCATTTACTACGCCATCCTGTCCAGGCCTTGACGTGACCACGGCTCTGCCTCTCTCTGTCTCGATAATTGCGCCCTTAACGATAATATCCCTCTTAGCCAATTCCCTATTTGCTGGTGTTTCAAGGACTCTGAGAATCTTCACCTTAACCGCCTTACCCTCCCTAGGTATGTACAGATTTGCATATTGAGCACCCACAATTTTAACCTTAACATTACCACCAAAGACCCTAATTACATTCCTAGTGTCATTGCTTGACAATGTTGTGTTTGTTGGTGAGCCGCCGCCCAGTGCCTTCTTCTTAACCTTATATGGCCTAGCCCTATAACCACCAGTAGGCTTCTTGGTGTCCCTGTCTTGGTAAAAGCTCAGTAGCTTAACCACGAAGACCCAACGCGAGTATTGCCTTTAAAAGATTTTGTTCCGTAAGGTATGGAATTATGATACCTAGTATTAATGAAGGACATTGTTCCTTACCAATATGCACATTTTGCACAGATAATAATGTATTAAGGTATTGATGATGAAAATCAAACAGGTAATGAATGAGTATAGGCATGAAAAAGCACCTACAGACTTAGTGGAGAAGCTTCATAGTAGGATTGGGCTTAAGCTAGATCGCTATGACTTAATTAGGCTAAGGGAGTCGTTGATTGCGAAGGTACGGAATAATAGGAACCTAGTCATTTCCCTGGGTCTATGCGTGGGTTGTGGTGCGTGCCTAACGGTATGCCCCGCATATTTAGCAACACGTAATATTAAGAACTCACCAATAGGGAGAATAACACTGGCTAAGCTATTAATACGTAGTTATTTTGATAGTAAACTAATTAATGAGGCGTATACGTACTTCTGGCAGTGTCTCACGTGTAGGAGATGTGCATGGGTCTGTCCCTTCGGTGTTGATATTGCTGATATATCGAGAACCATTAGGTCACTACTCTATGAAATTGGCTTGGCTCCTAACTACGTGGCTGGGGTAATTAATAACCTGGAATTCACTGGAAACTTCCTAGGCCTACCCGAGGACGCCCTTAAGGAAATAATACTAAATTTGGTTGATGAAGTAAGGCTTGAGAAGGGCGTTTACGTTAATATTAAGATTAATGAGCCTGCCTACGCATTATTGCTCCCATCGGCTTGTGCCGATTATACCGTAGCAATAAATACATTTAAGGGTTACATACTACTACTTAATGAATTAGGTATAGACTTTACCCTAAGTACAAAGACACCGGACATAACAAATTACGGCTTATTCATGGATGAAAGACACATGAGGTTAATAGCCGAGAAAATTGTTGAAGAGGCACGTAGGTTGGGCGTGAAGCTTGTAATAGCCGGTGAATGTGGACATGGTTGGAGGGTGTTTAAGAATTACGTAATACCAAGGCTTAGGGAGTATGGCATTGAAGGAACGCACATACTCTATATAGCCGCGGATGCTATAAGGAGGAATTTAATTAGGCTCGATTCTTTAGTTAATAGTGATTTAGTGTATATATACATGGATCCATGTCACTACGCAAGAGGTGGGGATCTAGTTAAGGAGCCGAGGTTCATCATGAATAGTGTGGTGTCGCGTTACATAGAGTTGAATGAAAGACCTGAATTAGCTATATGCTGTGGAGGAACAAGTGGAATGCTAGCTAGGGAGATGGAGGAATTATCCATTAAGTACGCAGAACTCTGGTACCAAAGAGTAGTCAATAAGGGCGCTAATTGCATTGTAGTGCCATGCGCAGCCTGCAAATTACAAATGGACAGGGTATTACCAAAACTAAATAAAATGCATAGCCAAGAGGTAACATTCACAGGGTTAATGGACCTAATATACAGAGCCATGATACCGAAGAAGGGCAATGAGGGTAAGGCCGTGTCCTAACCGCAACCCTAATGGATAATGGTTTATTAGTATTTACTTTCTATTTCCAACTCAATGATTGACTACGCACTTTATAAACGCGTTATGGAGTTCTTAGCTAACTACCTAGGCCTTAGGAATAAGTCGTTGTGCATGAGCGTTCTTCACTATAACGAAGTATTAAACGGCGTAAAGATGCTCATTGCGATTTATCAAGTAGATACAGGGGAATTAATTACATATTGCGTGGTAAAATTCGATAACGTTATGAATAGGGCGGAACCATTATGTAATGAGGATAGAAAATACATAGAGAGAATATATGAAGAAGTATTATGATAGAATAAACTTACCGGGGATTTGAGAGGAGGAAGCATTAATTACCTAAAACACAGTATCACAGAAACACATAAAAACTAACTATTGAGACTTAAGGCGCGGGGCCGTAGTCTAGCCTGGCTAGGATGCCGGCCTGGGGCACCAGCCCCGATGAATGGGTTGGCACGAAGCCGGTGAACCCGGTCGCATACCTTAATGGGTATGCGGGGTATGTTCAAATCCCGGCGGCCCCACCAAATTAATTATTTAATCCTTACATTATCGATCAGTGAATTTTTATTGAGTTATATGTGATTTATTAAAAATAAAAGCGAAGGATTATGTTTTAGTTAAGTTAAACATTGGTTCATTTATGGATATTTCTTTACTATTTTCACTTTCGATTCTTATGGTTCTTTCTCCTCCATTTATGGAGATTGATATTACTTTTATTCTTGATTTACCGCTTATTGTAATTATTCTCTCTATTATTTTCCTAAATTCCTTATAATGATCTCCACAGCAGAAGTATAATTTTATGCCGGCCACTTCTTGGTAAAAACCTATCCATGGCTTACCACACATCTTGCACCTAAGGGTGCCGTCAATACTTAAGTAAGTCCCTGTTCTTCTGTTGTCGCCGCATAAAGCACATCCCGTGTATTCATCGCCAACTATTCTGCCATTAATTAGGACAATCATAATTTAGCTAATTATTCGGCTTTATTTTATTGTATTTTGAGGTTTCTAATCTTTTATGAACAGTTATATTTATTAATATTTTATCTAATATAAGTACATAGAAATATATTCAATAACATGCTTACGATAAAATCAAGCATTTAAATCCTAAGGAGATATTTTTAATGCTATGATGTTAGGGAGTACGGCTGAGCCTTGATGACGTGGTCCTTCACTGATGGTTCAGTAAAGTTTTTTAATTTGCGGATCTGTGCGTTGGTTGTATGGTAATGCTTGACGTCCTATCCAGCGCTTTAATGATGATAAAGAATGCGGAGGCTAGGGGACATAGGGAAGTGATTATTTGGCCTTCTTCTAAGCTTGTGGGTAATGTTCTTAGGGTTATGCAAAGATATGGCTATGTAGGTGAGATTGAGTTCATTGAGGACGGTAGGGGTGGTAAGTTCAAGGTTCAACTCCTTGGAAAAATCAATGATGTTGCTGCAATTAAGCCTCGGTTTAATGTTAAGGTTTCCGAGTTAATGGGTTGGGAGGAGAAGTACTTACCGGCCAGGAATGTCGGCATACTAATCCTAAGCACATCAAAGGGTGTATTATCACATCTAGAGGCTAGGCAGTTAAATGTTGGTGGTGTATTAGTTGCGTATGTTTATTAATGTGGTAAATTTAAAAAGGCATTAACTAGGTGCTTCTGCGATGTCCACGGAAGAGAATAAGCCCACGGAGCAGCAAGCAATGGAGTCGCAAACAACTAATGAGCAAGTGACTACTCAACAGGCAGAGGAACAGGCACAACAGACCCAGCAAGCTCCTGAGCAGGCAGCGGCTAAACCAGAGACTAAGCCTGAGGTTAAGGAGGTGAAGTTACCAAGACCAAGAGTTTCCTTGAGTGATAAGTTGAGACGGTTATTAAGGCTTAGGTTATTGATGGAGAGGAGAGAACCGCGTTGGATGAGGATGGATGAATGGAGGTATCTTAGGGTCGCCCATGGCGAGCACTGGCGTAAGCCCAGGGGTAATGATAATAAGATTAGGCTTGAGATTAAGGGTTACCCGAAGAGGGTTAAGGTTGGTTATGGGAAGCCCAGGTTAGTTAAGAATTTGCATCCAACAGGGTTTAAGCTCGTCCTTGTGCATAGGCCTGAGGAGGTTGATAAGGTTGACCCTAATACCGAGGCTATCGTCATTGGAAGAACCGTTGGACTTAGGAAGAGAGTCGAGATTGTTAAGAGGGCTATTGAGAGGGGCGTTAGGGTAATGAATGTGACTAAGGACGTAATTGAGGAATTAAAAAGGACTCAGTAATTACGCCTTTAAATTTACCGTTGAACCAATCAACGATAGTCCTCAACCTAACAATCCTATGGTTAGGCTTACCAAACCTGGATAGGTCGTGGTTTTCTCCTGGGAATACGACCATCCTGACCTCCTTATTCAAGTACTTCAGTGCCGTGTATAGTTGAATTGCTTGTTCGAACCAGCAACGATAATCCTCTAACGAATGTATTATCAATAGTGGTGTCCTGACGTTCTTCACATACATAATTGGTGATTTAGCCATGTAATTCTCTAGATTTGACCAGAAGTCCCTATCCTCATTCCCGCCTATTTGGTCATTGGCGAAGTAAGGACCAATATCACTCGCACCAAAGAAACTAATCCAGTTAGATATTGATCTGTCAGTGATTGCCGCCCTGAACCTATCTGTGTGGGTTATTATCCAGTTAGTCATGAACCCACCATACGAACCACCAATAACACCCAACCTATTCGGGTCTATAAAGTCATAGCTCTTAATTATATAGTCAAGCCCCTCCATTAAATCCTCATAATCCCTCTCGCCATAATGCCCACGTATATCTGCGAATTCCTCATCATAGCCATCACTGCCCCTTGGATTCATGAAGATAACGGCAAAGCCCTCGTTAGCTAACAACTGGAACTCGAACATGAACGAGTAGCCATAAGCGGTCTTTGGACCGCCGTGAATCTCAAGGATCGCTGGGTATTTAACACCTTGTTTAATTTCGATAGGCCTCATTACCCAACCCTCAACCTCTCTACCATCACTAGCGTGGAACCTAAATGGTTCAGGTCTCGAAAGCTCTACAGAATCAACCCAATCATTGAGGTTTGTTATCCTTTCCTCACTGCCATTATACCATTTATACAATTCAGTAGGTCTTAGTGGATCCATGGATATGAAATATATTGTACCGTCCTTCATGACCACGAAATCCTCAACACTCCTCTCACTACCAATCACGGTCTCAACACCACCATGGACATTAGCCCTAGCGAGCTTTGCTGACCCGCCATCCATCATTATGAAGTAAACCCAATCATTGAGCCACTGAAGCTTGATTGGTGGTGGTGAACCCCTAACATCACTATTGAGGCTGTTACCAACATTCCTATCAACACCCTTCATCAAATCAACCACCTCACCACCCTCTGATCTTATGAGTAAAACGTGGTCATGAGTCACAAGGCCTCTATGAAGATCATTACCAATTAACGCAAGGTATTTTCCGTCCTGTGACCACCTGATCGCCGATACGCTATAGTTACTTAATACGGTGTATCTCTCATTACTCTCTAGGTTTAGCACCCAGACCTCATTCCTATACGGTTTAAACCTGCTGGTACTTACAACCACCGCAACCCTCTTACCACTAGGCTCTACATCGTACGTAACAACATTAAAGTCACCGCTTGTAATCTGCCTTATGGTGCCATTCAGATCAAGCGAGAACAGGTGCGACTTAAACGTATGTATGAAATCCCTACCATTAAACCAAAGAGGCCATTCATCAACGAACTTCACATCCTCCTGTATCGGACCAACATTACTAATGAAGTACATGGTATCATTAATTATACGTAAATTACTAACACCACCCTCAATATGTGCGATCTTTACGGCCTCTCCATTAAAGGGCAAATACCAAACCTCAACGCCTGGTTTATCCTTACCGAGACCTCTCCTTGATAGGAATACTAAGCCCTTATTTCCACTTAGGATCCTTGGTGAAAAATCACTATTACCCCTAGTAACCTGCCTCAAAACCTTACCGTCAAAAATCCAGATATTCCTTTCATAATCCTCGAGAGAATCCGCTATTTTCGAAACCGTAAAAGCAATGATATTATTATCAGCATCCGCGTCCAAATCATGAATCATCCTCACTAATTTCAAGTCATCAACCGTTAACCTCCTATCCATCATTAATACGGATAATTAATAAGCTATTAAGATTTCACTCAGGACCGAATTCAATGAATGAGTAAGTACATGACAATTATTATGAACATTAATTCAGTAAGTTCGTAATAACCATAATACCTAAGGTTACTACGTTTACGCGATAAATACGCCAACGTTCCATTTATGTATAAATAGGCACCACCTACATGTATTACCAAAAATAGTGCTGCTATACTGAGGAGCAATGGGTCATATCGATTTAACAGTAAGTAGGTTAAGAGAAGCACGTAGTAAATTCCTTCATAAATAGCGATGGGTAAACCGATTGATCTTGCTATCGTCAGGTACCTCATACTAATTATCGCTATTATAATGTGAATCGCAATCATGGGTATTGTAAGAACCACTAATAGGTCTATAGGTGGCACGTAAAATCCCCTACCAGGACAATACTAAATCCCTTATTTACGTGATTAATTACGGCTTCATTACTATGGCTGGTATCGAAAAACCTAATTAAAAATACAGAAACAGAATGTGTAGATTAAGTCATGATTTAATATGTAAATATATTGACTTATTTTACTGTTAGCTTCCTGGCTTCTCTCTCGGTCTCCCTGAGCATTACAATGTCTCCAACCCTTACGGGTCCCTTCACGTTCCTTGTTATTACCCTGCCCTTATCCCTACCCTCCAGTATTCTAACCCTAACAATACTGACCTCACCAGCTATTCCAGTCCTACCTAAAATCTGGACTACTAAGGCGGCAACGGCGTCCTCATACGGGCTAAACTTCTCAATCTTAACCTCCTCATTACTCACTTAGACTCACCTTTCCTGGCAGCCCTCCTAACATGAGCCTTCTCAGCAGGTGGTGCAGCCTGTGGCTGTGGCATTTGTATCGGGTTTAAGCCAGCCTTAACCCTAACGTCATTTACCTGCTTGATAAGGTTCTCTAACTCGGCACCTGCCTGTCCAGGATCAATAATGACTGCTGATGCTGCTGACGTACTCTGAAGACCAGCAGCCTTGCCAAGTCTCTCCTTACTCGGCACATAAATATAGGGTACACCCTTCTCCTCACAAAGTATTGGTAAGTGAGCCACAATCTCAGGTGGATCAACATCCTCTGCTATAAGAACAAGCTTTGCTAGTCCTCTTTCAACAGCCTTAGTAACCTCATTGGTGCCTTTCTTAATCCTGCCCGTTTCCCTTGCAGCTGATAAAACCTCATAAGCCTTCTCAGCTATTTCCTGCGGTACTGTGAATCTTACGTAAAATGGCTTCCCCTGCGGTGGATTTGCGTAAAATGTCTTTGGGTCTATACTTACTGCTGCCATACTCGTGTATACCGTGAAATTGGCATTTATAAGTATTTTTCAATACGAGATAATGGAGGTATCACTTTGAGGCTATGTGCAATGTACTCCTTGTTGCCTTGAGACCTGGTTCGCCATGCTGCACAATCTTTGAAGTTATTGCGAACTCCCCAAGGTAATGACCAATATGCCACGGACTAATCGTAATTGGTAGATAGGTAATACCGTTATAAACAGCTATTGTTAAGCCAACCATCTCGGGCAGTATTATCATGTCCCTGGTATGGGTCTTTAGGGTAACCTTCTTGCCCTCGGCCATGAGTTTCCTAGCCTTCCTAATCTTCTCAAGGAACTTCCTGTGCTCAGGCTTTAAGCCTCTCATTAAAGATCTTCTCTGCCTAGCAGGCAATAACTTAATGAACTCCTCCATGGACATCTTAGAAATATCCTCAAAGGTAAAGCCCCTATACCTAAATCCCTTCCACTCCTCCTGTGGTATTACGGCAGCAGTTAACCAACCCTTCCTACCAGCCTCAGCACCTTCCTCTTCTTCCTTAGTTGCCGCAGCAGCCGGCGCAGCCGCTGGTTTCTCAGCAGCCTTCTCTGCCGCCTTACCAGCAGCCTTAGCTCCAGCCTTCTCCTCAGCCTTACTGGGTGCCTTTGATTCTGGCTTCTTGGACATTCAAGCCACAATAACAGGCCTTTTTATAATCTTTACTCATTACGTAGCACGAATACGGCATCATCATTTTACATATATAAAGCGATCTTTAAACGAATTAATTTTAATAAGGGCGTTTAATAGGCAATAATTATATGGTGGAAAATATCAAGGTTCTTTGGTCGCCTAATCAGGACGTGATTAAGTGGTCGAATATTTTAAGGTTTGTTAATTGGGTTGATGGCGTTTTTGGTTTTGATTTTGAGATTTCTGTTGATGATCCCCTGAGGAATGTGGGTAATTATGATAGGCTTTGGAGGTGGAGTGTTGATGATCTCGAGAACTTCTGGGTCAGTATCTGGCGCTACTTCGGTGTTATCCCCCACTCACCCTATACTAAGGTTCTCGAGCCCAAGACCATGCCTGGTGCCCGCTGGTTCATTGGTTCTAGGCTTAATTATGCAGAGCACGTGTTTAAGGCGGCTCGTTGGGGTGAGGAGGCCATTATATACGCTAGGGAGGATGGACTTAGGAGAAGCCTTACATGGGATCAATTGTATAGGGAGGTTGCTGCCTTGGCTGATTGGCTTAGGAGTGTTGGTGTTGGTAGAGGTGATAGGGTTGCTGCCTATGTTAGTCAAGTCCCAGAGGCTGTGGTGGCTCTACTGGCTACGGCGAGCATTGGGGCCATTTGGGTTGGTGTTGGTGCTGAGTTGGCTCCTAGGGCTGCTATTGACAGGTTTAACCTGCTTCAGCCTAAGGTATTGATTGCAGTTGATGGTTATCAGTATAATGGTAGGATCTTTGATAAGTATGGTGATATTAAGCAGATTGTTGATTCGGTGCAGAGTATTGGGAGGATTGTCGTAGTACCGAACATGAGGAATTCAGTGGAGTTAAGCCTTAGCAAGCCAGTGCATGATTGGAGGGAGGTGACGGGTAGGAGGGGTGTTGGGCTTTCCTATGAGCCCATGGAGTTCAATGAACCACTATGGGTACTATTCACGTCAGGCACAACGGGAATACCAAAACCAGTAGTACACAGCCACGGTGGTGTCCTCCTAGAGGCCTACAAGGTTGGTCTTCACATGGATTATAAATCAAGCGATAAATTCACCTGGTACACGACACCGTCATGGATGATGTGGAACTTCACAGTCAATGCCCTGCTCTTCGGCACGACAATACTCTTCTACGATGGCGATCCAACGGCTAGGAACTTCGAACCATATTGGGAGATTACGGAGAAGGAGGGCCTCACAATACTAGGCCTAAGTGCGCCTTATATCCACGCTGCCATGAAGTCCACGATAGAACCTGGCAAGCAATTCAACCTGAAGACTCTTAGGGAGATTGGCTCAACGGCAGCGCCGCTATCGCCGCAGGGTTTTGAGTGGGTTTACACCAAGGTTAAGGAGGATGTTTGGCTAGCGCCAATTAGTGGCGGGACTGATGTTGTCTCAGCATTCGTTGGTGGTTGTCCAATACTGCCTGTGTGGGAGGGTGAGATGCAGTGTAGGTGGTTGGGGGCTGCGGTCAATGTGTATAATGAGGAGGGTAAGCCCGTGGTTAATGAGGTCGGTGAATTGGTCATTGAGAAACCCATGCCCTCGATGCCCATCTACTTCTGGAACGACCAAGACTATAACTGGTACAGGGAATCATACTTCAGTATGTTCCCTGGTGTTTGGAGGCATGGTGATTGGGCCGTGATAACGAATAGGGGATCGGTAATGATTACTGGTCGTTCAGACTCAACAATAAAAAGAAGGGGTATTAGAATTGGTACTCTCGATATTTATAAGGTTGTTGAGTCACTACCAGAGGTTGTGGGTAGCCTAGCCGTTGAAGTTAAGAACAAGTTAATTCTCTTCGTTGCCTTAAGGCCAGGTCTTCAGTTGACTGAGGAATTGAAAAAGAAAATAAACAACACATTAAGGAACCAACTGGGGCCTTACTATATCGCTGATTACATAATACAGGTCCCAGACATACCAATGACCAGGAATTACAAGAAGCTCGAAGTACCCATCAAGAAGGTCCTAATGGGCTGGTCCATCGATAAGGCGGTAAACATAAATGCGGTCCTAAACCCAGAGGCTCTCTACGCAGTCATCGAAGCCCTGAAACCATACATAGATGAAATAATGAAGGAATGACTTCCCTAAACCTTAACTACTTATTTTTGTAAAATACCACTGAAGGCAGTAATTAATGAACCCAAGGCTAAGGAGGATATACTCAAAGTGCGTTGTTGAGGTCGAGCGTGGGACTCTCTCAGACCTAGTTAATGATAGGTATGACTACCTAATGATTGACCTGGCCAGTATAACCTACGGTTTAAGGGACCCAAGGACATTTCTAATGAATGTTAGGCTCGCCCTGGACTACGACTACCTAAGGCCAAGCGTCACCTTCGTGATTGACTACTCAAGGCCTGAGCATAAAGCCGTTGCTGAGTCTAGGGTTAAGTGGCTCAGGGAGCTCGGTCTCGATTATATACTAGCGGAGGACGAGCCAGCTGAAGTTAGGGCAGCCAGGGAATGCCTAAGGAGGGGTAGGTGCATAGTCCTGAGTAGGGATTATGACCCGCTTACCGTGATGGATGAGATGATACAGCCAATAAAAATAACCGAGAGGGCGTGGATAAACAGGAAAATAACAATAAACAAGGAATGCCTTAATAATTATTTAAAAGAGAAAGAGAATTAATGGTATAATACCAAGTAATTTATTTACTTATTTTAATAAATACCTATGCCTAGTTCTCATTAACTTTGTTTCCCTAGGAAACAGATTTATGATTAAGTTGTTTCCTATTCAATGCTGAATCCACAGCATGAGTGTTGAGAGTGTGGTTAAGTAAGTTATTGAGGAGTGGTTTGCCTTTAACCTGCTTAGGGTTATATCCAGATATTTCGTACTCATTATCTGAGGGTAAATGGTTACGAGGTAAACTTCGTAATTAATCAAAGCCCAGGGAGTACATGCAGTTACCTACGTCTCGGCAATTAATGAAATCAAATAGGAGGGAGTTTAAGGCCTTGGTTAAGGTTTATGAGGTGCTTGGGCGTGGAGCGGCCAGGATAATTAGTTGGGACCTTGGGATGAGGTAGAGGAGCTCAGGGCCGAAATAACGCCACCCTGGAGGTGGCTGTTCATGGGCTAATGCTTAAAGCCCATAGTCGTAATGCCAACTAGCAATGCAGGAATTAAGATGTGAGGCGAGTAATGATGAGTTATTGAGGACGATGAAGATTATTGAGGAGTCAAGTCCCTACTGGGTATTGATAGGCATTAGGGTTGAGGATGTAGGCAGGGACTGTGCAGTAGGGTTTGTGGAGATAGGCAGGAAACACTTGCAGGTATTGGGCACTGTGCATGGTGGAGTCCACGCGGCGTTGATCGACGCAATGGCCTGGGTAGCCATAATAAGCCATTACTACCCAAGGTACGTGATCGCAGTGACCACGGACTTAACAGTAAAGTACCTAAAGCCAATAACCGAGGGTGTACTAAAGACCATTGCCAGGATAACCCACGTGAAGGAACCAATGGCGTTAATAACCGCGGAACTAAGGAATAAAAACAATGAATTAATAGGAACGTCAACAACTACGTACTGGATAACGCCAACAAACAAAACACTAAACGACATAATAAACGAATTAAGAAGCAAGGCGTGAGCTTCTCGGAAGAATTTCGAACATTAGTCCTTGTATTGTTCTGTGGCAAAATTTTGCCATGGAATGTCTCAGGGAATACGTTTCTAAATTCTTCCTACGGAGCGCGTATTTGTTGTTTTTCGTGGTTTGTGCGTTGTTTTTAAATTTGTACTTGTTTCTCTTTGTGTTTGGTGTTTGTGGGTTTTGATTTGAGGGATGTTGGTGGTGTTAGGACTAAGTTGTTTTATCTTGAGGCGGCTTCCATAATGGGTGTTGATGTTGTTAATCTCGAGGCTTGTGGTGGTGCTCTCTGCAGCTCTGTTGTGGTTAGGGATTTTGGTGAGCCTTGGTTTTTCGTTGATGTTGTTGGTGAGGGTACCCTGAGGGTTGATGATCTTCAGTTTGCGGTTTTTAATTACGGTGATGAGGGTGAGAGTAGGTGGGTTAGGGCTTCCCCGGGTAGGCATTCCCTATCGCTTGTTTTGTCCCCTGTTAGGATGTTTGGTGAGCGTAAGGTTAGTTTCAATGGTATGTACGTTGTCTATAGGGAGCCTTCACTATTTAACTTCGTCCTGAGGGCTAAGTTACTACTTGATGTTGCTGATGCCTTTGATGACCTTAGGCTTGACTACCTCAGGGTGCTTAATGAGGCCCTTGACGCCGTTCCTCTGGATTCCATGGCCAATTGGCAGTTGGAGTTCGCGGTTAGAGGGCATATTGTTGAGCCACCGGGCTTTGTTAGGGCCTTATTTAATTACTACGATTCTAAGGAGCTCACGCACCTAAGGCCTCCGGACTTCAACGAGCTCAGTAAGGCTGCTAAGGAGGGTTTGAGGATTCTTGAGGAGGGTATTGAGGAGTTGAGAGTTAGGAGGGGTCATAGGGGCGTCGTGTACGTGGCCGGCCACGCGCACATAGACCTTGGTTGGCTGTGGAGTAGGGACGTGACTAGGGAGAAGATTAGGAGGACTGTTATTAATGTCCTATCACTGCTCCAGTCATACCCGGAGCTAACATTCCTAGTCTCAAACATGGCTTACCTGAAGTGGCTTAGTGAGGATAAGGATTTATGGTCTAGGATTAAGGACGCCATTAAGGCGGGCAGAGTAATACCAATCGGCGGTATGTGGGTTGAAAGCGACACTAACTTGCCTGGCGGTGAATCCCTAGCTAGGCAGTTCCTTTATGGACAGAGGTTCCTACTCAAGGAGTTTGGGTTCACGACGGAGATTGGTTGGTTACCGGACACCTTTGGGTTCCCAGCATCACTACCGCAAATACTAAGGAAGGCTGGTATCAAGGTGTTCTTTGAGCATAAGATGTATTGGAACACGGTTAATAAGTTCCCATACTCCGTATTCCTGTGGGAGGGTATTGATGGCTCAGTGATACCAACAATAAACTACGCAACCTACGGCGCAGACCTAACACCGAGACAAATAGCGAGGGCCTGGTCAGACCACACAAGCCCTGAGCTCCCCGCCTTCCTACCCTTTGGTAAGGGTGATGGTGGTGGTGGACCAACCTGGCTAATGCTCGAGAGGTATGGAGCATATAGGGATTTACCAGGTATGCCGAGACTCGTGATGGGTAATTTAAAGGACCTGGTTAATAAGGTTGTTAAGGACTGTTCACTACCCAGGTGGAGAGGCGAGTTATATCTTGAAATCCATAGGGGTGTCTATACGAATGGCATTAGGCTTAAGCAGTTGGTTAGGATTCTCGAAACTAAGCTCAGGGAGTTAGAAGCACTGAGTGTGGTTGTTGGTGTTCATAAAAATTATGAGGAGCTTTGGTATCCACTCCTTGAGGCTGAGTATCATGATCCGATGGGTGCCACATCCACTAAGGCTGTTTATGATGAAATCATTAATGAGCTCGAGGAGGATTTGAGGAAGGTTAATAATGAATTAATGAATGTGCTCAGGAATGTTCTTGGTACAGGTTCCCTCACGACCATTATTAATTCATTACCTTGGTCTCGCAGAGAGCTGGTAATGACTAAGGAGGAATTAGGCGGTGTACCTATGCAGAAGGTTGATGAAGGTTACCTAGCCCTTGTTAGCATTCCCGCTCTAGGTTGGAAATCCTTTGAGGTTGGTGATGGTGTTTCCTCTGGTGATGTTAATGTTGGTGGTGACTATATTGAGAACTCAATGATTAAGGTTGTCTTTAACGACTCACTTAAAATCTACGATAAAGAAGTCAAAAGATGGGCAATTGAAGAAGGTAATCTAGTGGTTTGTGAGGATATACCGAGTCGCTGGGATGGTTGGGATATAGAGGCTTACTATAAGAGGGTTTGTAGAAAGTTGAAGCCAATTGGCTTTAGTATTGTGGAGAGAGGACCGCTAAGAGGTTGTATCGAGGTTAATTATAAGTTTAGGGACTCAAGTATTAAGCAGAGGATTTGCGTAAGTGCCTTCAATAGGCGTGTTGATGTTGAAAATGAGGTTGATTGGAAAGAGAGACTTACGTTACTCAAGGCTGTGTATAAACTCGGTTTATTCGGGCATAATGCATCATTTGAGATACCCTACGGCGTGATAAGCAGACCAACAAGACCAAGTAATACCTGGGAGGTTGCCAAGTTCGAGGTGCCAGCTTTGCGTTGGGTTGATGTTTGGGACCCGGATTATGGCGTTGCGATTATTAATGATGGTAGACAGGGTTACTCCGTTGAGGAGAATACGGTATCAATAACATTACTCAGGTCACCGATTTATCCAAACCCATTCCTTGATTATGGACATAGTAAATTCACATACGCCATATACCCACACCCAGGTGATTGGAGGATCGCCCAAATTCCTAGGAGAGCCTATGAATTCAATCAACCACTAATTATTGTTGAGAATACGAGTGGCGGTGAATCATCCTTCCTCGAAATTACAAACCCAGCGGTAATGCTTGAGGCACTTAAGTGGGGTGAGGACTCTGGTATAGTCATGAGGCTTTATGAGACCTACGGCATCAATACCTGCACAGAGGTTAAGGGTTCTATACGTGGTGATGGTGTTGAGACTGACCTAATTGAGTTAGGTGATTACGGAACTACTGATATAAGTAACCTATGCTTTAGGCCGTATGAGATCAAGACGGTACTCATTAGTTCATGACAAAAAGATTGACAAGTCTCGTCCCTTCTAGGGGTGGGGTTGGGTTTTTTAAGCTACTGCCTGCTACCTCTGTAGTATGCCTGCTACTGAGCCGATTAGGGTTAGTAGGGAGGTTAAGGAGGAGTTGAGGAAGTTGAAGGTCCACCCTAGGGAGACCTATGATGATGTGATTAGGAGACTCATTGAGGTGTATAAGAAATGCCAACAATGAAGAGGACTAATGTGGTTAAACTCGCCGTGGATAGGAATACCCACGGGAAGCTTAGGGAGCTAGCCGTAATAACCGCGAAGTGTTGGAATGAGGTGAACTGGTTAAGAATGCAGCAGTTCAAGGAGGGGGAGAGGGTTGATTTTGCTAGGACAGAAAGGGAGGTCTACGAGAAGTACAAACATGTTCTGAAAGTTAATGCTCAGCAGGTTGCTAGGAAGAATGCTGAGGACTGGAGGAGCTTCTTCTCATTAATCAGGGAAAAGGAGGAGGGGAAATTACCAAAGTGGTTCAAACCTAGACCTCCAGGGTACTGGAAGGATGAGGATGGAAATTATAGGTTAATCATCCTCATTAGGAATGATAGGTATGTTGTCGATGAGACTAATCAAGTTATTCACCTCAAGGACTTCAAGTTGGCCCTAAGGTTTAAAGGGAGGCTGAGGTGGCGTGGGAGGCAGGGTAGGCTTGAGATTCATTATGATGAGGCTAGGAGGGCTTGGTACGCACACATACCTGTTGAGTTGGGGAATACCGTGAAGGCTAAAGGCAATTTAAGGGCTTCTGTGGATCTGGGGATTGTTAATTTAGCAACGGTTTATGTTGAGGATGGTTCTTGGTACCTCTTCAAGGGTGGTGGTGTTCTCTCTCGATACGAGTATTACAGTAAGAGGATTAGTTCAATTCAAAAGGTTTTGGCTAGGCATGGGCAGGGGAGTGGTAGGAGGCTTAAACTGCTTTATGATAAGAGGAGGAGGTTCCTGAAACATGCCTTGAACAGCATGGTTAGGAGGATTATGAATATCTTGATAGAGAAGGGAGTAGGTGAAGTCATTGTGGGGTATCCTAAGGAGATATTGCGGAACCACGGCAATAAGTTGACTGTTAACTTCTGGAACTACAACTACATCATTAGGCGTTTCAGGGAGATTGGGGAGGAGTTGGGCATTAGGATTGCCACAGTTAATGAGGCGAATACCTCAAAAACATGCTCCCTGTGCGGGGAGACCCATGAGAGTGGGCGTATCCACCGTGGCTTGTTTAAGTGTCCCCGCACGGGGAAGGTAATAAACGCAGACTTGAACGCCGCGATAAACATCCTAAGCCTACATAGCCCCAAGTCCCTGGCCAGTGCCAGGGATAGGGGTAATGGGCTGAAGACCCAGCCCGTGGTCTACCGCTGGACGAGCGGAGCGGGGTGGCTGAAGGCCACCAGCAATGAAGCAATGAGGATGAAGGCGGCAAACCACAAACCAATGAACCACCCTGAGAAAACCCACACCCTCCAGGGCGGGAAGGAGGTCAGATTGATGGACTTATGAACAATACTGTGTCGCCTCTAATAATCATTAAACCGCTCTTAACCCCACCCTTTGGGTTTATCTCCTCCGTATTCGTTAATAGTAGGTTTAGGTGTTGGTCATAACCAACCAGTACACCCCTGATTTCTGTTCCGTTTCTCAGCTTCACAAGTATTACCTTATTCAGGTTTTTCTGTAACTCCTCATTAACTATTTCCATGCAGCGAGGCATTGCGGTTAATCCCTCAAACCTTATTTTAAAGGTTAATCTTTACGAGACATCATGCAATAAACCGACAGGCTTTTTCCATGTAGGAGATTATTTGAGGAGGTCTAGTGAAGCGTACCGAAGACTCTTTTTCATGATTTACCGCTGAGTAAATAGGGTGAGGTAAAGCATTAACGTATATAAGCAATGAGATGGTAAATTGATGAAATACCCGTGATTGAATGTCGGAAGTTAAATTTATTAAGCAAGGAGAAAATGCCTTGGTTCAGGAATTATGGGAAAGGGAACGCCCTCATTTGGAAGGATGAATAAGGGTTGGACACACATTAGATGCCCAAGGTGCGGTAGGCATGCATACAACCCAGTGAAGGGCTACTGCGCAGCCTGCGGTTGGGGAAGGTCAAAGAAGATAAGGCGTTATGCTTGGCAGAATAAGAAGGTGAATAAGGTTAGAGTTCGTTAATCCTCATTCTCATCCTTAACTCCCCTGAATTGTTTAAGGTAATCCTTTGGTGGTGGTTCAGCGGCATATAGTTCTTTTCTCATTGCCTCGAGTAATTCATCTTCACGATCAAGCATTCCAGCGTATGTTATTATCGAAATATTATACTTAGATGCATCCTCAAACAAGGCCTTCAATGCATTCCTCCAATTCAACTCTCTTAATGTATGGTGGGCTATAACTAACCTATCAAGGAAGCCTGCCCTTAAAATGCTCATGAGGTTTCTCAGTGCATTGTTAAGGTAATCCTCGCCGAAACCCTTTCTCGATAGATAAAGGGGTGGTCCACCGACTATTAATGTCTGTGGTCTTATAGCCATTATGTAATTAACGGCTAATTGTGAGACTGGACCCTCCACATCAGGCATAAAGGTTAATGACTCATCGTTATTAATTATTGTAATGGCTATTACCTTGCCTGTTCTTGCATTATCTTCACCATGCGGTAGGGATTGTGATATCACAAGCTTTGTGGAGCCTATGGTGAGTTCCCTACCATCAACAAACATTATTTCACGTACTAAGCCTTCAATGGCCCTTCTCAAGCCGTAATAACGCCTTCTTTGGCTCCAATTTTCATCATCAGGTGACTTTAGTAATAATACCTTGTTACTATATATTTTCCTGTAGCTTTCGTTTGTAGTACCCATGTAAATACTTGGGTAAGGTACTGTGAAGTGATCACGATGATAATGACTAATGAATACATAATTAGTCTCCTCTGAATATCTCTCAAGTATACTCCTTAATGTCCTAACTCTCTCTAGCTCACGGGGGTGTGGCGGTAAGCCAAATCTATTTGGTGAGAGACTAATACCTGGATCTAGGAGTATGGACAGGTCTCTAGTCTTTATGAACATGGCCATTGACCTAACCCCAAGTGATTCCTCGGCTATTGGTATTACATCCATTAAGTGATTAATGTATGAAAGATTTATAATATATTCAGTTCACACTATATTTAGTGGATGGCATTAGACTTGGTTTTGTAGGTAAGTCATCCACTTGGAATGTACTTAGAGGACTTGTGTTTCCTGAACATGTGTTATTGAGGTATGTGGGTAATGAGGAGGATTGTTTGGGGCTTGATTTAGTCATTGTTGAGAGATATATGGCGGACCTGGTTCACTGTCCAAGGACTCTCATATTAAGTGATTTAAGCGTTGATGGTATTATTGAGGCAATAATTAAGGGATTGAGACTTAATGAGTTAAACATTGGTATTGACATGGGGAACTCTAGGTGCGGTGTTATTATTCTCATTAATGAATTACCCGTAATTCACGTAACGCTAGGCTTCATTAGGCTCATCAGGATAATAAGAAGATTATCTAGGCAATTAACCATTAACTTAATAATTGGTACTAGTCCAGGTGTTTCATCGCTCGTTAAGGACTTCCTGAACTCACTGAGTGATGTTAATATTAGGATTAGGGTAATTGATGAGGGTATTGTTAATGGAAAGAAGGATATGTTTAAGTATAGGTATCCGTACTTAACGCTTGATGAGCTTGACGGGTTGATTTACGCATATGCGGGTCTTGCCATGAATGTTTACGAGTAGTGTTTCCTTATCGCTGGACTTGTATCTATGTATTATATACATATTACCTGTGTAATCTTCAAAGAGCATCATTAATTTACTGTGTATAGTGATAGTAATTCTTATAAAATAATCATAATGAGGAATGCTGTATGCCAATAATCATTAAGTGCCACTCCTGTGGCTTTACCTTTTATGGTGATCAACAACTTAAGAGTATTGACGAGGTACTTAGGCAATGGGGTTATAGATGCCCTGTTTGCCTAAGTCCGTTAAATAAGTCGCCAATTTCAATGCGTGTTAGAGGATAAATTATCAAAGCAACCTGCACTAAAATTAAAATAGGCTTATTAACTGTGTCTTTAGACATGGTAATTAAGGCATGGTTTGATGCATTAACGGCTAAGCAAGCCAGGATAGTGGCTGTACTGGGCATGGAGGGCAGAAGACATGATATAGATTTTATAATAACATGTAGGAGATACGATTATGTGGAAGAGGTTTTGGACATGTTCAATCTTCACTATGAATGCGTTGGTTACCATGGCGAGAGTCCTAGGGAGAAATTGATAAGGGGTATTGAGAGACAAATAGCATTACTTGATGTAATTAGGGACTTTGATGTGCATGTTTCATTAACATCACCTGACGCAGTTAGGGTGGCCTTCGGTTTAGGTAAGCCAATAATAGCATTAACGGATACGGCTCACTCATACTTTGTCAATAAACTAACACTGCCGTTAGCCAATACTATAATAGCGCCCTCGGCAATTCCCATGAGTGAGTGGTCTCGTTATGTATCCAGTGCCGAGATTGATAAGATTAGGGCCTTTGATGGCATATTTGAGCTAATGTGGATTAACAGGTTTAAACCCACTGGAGACTCAATTGCTAGGCTTGGGATTAGGAGTAAGGAATTCGTTGTTATTAGGTTTGAGGAGTCAAGGGCGTCCTATTACGGTTATGGTGATAGATCACGATTGCTAATTAGGATGGCCAAAAGCATACTTGAGAGGGGTTATTACGTGGTCATGTTTCCGAGATACCCATACCAGGAGGAGTTGATAAAGTCAGAGCTAGGCTTATTCCTGAGACTTGGTAAGTTAATAATTCCTAAAAACATGAGACTTGATGGTATTGACTTGTCATGGCATGCAAGGTTAGTAATCACTGGTGGTTCAACAATGGCGCATGAAGCCGCATTACTAGGTACACCAGCCATTAGTTACTTCCCACAGCATTACTATATAGATGATTACCTAATAAATAAGGGATTGCCGCTGTATAGGTGCGTCGATGAGGATTGCCTAAATGTGCTTGAATCTGTTCTTAGGGCTGATATTACGCATGTGGATACGAATTCCGTATTAAGCAGGATGGAAGACCCAACAAGGCTTATTATTAATGAGATAAAGAGGCTCGTAAATGAGGGTAAGTAAGTATTAATGGTATTTTCAGTGGGTAATTATTATTAAGGTAATCCTATAGTCGGTGATCCGATGAAAATTTTAGTAACTGGTTCCTCAGGGTTCTTAGGAAGAAACTTGGTTAATTGCATGAGGGCTAGGGGTTACGATGCGCATGGCCTTGATATGGTTAAGGCTGAGACCACGGATTACATGGTTGATATAACGAGGAGGGATGATGTTATTGGGCTTTCTAAGGAGGGTTTTGATGCTGTAATTCACCTAGCGGCTTTCCCAAATCCAAGATCGTTCATAAACGCAGGCGCACTTAAGGGTCTTGATGTTAATGTTGTTGGTACTATAAATGTATTGGAACTTACGAGGATTCTAAATGCAAGGTTCTTGCTATACTCAACATCTAATGTTTATGGTAAGCCCCTTAAACTACCCGTCATGGAGGATGACCCATTAAGGCCATTTGAGGGTTATGGTTGGAGTAAGGTTGCTGCGGAGGCTGTTTCAATGTCATACCAAGTTGTTCATAAGGTGCCTGTGACAATATTTAGGTTATGGAAGCCCTATGGTCCCTATGATAATGGTGTTGTTGGTATATTCATAACAAAGGCGTTCAAGAATGAGGATTTAGTGGTAAATAATGGCGGTGCTGATACCACTGACTTTCTCTATGTTGAGGATCTATGTGATGCAACGGAGCTAGCGCTTAGGAAGGACGAAGCCATTGGTCAAGCTTTCAATATAGGATTTGGTGTTGAAACGTCTATATTGGATCTCGCCAAGGCAATAATTAAGTTGGTTGGTTCCAGTTCTAGGATTAATGTGCAGCCGAGAACTGCCGAACCATTTAGGAGCTACCCAGACATTAGTAAGGCCATGAGGGTTCTAGGGTTCAAGCCTAAATATGACTTATTCAGTGGGTTGAGGGCCACCATAGATTGGTTTAGGCGAAATCCATGATCATTAGTACTAACTATGTATTAATTGCAGTAATATCCTTCATCTTATCATTAACTACCGTATACGTAATATCTAGGGTGAGAAATCCAAGGCTTGTTGCACCTGACGTACATAAACCATACAGGGTTTTAGTACCTAAGATAGGTGGTGTTTCAATACTTATAGCCATGAGTGCAGCCACGGTATTTGCCTACCTAATCAATGACTTGAGATTATTCGCACTTGGGCTTGTTACTATAACGGTTGGTTTAATAGGGCTTGCTGATGATCTCAGGGGATTGCCCGTTAGTGTCAGAGTATTCTTACCGATAGTTCCATCATTAATAATACCGGCAGTAATGCATGGTTATATTTACATAATCTTAATTGGTCATGTTCATAACTTCTTCGTAGTTGCTTTCCTCTCCATGCTCGCAGTTACGGTCATGGCTAATGCCGTTAATATGCTTGATGTAATGAATGGTATAGTTCCCGTCTCAACATTAATGATAATAACCGTGAGCGGAATAATCTCTTACATGGTTGGGTTTAGTTATGCCTTACCAGCGACAGTAGTGCTGGTGCTAATGGTCTTACCCCTAGCCATATTTAACTGGTACCCAGCGAGGGTTTTCAATGGGAATGTTGGTAGTTACGCACTTGGTGCAATGATGGGTGCATTCATGGTACTATACAATGCTGGCACTCAGGGAGTAATATCGGCACTGCCATACATAATAAATGGCTTTTTAATAGTCATAACTGCAAGGGGCTTCAGGCCAAGAGAAACCTTGAAAAGGCCCGTCATTGTGAATGACGGTGTTATTCATGCAAATAAAATACCTGGATCACCAATTACCTTAGTTAAGTTAATAGTAATGAGGAAACCAAAGACTGAGAAGGAGGTTGTTAATGATATATTACTAATATTCCTAATAACAAGCCTAATTTCCCTCTCCCTGTTATTCATTGTTTAATAAAGCTAATTACCTAATTGCAACAGCCTCCTTCACACTTATATTGTAACCCTTCGTAACGTATATGCTCTTCGTATTACTTAACTCCTTGAGAACACCAAGGTAGAAGGTCGCCTCCATGAAGTCCGTCTGTTCCTCAAGACTCCTTGGCTTTCTTCTTCTAACCGTATTTATGAACTCCTCAATACTCATACCATACTTACGCTCTAGATCCCTAATCATTGTTCTGAATGTTTCTTGTCTATACTCACCATAATCATTAATGCAAGGCGGCGGACTTAACCCGATTTGCTTTGTTAAATTAACTATATATGGGCACGTTGCTGGGTCTCTACCGGCTGGGCAATGTTCCTGGCAAACAACCGTGGCATACCTCAGAATCCTCTCTAAAACACTTAATGGCATTATTACATACTCCTCCTCTGGATCGAGCTTTATCTCCATCGATGATCATTAATACGCATATTATATCAACTAAATAAAACTTTCAAGTGCATTCTTTACTTATTATGGTACCACTTGGCGTTGATTCCAGGATCATGCCCCTCTTTATGACTATCAAGGCCTTATTCCTGCCTAATTCATAACTTAACCACCTATAATTAGGTACATCCCAAATAACGATATCTGCTAAGTAACCAGGTTGTAAGATACCCCTGTCTCTGAGGCTGAGACTGTATGCTGCATTGACTGTGGAGGCCATTATGACTTCCATGGGTGTCATGCCGAGTAAGTATGTGGCTAGTTCCATTACGTATTGCATGTTTAGGGACCAGGAGTTTGGGCTGAAGTCCGTACCAAGTGCAATGGGCGCACCTGCGTTCCTTAATGCCTTAACCGGTGGTCTCTTGCTGCTCATTAGTGAGAGTATGGTCACGGGTAATAGGGTCGCTACGGAACCCCTCTCGGCAATCAATCTTACATTTTGTTCAGGTAGATTCAGTAAGTGATCAAGCGATGCAATACTAAACTCATTAATCAAGTCGCTGCATCCGATATAGGCTATTTCATCGGCATGAAGCCTAAGCCCAAAGCCTCTTCTTAATGCTTCTTTAAATAAATCCCTGGTCTCCCGTACTGTAAATGCGCCCTCATCACAGAATACATCCACAAATTTTGCTAATCCTCTTGCATTGTCGAGGGAGTTTATCACGGCATTAATGTATTCCCTTCTATCCATGTTCCTTGGTGGTACGTGGACTAGGTATGTTGGTATGATATCAATGGGTGCATTGACTGATGAATCATTGATTATCCTGAGAAGCCTTATTTCTTGGTCTGGATCAATACCGTAACCATTCTTAACCTCTATTGTGGTCGTGCCGTACTTCGCAACTTCAAACAACCTAGTAAGGAGTATCCTCCTAAGTTCATCATCCGTTGCACTAACTGTGGCGCTAACAGTCCTATAAATACCACCACCCCTCCTAAGTATTTCCTCGTATGGAACACCCTCGAGCTTTAGCTCAAGCTCATCCTCCCTCGAACCAGCAAAGAGTAGGTGTGTATGTGGATCTACAAGCCCAGTCGTCACCAATGATTCCTCAGCAGGTATTCTACACTTACCCTCATACTTCCTACTTATGGAATCCCACGAACCAACATCGGTTATCTTATCACCGTTAACCGCAATACCCGCATTCTCAAGAACTAAGATGGGATCCCCATATCTCCAGGGCATTGACTTAGCCGTGACTAACTGCCCTATTGGACCAATGAGTAGGGAGACCCTGTCCATACGCCGATTGCCAGCGTATGTTTAAAAAGATTTCATTTTAACTAATTAACGTGTCCGTGGATAAGGATAGGATTAGGGATATTGCCCTAAAGCATGCATTAATTAATGCCGTAAAGTTCAATGGTAAAGCCAGCATAAATGCCGTTATTTCTAAGGTATTTGCTGAGGACCCTTCATTAAGGTCAGCGGCTAAGGAGGTTGCTCAGATTGTTAAGGAGGTTATTGATTACGTAAACTCCCTAAGCATTGATGAACAAAGAAATTTACTAATGAGTAAGTGGCCTGAGGCCCTTGGTGAGAGGAAGGTTGAGTCCTATAGGAAGGGTATTGAGGATCTACCGTCGTTGCCTAACGATAATAAGTATGAGGTGATAACACTCAGATTTGCACCAAACCCAGACTTTGTGCTGCACCTTGGTAGTGCTAGACCTGCCATTATTAATTATGCCTATAAGCTGAAGTACGAGAGTTTAGGCAGAAAGGCTAAGTTTGTTCTTAGGTTTGAGGATACCGATCCAAGAACCAAGAGACCGCTTCCCGAGGCTTATGACGCGATTAGAGAGGATCTAAAGTGGCTTGGTATTAGGTGGGATGAGGAGTACATTCAATCTGATAGGATGGGTATTTACTATGACATTGCCAGGAAAATCCTTGAGAAAGGCGGTGCGTACGTTGCTGCAAAGGACACAGACTGTACGCCGGATGACTGGAAGAAGTCTAAGATGATGGGAAAGCCGTGTAAGAATAGGGAGGCCGACCCGAGTATTAACCTTGAGCTTTTCGATAAGATGCTGGAGGGGCGTTATAAGGAAGGTGAGGCTGTCATGGTAATAAAGACTGATCTTCAACATCCAGACCCAAGTGTTAGGGATTGGGTCGCCATGAGGATCATAGACACGACCAAGTACCCACATCCAAGGGTTGGTACTAAGTACGTTGTTTGGCCCACATATAATTTTTCAGTATCAATTGATGATCACTTAATGGGAGTAACACACATACTTAGGGCTCAGGAGCATTCCGTGAATACCATTAAACAATCCTTTATTTATGCGCACATGAATTGGGAACAACCAGAGGCCATTCACTTCGGTAGACTCAGGATTGTGGGCATGACACTTAGTAAGACTAGGCTAAAGGCACTTGGTATTAGGTGGGATGACATTAGATTACCAACACTAGCTGGCCTTAGAAATAGGGGTATTCAGCCCGAGGCTATTTGGAACATCATGCTTCAAGTCGGTGTGAAGCCAACAGACGCAACGATATCCTCAGCAAACCTATTTGCTGAAAATAGGAAAATAATTGAACCAAGGGCTAATAGATACATGGCCGTTATAAACCCTATTAAGGTAATAATTAAGGACGTTACCGAAGAATTAACAGCAAAACTGCCAATGCATCCATCGTACCCAGAGCGAGGATTTAGAACAATAACTCTCAAGCCAAGTAATAATGAGGTAATTATTTTCATAAGTAGATCCGACTATGAGAAGGTTAGCGTAGGTTCGGTAATTCGTTTAATGGAGCTCGTAAATGTCGAAATAATCGAGAAAACAAGCAACGCCCTAACTGCATATATGCATAGTAAAGATCTTGAGAGCGCTAAGAAGGTTAATGCGGTAATAATTCAGTGGGTACCGCCTGATGGATTGACAATAAGGATTGTAAGGCCTGAGGATTTAAGGCTTGTTGAGGATGAGGGTCTTGCGGAACATGCTGTTGAACAGGTGGCCAACGGCGAGATAGTACAATTCATGAGGTATGGCTTTGTGAAGAAGGTAGGTAATGATAGGTTTATTTATGTCCATGATTAATGCGTTGTTATATCAACGCATGAAATATAACACCATATCGCACATTGTGAGTTAATGCTTTTTATATAGTAATACGGTAGAACCTAGGTCCCTTATGAAGATAGAATATAGGTGTTCAAGATGTGGTTACACGATTGAGGCGACTTCATGGCTTTGGCAATGCCCTAAATGTGGAGGCCCACTTGATCTAGTAATTGAGGGATTAAAGTTTACTTTGAGTGAGTATAGGGGTTTATGGAGATTCTCAAGTGTAATACCTGCGAAACCCCTAGTTAGTCTTGGTGAGGGATTCACGCCATTAGTCAAGGCTGATTTCCTTGGTAAAGGCAGTTACCTAAAGCTTGAGTACCTTAATCCAACTGGTTCGTTTAAGGATAGAGGATCCGCGGTGGCCATATCAAAGGCACTAGAGTTTGGTGCTAAGGCTGTAGTTGAGGATTCAAGTGGTAATGCAGGTATATCAGTAGCTGCCTATGCTGCTACGGCCAGTATTAAGGCTAGAATTTACGTACCTAAGGATGCACCTGAAGGTAAGAAGACCCTCATAAGATCATTGGGCGCTGAATTAATAGAGACCTCCTCTAGGACTGAAGCCAGTAGGGTGGCTATTAAGTCCGTGGGACCTAACGAGGTTTATATCGGGCATGCATGGAACCCCTGGTTCTTACAGGGTACGAAGACCTTGGCTTACGAATTACTTAATCAAATAGGGCATGTACCCAATGCCGTAATTCTCCCGGTATCAGCTGGTACGTTGCTTCTCGGACTATGGATCGGCTTCAATGAGTTACTGGGTTTTGGTCTTATTAATAAAGTGCCAAGGCTTTATGCCGTTCAAACCCAGGGATTTGCTGATCTATATGGGAGGATTCATGGGGAGTATTCGAAAGAGCCAACTAAGTTTGCGGATGCACTTAGGGTATCTAATCCGCCAAGGCTTGGTCAAATGGTTAATGCGGTCACGGGTAGTGGGGGTGATGCATTGGTGATTGAGGATGATGAACTTTTACAAGCGTGGAAAACATTGTTAAAGAGAGGATACATAGTTGAGCCTAGTAGTGCAATAGCCCTTTCAGGCTACATGAAATTATTGAGTAATAATTATATAGGTAGTGATGATGAGGTCGTGATTATACTAACCGGTAGTGGCTTGAAGTATATAGATATAATGAGTAAGGTATAGTTGAATATATTTAACAAGAGCAACCTTTATAAACGCTTACTATTCTTTGTGCATCGTGAGGATATCAACAAGAAGTAATGCATTTCCTGGATCAGCCATTAGGGGTGTTAATGAGGAGGTTGTTAGGCTTGAGAGTTCTGGTGTTAGGGTTTATGGCTTCCATATTGGTCAGCCTGGTCTTCCGCCGAGTAGGGAGTTGCTTCTTGAGTTTACGAAGGAGCTTCTTGAGAGACCCTTTGAGTATAGCATGTACACGCCGAGCAGTGGTATTGAGGAGTTGAGGGAGGCAATAGCCGAAGACTACACAGGGTACTCAGGGGTTAAGATAAGTAGTGCCAATGTCTCGGTCACCGCAGGCTCCGCAGAGGCTATCTTAGCAGCCTTTATGGCGATTATTGATGAAGGTGATGAGGTTATACTCTTCGACCCAACATACCTAATGTATGAGCCAGTCATTAATTACCTGGGTGGTAAGGTTATCAGGGTTAGGGCTAGGGAGGAGCTTGGTTGGGAGCCCAGTGAGGAGGATGTTAAGGCCGTGATGAGTAGGAGGGTTAAGGCAATAATAGCCGTTAACCCAGACAACCCAACAGGTAGAGTCCTTAGCGATTCCATGATTAAGTTATTGATTGACCTAGCCCGTGACTATGACGCATTCCTAATCTATGATGAGGCGTATAGGCATCTTTATTATGAGGGCTCTCATACGTACGCCATTAAGTACGGTCTTGAAAACGTCATTGCCCTGAACACGTTCTCCAAGGACCCAGCAATGCCCGGCTGGAGACTAGGCTACGTAATAGCCCATGAGGACTTCATAAAGGTGTTTAATAGGGTTAAGCAGTACACGAACCTAAATCCACCAACGCCTGCTCAGTACGCTGGTCTACTATACCTAAGGAAGTACAAGGAGAGGTACTTAAGTGAGACCTTGCCGATTTATAAGTCGAGGATGGAGACAATGCACAAGGCTATTAGGGAATACCTATCCGAGGCAGTTGTCGTAAAGCCAAAGGCTGGCTTATTCATATTCCCGAATCTAGGATCGTATTTAAGAAGGCTTAATATTAATGATTATGAATTTGCAATGAAACTTGTTAGGGAGGCACATGTTGCTGTAGTGCCAGGATCGGCCTTTGGGGAGGTGGGTAAGTTCCATGTAAGGATGGCTTTTGCGAGGGAGAGTGAGAGAGATATCGAGGAGGGTATTAGTATATTGGCTAATTACCTATTAAGGGCCTTAGGGAGTTCTGAATAATCATTATTAAGGAAAATAAATTAATTTACATTGTAGTACCTAGGATTATATGGTCGTGGAGATTGGAGCAGGCATGCACCTAACCTTGGATGACATAATCAAGGCCTCTAGGAATTATGAGGAGGTCAGGGTGGGTAATAATGCCTTGGATGCGATGAAGCGGTCCCGTATGGTTCTTGAGAATTTAATTCATGGTAATGTTAGGATTTACGGTGTTAATACGGGACTTGGTGATTTATATAATGTAACTGTTAATCCCGAGGACGTAGCCAAGTACTCACTGGATATGCTTATTGATCACTCAATGGGTGTTGGTGATTATGCACCTGATGACTGGGTTCGCGCTACAATGCTTGTTAGGGCCCATCAATTGTCCCTAGGGTACAGTGGTATTAGGAGCATTATTGTAGAGAGATTAGTTGATTTTCTTAACATGAGGATAACACCGTTGGTTCCTAAATACGGTTCGGTAGGTGCTTCGGGTGATTTAGCGCCATTAGCGCATATTGCATTAGCCCTACTGGGTAAGGGCTTTGTTAGGTATCAGGGTAGGGTAATGCCCAGTATAGAGGCTCTAAAGTCAATTGGACTTAGTGAGTTAAGCCTTAGTTATAAGGAGGCTTTATCATTAATTAATGGAACTAGCTACAGTGCTGCAGTGGCTTCGTTGGGTATTTGGGATTCCTATAGGTTATTGAAGGCTGCATTAGCGGTTATGGCACTGATGATTGAGGCATCACGAGCTAATATGGCATCGTTAAGTATTGAGGCAAATTCCGCTAAGTTGCATAGTGGTGAAATCGAGGTTGCGAAGATAATGAGTGAATTATTGAGTGACAGTAAGAATGTGAACACTAGTGGTAGGGTTCAAGACCCATACTCAATAAGGTGTATACCACAGGTCCTTGGTTCAGTACTTGACGCACTTATTTGGGTCCTACGTAACGTATTGAATGAGGTTAATTCCGTGAGTGATAATCCAATAATTGTTAATAGCGCTGTATTTTCGACATGTCACTTTCATGGTCAGTATGTGGCCTTATCAACGGACCTGCTCAACATGTCACTGGCTGTACTTGGCAATTTAATTGAGAGGCAGATAGCTCAATTACTTAGGAGGGAGATCAATGGCATTAATAATTACTTGGCCAATGGTCCTTGGCGTGTTGGCTTAATGCTTGCTCAGTATACTGCCGCGGCATTGGCAGCCAGGCTTAGGGAGTTATCGACACCATCAACCGTACAGAATATACCAACCAGTGGTTTTCAGGAGGATATTAACTCCATGAGCGCAAACTCAGCGATAAAACTTCATGATGTTAACTCAATAATTACGCAATTAATAGCCGCGCTCGCCTACGTCACGTACTCAGTGATTAATGCCAACAATTCATGTTCAACTTGCGGTAAAGTAACAACACGCATTTATAAAACAATAAGTAAGTACGTGGTTAACGTTCAATCGCATCATGATGCAATAACCAAATTGATGAGTTCAATTGATGAGCTTTCAGGCATTATTGCCTTGAAGATCAATCCATGGTAGTAACTGATCCATCAATCCTACCAATTATCACCTTGGAAATCCTCTTACCACTAAATATCCCAACCTCAACAACCCCTGGTATTTCCTTAATAATTCTCTCCATATCATCAGGATTCATTACCGCCTTAGGCATATAATCTATTATGTAGTTGCCGTTGTCAGTAACGATAGGTCCCCTTTTGCCACTACCAAACCTTAACTCGGCTGTTCCACCAAGTTCTTCAAGTCTCGCCTTAATGATTGACCAGGCAAAGGGTATTACCTCAATTGGTATTGGGTGCTTGCTCGGTATTGAGGGAAAGACTTTTGTCTCATCAACAATGACTATGAACTCCCTAGCCCAATAATCAATAATTTTCTCCCTGGTTAGGGCAGCACCACCACCCTTAATGAGGTTCTTCCTCCTATCAACCTCATCAGCGCCGTCAATAGCCACATCAACATGGTTAACTTGCCAAGGGTAGCGCAATAAATGCGCTAGTCCCAGTTTAATTATCTCGATCTCAGTTTCAGTCGATGTTGGAACTAAGAGAATTTCCTCAATGCTATCACTAATTATTAATTTATGAAGTTCCCTGAGGAAGGCCATTGCTGTGGATCCAGTCCCAACACCAACCACGTACTTATCCCTGAGATACTTAATAGCTTCCCTAGCCGCTGCCTCCCTAGCAATAACTATGTTATCCACGGTATCAATAAAATACCTAATAATTTAAATGATTACTTACCTTTAACAATCTTGATAAGCTCCTCATTACATATACCAGGGTCCTTATTAAGGCATGATCTAAGGGCTTCAGCAACTTTAATGGCATCCCTACTCTCATGGGCATTATGAGTCCTAATGGCATCCGCACCCATGATTACTGCAACAGTCTCCGCAGCAATTGATGCGAATAGTCTCTCCTCAGGCGGTGCATTCCTACGCATTAATCTCTCAAGAAATGACTTCCTGGAAATACCAACAAGTACCGGCTTACCTACTTCATTCCTTATCCTGCCTATGCTCATTATAATTATTGAATCCCAGGAATACCACGGATACTTATTATCACCACGAATATACTCACCCCTCAACGGTTCACCACCTGTAAATAATGGATCCATACTTAATGGAGGCCATGCACCAACGCCTGGATCAATAACAATATTACCCTCACTAATGCCACTACGTAATGCAATATCTAAGCTCTCCTTCAACGCATCTATAGTTCTAATGACTGGGTCATTACCTTGCGCAGGAACGATACGTTCTCTGGCCATGATAATAACGGATACTCCATGGTCGGCTATAACATGTGCCATATCATTATCGCCCTTTAATCCCGTGACATCGTTCACTACATCGGCACCTACATCCAACGCTGCTTCAGCAACCCTTGATCTAAATGTATCGATAGACACCGTCAAGTCAGGAAACTCCTTTTTCAAAGCCTTAATTATGGGTACGACTCTATTTATTTCCTCATCAATGCTGATGATGGTCTTATTATACGGCGCCGTGGACATACCGCCAATATCAATAATATCGGCACCTCCAGATATCATGAATTCTGCGGCCTTAATAGCATCGTTAATTGTTTTCCTGACGGAGCCCTTAAAGAAGGATTCAGGACTTGCATTAATAACCCCAACTAGCCTAACTGGTTCGCCATCACCAATCCATAAACGGCCAAGCCTAGCCCTAGGCATTGCAAAGTCTGTGAGCAAGGCTTATTATGTCTTTTTTAAGTGCTAATACATGGATATATCATTGAGTGAGCAGGTTCTCGTTTTACTTAGGGGGAGGGGTCCATTAACCGTTGAGGAAATCGCTTATTACCTGGGTAGAGATGTTAGGGAGATTGTCGAGGAAATTCAGTATATGGAACATGATAAATTAGTTACGAGAGTTAAGAAGGGCTTGATAATTAAGAGGGAGGTATTTGACCTAACACCGACGGGTCTTAAAGAGACTCAAAGGACTTATGAGAAGCTGAGAGGGGTCTTGGAAGGCATTATTGGTAGTATTAATACGATAAGTAATGAAAAACTTGAGGAATTGCTTAATCAGTACGTGTCATTAATACCATTAATGATAATCCTGAATCTAGTACCACTCGAATTATTGATGCTCATGGGGCTGACCTACTGTTAATGGAGCCTGGTAATTCATGGCATTAGATTACATGCAATAGAATTAGTACATAGGTTAAATAACCAATAAGTCCTATTAGGGCTACATCCCAGGTTAATCTTCCCTTAATTACGTGATAAAGCATTGCAGAGGATATCACCTCAACAACCGCAACACTTACTAAAGCCTCAACACTCAGTAACCATCTGGTGGCCACAAGTGCTAATGCCGGGTATACAGTTGAGTAAAGGACTTTCTCACCAATTAGTGCAGCAACGGCCATTGTATCACGTTCCCTCCATGTCCATATTACCGCAGTTATTGATTCAGGAAGTACCGTAGCCGTCGGTACTATGATTATTGATAACCCCATCACATCAAGCATGAGGTACTTCGACAAATCAATAACACCCTCAACCAAGGCCTTAGAACCCACGAATAATAACACCACGGAAATTACAAGCTGAAGAATAAAGGGCATAAACTCAATCCTATATCCCCTAATGACTCTGAGCATATAAAGTCCCTCGTAATCCTCAATCACGAGACCCTGCCTACTCCTCATTACGTGTACATACAGTAAGTAAGCCGTAACCAAAAACACCGCTACCAAGTACCTAATCACCAGTGACCTAATGAGTGCGGGTAAAAGTACGGTGGGAAATAGGAGTAGGACTACGATAAATGGTATTATCAATGCCTTATCAACCTCAAGAGCAGTATCGCTTCTACGCCGTAAGTAAAAACCAATAGCGGCCACTATGAAAATAATCGGGTATATAATGGTGGATACCACAAAGGGTTCCCCGATAATGGTACCCACGGCTACATCCTCACCAGATACACCACCATAGAACAACAAGGCTATTAGAAATACTATTAGCTCCGGAAGTGATGTAAGAATGGGTGATAACACGGCACCAACAAAGGAAGAACCAATCCTGTATCTATGACTAATGTACTCCATTGAGTTAGTGAAAAGCCAACCACCAATAAGCACAGAAAGAAATCCCGCAAGCATGTATAGGGTAATTATTAGCACTTTATCATCCCAAGTTAAAATAATGAAAGGACAACATTTAATAAGTCCAACCACTACAAAAGACTTGATGAGCTTACCAGCAAATCTCTTCAAAAGATACGAATTACCACCACTACCCTATTCAATAAATGCCCTAGAACCGCACATAAGTGGTCAAGTAATCGATGTACACTACAACGGTCACCATAAGGGCTATGTAAACGGAGCCAACGCTACAATAGAAAGACTTGAGAAGATAATTAAGGGTGATGTAACTAGTTACGACATACAGGGATTACTGAGGAACCTATTCTTCAATGTCAACGGCCATAAACTCCACACGCTATACTGGAATTCAATGGCGCCATCAGGAAAGGGTGGAGGAACACCAGGCGGCTACCTAGGCGACCTAATAAAGAAGCAGTTTGGAAGCTTTGATAGGTTTAAGGCATTATTCGCAGAGGTCATGAGATCATTACCAGGCTGTGGATGGACCGTACTCTACTACGACCCAGAGTCTGGGAACCTGGAATTCACAACCTTCGAAAACCACTATAACCAACACATCGCAGAGCTACCAGTTCTCCTAATAGTCGATGAATTCGAACATGCCTATTACCTTCAGTATAAAAATAACAGGAATGGCTACATAGATGCCATTTGGAATGTGCTGAATTGGGAGGAAGCCGAAAATAGACTTAGGAAGTACATGAAGTAATTCATAACAGGGTAAGGACACCTCAAAATAAGCCTTATTTTTATTATCTATTTTCCTAAGTTACCATAAAATCATACTTTATGAACCCACACTGCATTAATTATTATTGCTGATGCGAGCATGCTCGTCACGTCATTGATGTCGAACGGCGGCGTGACTTCAACGACGTCGAAAACCCTAGGCGTTAATCTAGTGCTTAACTCACGGATGAGCCTAATTACCTCCCTTGATGTGAAGCCGCCGGGTGATGGACTATTAACGCCAGGTGCGAAGGCTGGATCAACAACATCAAGGTTAATACTTAAATGAACAATCCTATTACCAATACTACTCGTAATCTCATTAACCACAGCATTAATACCCATGGAATCAACCTGGTCAATGGTATATATATTGATACCTAATTTCCTAGCCTCATTAAATAAGTAGGGTGCGTTTGAGTATGTCCTAACACCGATTATGACTATGTAGGCATTAGGGTCGACATCCTTAATCCACCTAATTACTTGCCCACTGGTTAAACCCTCGGTAACGATCCTAACGTCAGGGTGAGCATCAAGCAGTATATATGCTAACCCATCATTAACTACTCTCTTTAAGCCCCTGAATGCAGCATAGGATGATGTGCTATCACCACCAATCACAACTAACTCCCTAACAAGGCCCAGGGCCTCACTAACAGTCTCCTCAACCCTATGCCAAGTCTCATTATGATCACCAACAACCACATCAACATCACCAAGATCAATGATCGAAGTATTGCCAAGGATGTACGGTGAGGAGTAAAGCCAGGACCTAACCCTGGAGGGAGCAAGCCTAGAGCCAGGCCTAGTACCGACAGCCCCATCCCAGGGAACACCGAGAATACCAACATCACCACTAATCCAGCCCCTCCTAACAACCTCGCCAACCCTAACGTCACTAGGATCCTTAATGAACTTATACATGGGCTCCCTAACAAACCGCATACAAAACAGACAATGATAATGAGGTTAAAAGCACTACATTACGAATTAAACCTCAAGAACTCTAACACCAACCTTCTTAGCCCTTATCCTGAGCTCCTCATCAAACGTGAACAACGGCTTACCCAACGCATATGCAGTTCCTAATACCACTAAGTCGTTAAAACCACCAAGTCCCCAACCAGTACTCTGCATCATACGTAACACCCACTTAATAATATCATTATCGCATACTAAAACCACCTTCCTATGGTTAATTAAACTACCTAAAATGTCCATAGCGTGATCCCTCGGCACATTGACAGACCTAAAGAACCAGACCAGCTCATAAATAACAATGTGATGTAAGAACCATCTGTCCAAACTATCTAAAACCCTGACTGCCCTGGTATGTTCCCTAGAATCCTCAACTATGTAAAATATCAACGCATTAGTATCAATCACTGCCTCCGACATTACTCATCAAACCCTCCTCAATGAGCCTATCAATATCACTGATCGTTAACTCCCTACCCAACCTAATCATTGGTATTTCCTGAATTACCTTCCTAAGGATAATACGATCATCATCAACCTCGACACTCAATAAATCACCAACCTTAATCCCAAGCCTCTCCCTAACGCTTGCGGGTATCGTAACCTGGTAATTTCTAGTAACCTTAACCAGGATTTTCACAATAAACTAAAAAATTACTTTTATAAAAATATTTCTACTAAGTTAAAATAATTAACACATAAGAGCACTTTTGTACTTAATTAAAGTCTTTACAATAGATTAATATTTATTATCATAATTTTAGAATTTATCAATAATAAATTAATTATATTGATTTAGGGTTTTTAAATATTATTCTGCATAAGAATATCTTGCGTAATGCAATAAGTCTTATTTTTGACAATTACAAGGATATGCCGATAAATATGGCAACCCAAGCAGCAGCAAAGATTGACTGGTCGTCACTATGGAAGAAAGAGGACTGGTGGGCACTTTGGATCGGACTTCTCATTTTTCTCTTATCATTACCTGGTTATTATGGTATTTACCTACTTGGTTGGGTTCCCAGGGTCTCGGCACCGTGGTTAAATCCTTCAAAGAGTATTGTGGTTGTTGGGCAAGCGTTGACAATGACTAAGGCATACCTGGGTTTAAATCCACTGCTTAGCGTGATCCTGCTCTACCTATTCCTGCTGGCGATCCTCACGTTCGCGGCTTGGTCAATGGGACATAACGTTAAGAGATTCATGGCTAGCTTCACAATAATGTTCATTCTAACATTCGGTTTCTGGTGGCTCTTTGGCTATGCATACTTTAACGCTACACCTGACCAATATGCTAAGCTTCACATTACTTGGTCAATACCCGTGGGAGCAGACGGTATACTAATATACCTACTACTCATAGGCTTATTTATATCCAATGTAATATTCTACAAGAAATTACCGGCGGTTCTAGAAACCGGTGCTAGAACCGAGTGGTACATAAAGACCGCAATAGTTCTTCTTGGGGCCTTGATTGGGGCATCATCTCTCAGATACATAACGCTGGCTGTGGGTCTTGTGGAGAGATCGTTAATAGCCATAGTCGCCGCCTACCTAATCTACTGGCCAATCTCATACCTAGTATCCCATAAGGTGTTTAAATTAGATAATAAGTGGGCAGCAACACTGGCATCAGGCGTTAGTATATGCGGTGTATCGGCGGCCATAGCCACAGCCGCAGCAATAGGCGCCCCATCAATAGTGCCAGCTACCATTGCATCAATAATTGTGCTATTCGCAGCCGTAGAATTAGTGGTACTACCATTCGCAGCTGCCACGTTCCTAAAGTGGGCACCATATGCGGCTGGTGCCTGGATGGGCCTATCCGTTAAGACCGATGGTGCAGCTGCAGCCAGCGGCGCTTTGACTGATGCCCTGATTAGTGCTCAGCCAGGCCTTGCTGCCTATAAGACCTGGGTATTGACAACGGCAGTCATGAATAAGGTATTCATTGATATATGGATTGGACTATGGGCATTCATACTGGCTGTGATATGGGTGACCAAAGTTGAAAGAAGACCTGGAGAAAGAGTTCCCATGATTCAGATTTGGTTTAGGTTCCCCAAGTTTGTGCTTGGTTACCTGGCTACATGGTTAATACTATGGGGTGTTGGTTTCGCAGTTGGCGCTGCCGTATCGTGGAAATTCATGACCGGCGGCATAACGCCACAAACAGAGTTATTTAGGTACTTCTTCTTCGCCCTAACCTTCATGTCAATAGGGCTAACGACCAGGTTCAAGACACTCGCTGAGATAAAGGCTGGGCGTATGATAGCTGCATACGTAGTATCACTAACAATCATAATACTGATAGCCCTAGGCCTATCAATAGCCTTCTTCGCAGGCTTACCACCACCTAAATGAGGTGATGAGTAATAACGAACTTCAAAATTAAAATTAATAATTTCGATTCCTCTCCACGAGTGGCGCAGATCGAGGTATCAACTTCATGCAATGCATCATGCATTTACTGTCCAAGAACGGTACTGAGGAGTGATTGGATTTCTAAATTCATGAACCTGAGATTATATCGTAAAGTAATAGGGGAATTACTAAGCATGGGGTCAATAAATTACGTACATTTACAAGGGTGGGGTGAACCATTACTACATCCAAACTTTATGGACATGATCGGTGAGATTCGGGGTAAGGTTGACTTTGGTCTCACGACAAATGGATTATTACTAAATGAACACTATGCGAGTAAGTTGGTCTCCTTAGGTATTAACGTTATAGCGGTAACTTTCGCAGGAGCCAATGCACTAACGCACAACGTTATAAGGGTTGGGTGTGATTTTAACGTGGTCGTTAATAACGTAAAGAGACTTATTGAGACGAGAAATAAGTTAAGAAGTGGTGTCAGAGTGGTAGCGAGTTTTATCGCATTGTCGATGAATATCCATGAACTACCAGACTTTGTCTATTTATGCCATAAGTTAGGCATTGATGAGATAGTCATCGACAACTTATCATATATACTAAATAAGTACATGCTTAGATGGAGAGCTTTTACGGACCCTATGGAACAGGAATTAAGAGTCTTTAAACGCGTGATTGATATTACGTTAAGGAGGGCTAAGGAGTTGGGTATTAAGGTGTTTCCTTACTCATTAAGTTGTTGGGAATTGATTGAATGCCCGGAAAGACCTACTGAGACTATATTCATAGGCGTAAATGGTGACGTTTCCCCATGTGTCTTTCTAAACCTACCAACCAGGGGCGATAGCATACCGCGGTGCTTCATGGGCAAGTGCTTCAGGGTAGAAAAAACAATCTTCGGAAATGCAGATAAGGATAATATCATTAATATATGGAATGATGAGGACTATAAGGAATTTAGGTATAGGTTCATAAGAAGAAGATCTCAAGGACCTAACTGGGAGTATGGTATTGACTTAATGCCGCCTAGCCAATGCATCACGTGTTATAGGTTATATGGTGTTTGATTCCTATTAATATCATGATTTATGATCACATTATATGAAGCATTTCAGATCTTCAAATGATGTGCGACCGTCAATTAATACCTCGTACTTAACGCCTTAAATTACCATGTCATTAATGCGGGTGAGCTTAGGTGTTGACATGCAAATTGAGAACCATCAGACCTCATTGCTAGATACAAAATTAAACGCTGAATAATGGTATGAAGTATTTAAGGCATAGCGTGAAAAATAGCTCAATGAGTAAGTGTAAAATATGTGGCAGGGATTGGCTGGTCTCAGAAGCCTTAGGCGTTTGTGTTAACTGCATTAGGAGTAGGCGCGAAGATGCTCTTAACATAGTGAGGAGAAATAGGCAATTATGGAGGGTCAGGCTTGGTTTAGAAACGGAGCCACCAAAGGATGGATCAGTTAATTGTCACCTGTGTGTCAACGAGTGCCGTATATCTAAGGGCTCGAGGGGCTTCTGCGGTGTTTGGATTAACGATGGAAGGTTAAGGCCCTTGGGTGGTGAAGGCAAGCTAATCTTAATGACCTACCTTGATCCATTACCAACCAATTGCGTAGCGACACCTGTATGCCCAGCGGTGGGCTGGGGCTACCCTGAATATTCATTATCAAGGCATGGCGAGTATAGTTACTACAACCTGGCAGTATTTATGGGCGGTTGTGAACTTGACTGCGCGTTTTGTCAGAATTACGAACATAAGGTCTGGATAGCCCATGGTAAAGTGAGCGGTCTATTAAGAGTTACAACCCTTGATGAGTTGGTTAGGGGAGGCTTTGAACCCGAGGATTACCTGCGTTTGTTACTTTGGAGGTGATCCAACGCCGCAATCGCCGTTATTAGTATTAACTTCACGAAAGATATTCAATGAGGCCTTAAAGCATGGTCAACAACCCAAGAGAATTTGTTGGGAGACTAATGGTCTCGCGAATCCCTTAATCATGAGGGAGATGGCTAAGTTAAGTCTCATCTCTGGTGGAATTATTAAGATTGATTGGAAGGCTTGGAATCCAGGTGTTTATGAAGCGCTGACAGGAGTTAATGGTGAGAAGGCAATTAAAAGCTCATGAAAAACACCGATTTAGTAGCTAAGATGGCCCGTGAAAGACCCGACCCGCCATTACCCGTCGTAAGCATTCTATTGGTTCCGAGCTACATCGATGCTGAGAAGGTTAGGGGATTGCTAGTTACGTATCATCGCTGGCTAGTAAGTATGATGTTAATATACCCATTGTGTTATTGGCATTTCACCCAGACCATTTAATGAGGGATTTGCCGCCAACGAATATGCGTCATATGAATGAGGCAGTGAGAATTGTTAAGGAGGTGGGTATTAAGGAGGTTTACATAGGCAATGAGTGGCTGTTGGGCACGTATTATTAATTCATTATGGAAAAATAAAAATATGCTAACACATACCCTTTAATCACTATGTCTGTTCCTCAAAAGTACAGGGGCAGACCTATTGAGGAGTTGATCTCGGCTGGTTATTATGATCCTGAGACTAGGACTGTTCACGTCATCACAGGCACGGAGCTTCACGTACATAGCCGTGACTGGCAGCTTGAGGGTCCGCTGCGGATGCTTTTTCATGTGCTTGACCCTGCGGTGGCTAAGGACCCGAAGAACCTAATTGTGTACGGTGGTACTGGCAAGGCTGCGCGCTCGTGGGATGACTTCGAGGCTATTGTAGACTCATTACTAACGATGGATAGTGAGGACACGCTGGTCATACAGAGTGGGCAGCCCGTGGCCATTTGGAAGCTCGGTAAGCACGCGCCGAGGGTCTTAATGAGCAATGCAATGCTAGTCCCCAAGTGGGCTGATTGGAAGATATTTTGGGAGCTCGAGGCCAAGGGATTGATAAGCTTTCACCAGATGACGGCTGGCTGCTGGGCATACATCGGCACCCAGGGCATTCTCCAGGGGACTTATGAAACGATTGGGGCGGCTGCGGATAGGCACTTTGGCGGCTCGCTCGAGGGTAGGTTAGTGGTTAGCGCTGGGCTTGGCAACATGGGTGGTGCACAGCCGCTGGCCATTAAAATGCTTGGTGGTGTGGCCTTGATAGCTGATGTTGATAAGAGGATGATACAGAGGATGATAGACACAGGCTACCTTGACACGTGGACGGATAACCTGGACAAGGCCATAGACATGGCACTCGACGCCAAGGAGAGGCGGCAGGCAACGAGTATTGGCGTTCTCGCCAATGCGGTAGATCTACTTGAGAAGTTGGTTAAGGAGAACATAGTCCCCGACATACTCACAGACCAGACGCCCGCCCACGACCCATTATCCTATGTACCCCAGGGACTTACTGTAGAGCAGGCTGAGCAGTTAAGGAGGAGTGATCCGGAGAAATACATACTATTGGCTAAGGAGACCATGAAGAAGCACGTGCAATTAATGCTTCAGTTACAGGCTAGGGGTGCCGTAACCTTCGAGTACGGCAACAACCTCAGGAAGCAGGCATACGATGCTGGTGTTGAGGACGCATTCAAGATACCCGGGCAGATGGAGTACATGAGACCATTGTTTGAGGAGGGTCGTGGACCATTCAGGTGGACAAGCCTAGTCGGTGATCCAAACGACATATACAAGTTGGACGACGTATTAATAACGCTCTTCGAGAAGAAGAACCCAAGGCTAGTCAGATGGATCAAGAATGCCCGCCAGTACGTAAAGTTCCAGGGACTACCCGCCAGGGTAGTTTACTTAGGCTATGGAGAGAGGGCTTTGTTTGGCAAGATCGTTAGTGAGATGGTTAGGAAAGGCGAGCTAAGCGGGCCAATATGGTTTGGCAGAGACCACCTGGATAGTGGTTCTGTAGCATCGCCATTTAGGGAGACCGAGGGAATGCTCGACGGCTCAGACGCAATTGGGGACTGGCCAATACTAAACTACGCACTTAACACGGCAGCCGGCGCAACCTGGACATGCTTCCACCACGGTGGCGGTGTTGGTATTGGCTACTCCATCCATGCTGGTTTTGGCATGGTTGTTGACGGTACCGAGCTTGCTGAGGAAAAGGCCCTTAGGGTCTTCACCGTTGATCCAGGAAGTGGTGTCGTTAGGCATGCACATGCTGGCTATCCGAAATCCCTAATGGTCGCTAGGGAGAAGGGTATTAGAATACCAATCATTGATAGGCTTGAGGAGAAGAGTAAGCGCGTGATTGAGGAGGCGTATAAGGAGGGTAGGATTAGTAAGTTCACGTATGACAGGGTCAAGAAGGACCTTCAGGAGTATGAAGCTAGGAAACAGAACTACAGAACACCATTCAATACTTAATTACGGCTCCATGATAAAGTATTTAGCGTTTAAACCAGGATGAATTTTATCCTTATTATTGGGTCTATTATCTAGTATTTGCCGTAGTACGTTAACCACCCTACGATACCATCAAGTTTATCAACAGCATCAAGTATCTCACTCATTGTTACCTCGATTCCGTATTGCCTAAAGCCCGTTATTAGGAATTGAACTGAAGCGTCCCTATTGAACGGAGTTATCGTTAGTTCCTCGATGAATCTCCCGTAAAGTGGTGACTTGGGGTTTTCGAGACCTAGAAAACCGTGTAGTAGTCCAACTTCAGAGCCTGTTAATATTACCTTAACATTGCTTAGGTTATCGTATGTATAGGTAAGTATCTGTGTGAGGTCGACCTTGCCAAATCCCTTTAACATCCTAAGTATTTGGGTCTCATCTATCGCTATTACTATTTGGTATAGGTTTTTAGATAAGGCGTTTAGTAAATCCACCAGGTAAACGCTCCTCCAATCAACCTCAATATTAGGTTCAATACCACTGCCGAATACGTTTATGCCTCGAATAATCTTCGCGATATTCCTAATAACGTTCTCAAGTCGCCACTTAATGGACAACTCAGTTAGACAATTCGATATTAATTAGTAGAACCTTCTTTTCGTGAAGTCATTCTCAAGGGTCCTAGCGTCAATGTAGCAATACGGTATGTTTACTTCATTTAGGGCAACCCTCAGTACCGATGTCTTGCCGACACGCCTAATTCCGTATATTTCAAGGAACCTTGACCTACCCCTTATGAAGTTTAGGATGCTATCTACCTCGTTGTCTCTGTCGAAGAGGCCCTCTCTCCTCGTTTTTGGCTCTATGTCGAATAACATGGAATACTCACCCCTGTATATAATACACAGGGGTGCTTAAATCCCTGAACCTAGAAAAATGAGTCAGCTTTTAAATACCCTCATTAGTAATACCTTGGTGCAGCAGATGAGCAGTAAGAAGGAGCTTCCTAAGCTTGAGGTTAAGGGCTTCGTTGGTTATATTAGGTATATTGCTTATTTAGGGACTTATGATGAGTATATTAGGGGCTTGAGTAGGGATGACCACTTGGTTAAGGATCGTAATAAGAAGGGAAAATAACGAAGTCATTACCTGCGCCCCCGCCAATACTGGGTTTGAAGGTTTAGGACCTGGTATACTAATGCCTATTGATGTTGCCCAGAGACTTGGGCTTAACCTATCGGGTGGTGATGCTGAGGTTTACGCCATTCGTACGGCTTCAGGGATTGCCCCCAATATATCGTTTTAGGGAGAGCATCAACGTTAAGGTGTTAGTCAGTGATAGAGATACGCCCATCGTTAGGTTGATACCCATTGTTTCTGAGTCTGTGGATTACGTACTTCTTAGTGATAAGGCTTTAACGGAGTTAGGCATAGTGATTATTGACGCGAGTAATGGCATTTGGTGCTTTAGGGATGAGTTAGGAAGGGCCTTTAGGGCCTCATGCACGCCTGGTTAGGTTATTGCTACGTGTAATATTTGATGCGCTATTGTGCCTATTGTGTATGTGGCTGCAGCTGCACCTAGGGATAGTAATATGTTCATAGCCATTGTATGGGCTATACGGCCGCTTCCTGATATTGCCGTTAATAGGCCACTTATGGCCTGTGCTAGAGCCACGAGCACTATCGATATGTATAGTGAGCCTACGTTGCCGATTATGTGGCCTAGTAATGGGAATGGCGCTATTACGAGTAATGCACCTATTAGGTAGAATATGCCCGTGTATAGGGCTGATTTCCCAGGGTTCTCGAGCGCCTCTTCGGATAGGCCAATCTCGCTTACTTCCGTTATCCTTTTGCTTATGTTCACATCTGTTGATAAGCTGGGGGCTATTTCACTAGCTGTTTTTTCGCCAATACCCATTTTATTTAGGGCATTCTTAACCCTCCTGGTTCTATCCTCTATGTCAAGGTTCTCGAGTTCTATATCTATCTTTGACAACATGGTCTCCCTAATATCCCTCTGGGCCTTTGTCGACATATAAGCGCCTACGGCCATTGAAAGCGTGCCCGCAGTACCAACTATTAGGCCAGCCAGTGTTATGAGTATGGGATTAGCAACGACAGGGGCTAAACCAGCCACTGCAGCTAACACCTCCACTAGACCATCGCTCATTCCGTACATGGCATCCCTAATATTATCGATGAATGCTTCGAACCTCGACTCTTCCTCCTTAAAGACCTCCTCATGCGAGACCTCATCAAGTAGTATCTCCCTAAGCCTATCTGTATATGGGCCAAGCGCATTCTTCCTAACCATCTCACCATACCTCTCAATAGCCTCAACCTCCGCACTCTCCCTCAACTTAACGAGAAAACCAAGCCCAAATAACCTCCTAATTAATACTGAGAACATGACTGAGAACCTGGAGGACCTTACATTACTAACATCAATACCTACTTGATCAGCAATAAATCTCCAGAACTCAGCGTGGCTAGTCTCGTACTGTGATAACTTTAACAATTCCTTTCTTAATTCCTCATTATTCTCAATCTTAGCGAGTGCTGCGTAGATCTCAGCATCCGTTAGCTCATCCTTATAATTCTCAATGACCTCATCTTTGCTAAGTCTTAACTGCATCTATCACCTACGTAAGTACTTGGTTTATTAAATCTATATTCTGGGATAATTTATAAAGGAAATTAGAAATAGTTCGCTGTATGGTATTTCCACTGGATGGTTTACAGGACTATCAATTAATATTTAAGCCGGAACATGAGATCCTAAGGAAGAGCATTAGGGAGTTTCTCGAGAGAGAGGTTTCTCCTCATGCCCTTGAGTTTGATGATAAGGATGAAGTACCTAGAGACATATTAAGAAAGCTTGGGGAACAGGGATTGTGGGGTATTGGCATTGATGAGAGCCTTGGTGGTCAGGGTGGCGATACAGTATCAGCGGTCATATTGATGGAGGAGTTGAGCAGGGTAGCACCGCCTCTGGCCGTTATCCGCGGTACCAATGACTTATTCGTAACGCCCCTTCTCCTCTTTGGTAGTGATGAGTTGAGGAGGAAGTACGTACCACCAATAGCTAGGGGTGAGGCCTTTGGTGCCCATGCCATGACGGAACCATGTTGCGGTAGTGATGTTGCAGGTATACAGACGAAGGCTGTTAGGAGGGGTGATAGGTGGATTATTAATGGTAGGAAGATCTTCATTAGTAATGCCGACATTGCTGATTACATAATGGTCTTTGCAAGGACAAGCGAGCCGCAACCAAATAGGCGTTGGTTTGGGATATCAGCCTTCATAGTTGAGAAGGGAACTCCTGGACTTAAGATTGGTGCTAAGTTTGAGAAGAGGGGTTTGAGAGGTAGTCATGCTGTGGAGGTTATTTTTGATGATGTTGAGGTTTCCGACGAGAATAGGGTTGGTGATGTTGGCATGGGTTTCATAATAGCCATGGAGACCTACGACAGGACCAGGGTTGGTGTTGCGGCGCAGGCACTTGGCATGGCACAGGCGGCCTTTGAGAAGGCCTTCCAGTACTCATTACAGCGCACGGCCTTTGGTCAGTACCTAGCCAGTTTTGAAGCCATACAATTTGGCCTTGCTGAGATGATGGCTGAGTTGATGACGGCGAGGTATCTAACGTACTTAGCGGCTTACCTGGCTGACCAGGGTAGGGAGGAGTTTAAGTATGTGGCTAGTCTGGCGAAGTTTTATACCACTGAGGCTGCGGAGAAAATAGTTTCTAAGGCAATTGATGTTCATGGTGGTGTCGGTGTAATTCATGAGACTGGTATAGAGAGGTTTCTTAGGGATGTTAAGATAACGGAGATTTACGAGGGTGCCAATAACATTCAGAGAGTTGTGGCCTTTAGACAGTTGATAAGGACGTTGACGAAGAAGGGCATTCTAAATCCTGATGTTGCTAAATCAATAACTTAGGCATTAGTCACGCTTATTAAAACATTATTTATCAGATATTCATTTCTTAGGTCATTGATATACCCCCTTCGGGAACGTGCATACTCAATCTCATTATAATTAAGGACAGCCGTAAATAGTCCCTCAATACCTGGTTCAATAATTAATACGAACTCGCCGTTAGGTGACGTTATAAAACTACCACCGAGTACATCACGGTTATCTGGATACTTATACCCTGTACCCATGGCTGATGCGAAGTATGCCGAGTTCTCAAATGCCCTTACTAGGCCTAGGCTTCTCCATAGGGGTACTCTATCAATGCTTATGCTGCTGGGGTTAGCTATTATGTCTATGCCGTGCTTAGCCATTAGCCTGGTTAATTCAGGATATAGTACATCAACACATATTATGCAGCCTATGTACCAATCATTTATTTTAATAATGCCAAGTCTATTGCCATTACTTATTTCTGCTCTCTCGCCAGTTGCCCTAGATGGATAAATCTTTTCCGAGTAATTAACGAGCCCCTTCTCATTGATCATGGGGCATATACTTACATTCCTATTGTTGGTATTAACGTAAACAGCACCACCAATTATTAAGGCACCTGTGTTATTAGCGAGTTCCTTAAGCAGGCTTACGTATTCATTGAATTCCTCACTACTAAGTACCTTTACTCCAACCCAGTTTTCAGGTAGGATTATTAAATCCGTTGATAGATCCCTAGTTTTAGCCCTTAACCACGCAACGCCCTCATTATAGTTATTAAATCTCCTCGTTTGAGCAATAGCTACCTTAAGCCTATCCATATACTTAACCCATTATTAAACTCTCATTACTTGAAGATTGATCATTCAGGTTGGGTTCTGTCAATATTGACTTTCTAAGGTCCTTAAACATATAGAAACTCCCTGGATACTTCCTATAACCAAGCATTCTATAGTACTCCCTAACGCCGACACCTGATATAACGAGCATCCTATAGGCATTAAACTCCTCAAGAGTTATGTGCTCAGCCCTCGCCATCAATGCCCTACCAATACCACGATGTTGCCACCAAAACAAATCAGTGGTCTTACTACCAATTGGTAGTTCAGGACCATAAACATGTAATTCCCTAATCAATGCAGTCCTCCCAACCTTTATCTCAGGCCTATGCGCATTAGCACTTGGTATCCTAAGCCTCAGTATTCCGTAGAGCGTGTCCTCATCATCAGTAGCCTCTAGGAACACCTCATGACCACTCGATGCCTCATAATCAATCCTATTAATCATTAGTCTCCTCGGTGTTGGTACTAGGCCCTTCTTTATGTACTTATGACCAACCTCACGGCACCTAATCTCCACACAATTAAGGCCTAGTTCCTCCATATCCTTAAGCACTACTTCTCTCATATTACCTATTTTTGGCCCATCAACAACCCAGTGAAGTGGTATGTCCCTACCAAACCTCATAACCCTGACCCATCTGGGTATTGAAGCCATGATACGGGCCAGGAGCCAGTGCCAAGTCTCCTCATCATAACTCCTATAAAGGCCCTTTAACCACTCCTCGTATAACTCGGTGTCCTTTACCACAAAGGTTGGGTAAACCTTAATGCAGTCGGGCATGAAGCTTGGGTCACTGAATATTGTCTTTACCATCTCGAGATCCCTATCTGGTGTTGATCCAGGGAGCCCTGGCATTATGTGGTAGCAGACCTTATAGGCAGAGTCCTTTAGATACTGGGTCGCTTCAATGACTTCCTTAACACCATGACCCCTCTTAACTCTCTTAAGTACATCATCGTATATAGACTGAACACCAATCTCAACCCTAGTAAAGCCGAGTCTCAGCATAATATCTATGTGCTTAGGCTTCACGAAGTCCGGCCTAGTCTCTAGTTCGAGAGCTACAACTCTAATTCTTGCCTTCTCATTGCGTTTATGTTCATACTCAATACTGGTATTATCAATGGATTCCGTGCCTATGAATGGATAATCATTAACAGCCTTGAATGCATTGCCAACAAACCACTCAAGGTATGACTCAGGCAGTGAGGTCACTGTGCCGCCCATTATTATTAGCTCAACCTTAGATACTGGATGATGAAGAGCTTCGTATTGCCTTATCCTAGCCACCACCTGCTTGTATGGATCGTAATTCAATGGTGCTGCCCGTAATACCACAGGCGAGTCCGGGAGGTAACTCTTTGGCGTGTTTGTCTTTTTTCCACCTGGGCAGTATATGCAATTGAATGGGCATGCCACGGGCTCAACCATTATGGCAATTGGAACTACCCCAGATATCGTCCTAGTGGGCTTTAATCTATTAAGTAATGCATTACTTAGGCTATTCATTACCTGCAGCTATAGGTCCTTTATGGGTCTTTAAAACGCTTTCATCATTTATAGCAGGTAATTTAATATTGATCGCATCATAGGTTTTTAAACCAAGTAGTGATGTTTTAATTGATATAGGTGTCGGGAATTAGGTCATTAATTAAGAGGTATTTTCCATATGACGTATTTAGGAAGTATCAGTGGGAGATAGCCAGGGGTATTTATGATTCATTATCAAGTGGTAAAATTGCGCTAATTGAGGCGCCAACAGGTGTTGGTAAGACGGCAAGTGCCTTAGCGGCTTCATTAGCATATGCGGAGGAGAGTGGCGTTAAGGTTCTATTTCTGATTAGGACTAAAAATGAGGCTCAGGCGCCAATTAGGGAGTTACGTAGGTTAAGGGATAGGGGCGTTGATATTGATTATGTGATAATTAGGAATAGACCAGATATGTGCTGTATGGTTAGTACACGTAAACTCCCATACGAGGAATTCCTTGAGGAGTGTAGGTTTTTGAGATCAAGTGACGAATGCCCCTATTATTCCAATATTAGGAGAGTTGATGTTAATAGTTTAATGCTTCATATAATGGATAATACAGGTAGTATTAATGAGTATGTATCATCATTATGTGCACTCAATGTTTGTCCTTATGAGGTATCCAGGATGTACCTGGATCGGGCTAAGATCGGTATTATGACCTATTACTACATCTTTAGTATCAATAAGCCTGAATCCATAAATATTGATGTTAAGAATTCCGTTTTAATAATTGATGAGGCACATAATTTACCGGATGCAATAAGTGGATTGAATACTATTAACCTACCCTTGGCCTCGGTAATTGCCTCGATTGCTGAGGTTAAGAAGTTAATTGATGATGAAGAACTGAAAAATAGAGTTCTCAGGATACTAAGGGGTTTACAAACATACATGGTTAAGTTAAGTAGGATTCTTGAGGAGGAGACGATGGTATCACTGGAGTTGGGGGATGTCCTTCAATTCTTTGAGGATTTCCAAGCAATAAAAGATGCCTATTATGAAATAATTAAGAAGAAGAGAAGTGCTGGTGTTCCAATACCATATACACCACTATCCCGCCTATTGGATTTTCATAAAGCCGTACTCAATAAGGTGAGTGGTTTCAGCGTATTTCTTGCCAGGGACGAGCAAGGAGTCTCCCTTGTTTATAAGTGCGTTGACCCATCTGTAGTAAGCAGCTCCGTAATTAATGATGCAAATGGCGTTGTACTTATGAGTGGTACATTACCACCAAAGGATTACGTAGTGAGCATGCTGGGTATAAATAGGGATGTTGTTGAGTATAGGATTGGCTTTAGAGATTATGTTAAGTCTGAGAATTATGAAGTCCTGGTTTATGATGGTATTACCACAAGATACGTGGAAAGGGATGAGGAGGAATACGCTAAGATCGCTGATGTGCTCAGTAGAATTTACCAGGCATATACACTTGATAAGGCAATACTATCAATATTCCCATCATACGTAGTCCTCAAGGCCGTTAGGAAATACCTAAGTCCAGGTGTTAAGTACGTAATGGAGCTAGGTAGTACGTCAATTGATGATTTAATCAGGGATTTAAGGAGCAACCGTAGAAAATTAATAATGGCTGTGGCTGGTGGTAAACTTGTTGAGGGTGTTGAATATAGGCTCGGCACCGAGAACCTACTCGGCCTTATAATCATTATTGGTGTTCCATACCCAGAACCTAATGATTATCTTGATGACATAATGGAAATTCTGGCGGCCAGGCTTAACGATAGGAGGATGGCTTGGGAATTAACGTATCAATGGCCTGCCATAGTTAGGATTAAGCAAGCAGTGGGTAGGGCCTTTAGGTCTGAGGATGATAAGGCATTAATAGTGCTCATGGACCGTAGATTTAGGGAAATGAGGCTCGCTAAAATATTCGAGGATTATTTCGGTAAGTATGTCATTGTTGATGAGAAGGAATTAATTAATGAAATCAAAAACTTTACTCCTCGTTAATATTTTCCTCAGAGCCTTCCTGCGACTGCTCCTCACCGGCTTCACCACCTTCCTGTGCGGCATACTGTTGTTGCTGCACTTGCTGGGGCTTTATCTGCGGTGGTCTTGGTGGCGCCAATATTCTTTCTGGGTTTTGTTGAGGTTGTGGCATATATTGTGGAGTCGTTGGCGCTGCGGCAGTGGCTACGGATTGCGATGTTGATTGTTGTTTCATTATCCTTGATATGTATTCGAATCTCCTATCGAGGCCCATGGCTATTTGATACATGGCTATAAAACTAATTATTAATGCTGCAGCAATGGCTATTAAGGATGCCATAAATGCTATTGAGGAGTATGGCACATAAGCATCGCTTGTTGTTGGGAATAGGGTTATGGCTGTTATTACGAATACAATGGCTATCAACGCAAGTGGTATACCTAGGTAAAGCACGAGCTTGCTTAAGCTGGGTGTTAGCTCCTCAATCCTAGGCTGCTGAGTTGTTGGTCTAGTGACTGGTGCTTGCCTTGGAGGTAATTGAGGTGGGGGTTGATAGGTTTGTGAGTATGGAGGTGGTGGAGGTGGTCTATACTGAGGTGGAGGTGGCGGCGGTATCTGTGGCGGTGGTGGAGGTGGATAAGCTGGGTATTGCTGGTAAGGTGGTTTCCTGGTCTGTTTCTCTTCTGGTTTTTTCTCGCTCATTTATAACACCATTAATTATTAAGCTTTATAATTAATAAGTTAATAAATGTTTCGAAAAAGAGTTGGTGATAAGGGTTAATGATTATTGATTCGCTGGTTGTTGCTGAGAAGGATTCAGTGGCTAGGGCCATTGCCAAGTACCTAGCCCAGGGTAGTATAAGTATCAGGAGGATTTACGGTATTAAGGCATACTGGTTCACGAGAGACAATAGGCAGTGGGTTAGTATTGGGCTTAAGGGACACATAATGAATGTTGATTTTTCTGAGGAGTTAAATAAGTGGCATTCCGTAGAGCCATCGAAGCTATTTGACGTTGAACCGATACTAGTGATTAGGGGGGATGATTTAAACTACGTGAGGGCATTAACACACTTAGGAGCAAGTGCTAATACGGTGTACTTAGCCCTAGACGCTGATCCTGAGGGTGAAGCCATAGCCTATGAGGCCATGTTTGTTATAAGGAACGTAAACCCAGGAGCAGTCTTCAAGAGGGTTTTATTTTCAGCAGTGACTAGGAACGCCATCATAGAGGCCTTCAACTCACCAACGAACTTAAACCCTGGTCTTGCCAAGAGGGTCTTCACAAGGATGGTCCTAGACCTAACACTAGGTGCCGTCTTCACTAGAGCATTAACCCTCAGTGTTGAGAAAATCGATAGAAAAGCACTATCGAGGGGGAGCTTCCTCAGTTATGGACCGTGTCAGACACCGGTACTTAACCTCGTCGTGCAAAGGGCTCTTGAGAGGGAGAACTTCAAGCCTGAGAAGTACTATACATTGCACATAATTGTTGATGCCGATGGAAAGAGGATAATGCTTGATCATGATGGTGTATTTAAGGACAGGCAGGAGGCTGAGAAGATACTGAACCTAGTAAGGAGTATGGCCAAGGCTAAGGTAATAATTGCCAGTTATAAGGAGGATTTCCTGGGTCCCCCTGTTCCTCTCGATACAATAGAACTTGAAAGAAGAGCCAGTAGGTTCCTGAACATTAGGCCTAAGGCGGCTCTTGACATAGCTGAGGAACTTTATAGGCATGGCTATATTTCATACCCTAGGACCGAGACGACTATTTATCCACCAACACTAAGCCTTAAGCAGGTACTCCTTGAACTTACCCATGGTGAGCATGGTGACTATGCAAAGACATTACTGGGCATGACTATTAAGCCAACTCGTGGTAATAGTAACGATGGTGCGCATCCACCAATATACCCAACAAGAGGTGTTTCAAGGCAGGAGTTGCTTAGGTACTTCAAGAATGAGAGGTATTGGAAGATTTACGATTTAGTGGTTAGGCACTTTATGGCTACGTTAAGTCCTCCTGCCCGTATTGAGAGACAGAGAATAGTTGTTGAAGTTGTTGATCATAGATTTAGTACGGATGGATTAAGAATGATTGATAAGGGCTACCTAGTGATTTACCCATTTGAAAGTCCAAGTGAGAAGGTACTACCAAGGGTGAAGTTAGGTGATGAGTTAAGTATTATTAAGGCCTGGGTTGAGGAAAGGGAGACTGAACCACCACCATATCTATCAGAGTCGGAATTGCTTAGGTTAATGAGGAAATACGGCATTGGAACTGACGCGACAATGCAGGATCATATTCATACGAACATAATCCGTGGATACTTTAGGGTCAGGAATAAGCAATGTATACCAACGCCATTGGGCAAGGCAGTAATAAACGTATTTAGTAAGACAGGTGGTGAGCTCATTGATCCATGGTTTAGGTCACGCATGGAGAAGGCTCTCATGGAAATAACAAGTGGTTCACTAAGGCCCACTGATGTATTGTTTACATTTAAGAGTGAGGCCAGGAAGATATATGAAAAGTTCATGAATAGGCAAAATGAAGTCGCTATGGAGCTCATAAAGGCATTAAAGGAATCATTAAGTAAAACTAACAGGAATAGTAACAGGAAAGTATCATAATACTTTTATTCCTGAGCAATAATTAGGGCGTAATGAATAGTCATATTACTGATCTACTTAGGAGTCGTGTCAATGATATTTGGTATAGAATATTTAATCATCCATTTGTTATTGAATTATTCAACGGTACGTTACCACTTGAGAAGTTTAGGTTCTACGTTATTCAGGATTACAATTACTTAATAACATTAACAAAATGCCAAGCCATAATAGCATCTAAGTTTGAGGATCCAACAACCATGAGAAAGATCCTTGAACTTGCGCTTGCTGATGTATCCACAGAGCTTGAGAACTACAATAAGCTACTTAATACTCTTAATCTAAGTTTTGATGATGCTATTAGGATAAGACCGAGTCCTACAAATATTGCGTATATGAACTTCCTATTGACTACATGCACCTTAGGCAGTCCATACGAGGGCTTAGTGGCGATATTACCGTGTTACTGGACTTACCTGGAGATCGCTAGGTACCATGTGGAGAAATTAAGGAGTAATCCCATTAAGATTTATAGGGATTGGGCCTCGATCTACTTAACCCCTGAATATTCAGGTATAGTTGATAGTCTCAGAGTGATAATTGATAAAGCCAGTGATTATTTAATGAGGGACTTCGACAAGCTACTGAATATATTTAGGCAGGCCAGTGTTTATGAGTATTTATTTTGGGATATGGCATACAGGCAGGAACAATGGGTATTATAATTTTAATAAACTAATACCAATACCACCCTTACCTGGGCATGCTTGAGAGGTGCCTCGCTGCTGGCAGTATTGTTGTTCCTGCGTCTATTACGAATACCTGGCCCGTTATATTTCTCGCAGAATCACCCACGAGGAACGCCACTAAATCAGCAACCTCCTCAGGCTCTATTATACGGCCAGTCAGTGTACCAGTCTTAACCCACTCCTCCTCCTTAACATTAAGCACCTGCAGTAGGCTCATACCCAACTTGGTCTTGACAAGGCCGGGGGCTATTGCATTAACGGTTATGCCATAGGGCGCCAACTCAGCTGCCAGGGCCTTTGTGAATCCTATCAGGGCAGCCTTCGCCGTTGCGTAGGGAACATTGTATGCTGCGCCCATTATACCCTCTATCGAGCTCATGTTTATGATCCTGCCCCAATTATTCTTGATCATGTGAGGCACGGCGAATTTAGTCAGTAAGTAGGCTGACTTCAGGTTCGTGTTTATTATCTTATCCCACAAACCCTCGTCAATGTCTACGAAGGGTCTCATTATGCCGAGACCAGCGTTATTAACGACAACGTCAACAGAGCCCCACTGCTTAATTGCCTCATCAATCATGGCCTTTGCACCATCAGCTGTAGCAGCATCAGACTTAACAATTATCGCCTCACCACCAACACTCTTAATCAAACTCATGGTCTCCTCACCCTCCTCATCATGCCTCTTATAATTAACAACAACGCCAAAACCATCCTTAGCCAACCTAACGGCAATAGCCCTACCAATACCACGACCCGAACCTGAAACAACAGCAACTCTCCTAACCATATCAAGTGGCTAGGTTAATAAGAAGTGAATTAAGCGTTACCTAGCTAATAATTATATAGTTAATATAGTATACGTATTAAATAAGTTTACCAATGTATATATTATCACTGTTTTCAATTATCTTAACCTTAACCTGATTTTCAATTAGTATTGATTCCATATGGGGATTAGCTATTACCGTAATAACTCTATCGTGTATTACCGAGTCCTTTATTGGCAATATAATACCTAGGAATTCACCTCTAATTATCCCCCTGCTAATTATCTTAACCTTAACCTCATCACCAATAGGATATGGCTTAGGCAATTGAGGGGCTTTATGTATGTTTAATTTCTCATTAGTAGCCGTTAACTTAACGCCCAACTCCCTCTCCAGGTTCTTGATTTTTTCCCAGAATTCTTGCCATGTCATAATCCTAACCTTCACCTTTCTACCTCTCTTATGCGGTATATACTTTTGAATAAGTACGGGTGGTAACTCACCCTTGCCTAGTCCTACATTTGTAGCCCATCTAATGATCTCAACTATATCATTATCATTTATACCAGGTAACCAAACGGGGGATGCAACAACATTAATGCCCAACTCAAGTGCTAGTGATACTAGTTCCTTAATGTGATCTACATCATACCAAGAAGCCCCACTTACTTTCCTGGCCAATTCAGGATTTAATGAATCAATACTTAGGTTTATCCTATCTAAACCTGCCTGTGCCAATTCCTTGAGTTCATCCTCACTAAACATGTATAACCTAGTCTGCATGGATACTGTAGAAATTCCGTTTATTGCCTTAATACCACGAATAAGATTGACCAGGTATGGATAAACGCCTGGTTCACCCATACCATCAATATGGGCCTCAATATCCATCGTTCCCTTAAACCTAACGACCTCCTCCAACGCCGCTAATAATGTCTCAGGATCATCAATGAATTCTGCCCACCTATTTGTTGATTTTGGGCCTGCATTAACCGAGCAATATATACAGGATAATGGGCATAGTGTTGTTGGCCTAACCTCTATTACATTCGTACCTCTATCAACTATGCCGAAGGCTAGAGTACCTACCTGAGGTGTATCCCTATCTACCCTGATTACTTTCCTGATTCTCTTAACCTCATCAATACTCCTCTTCCACATTGTGGTCCCGGCATGTCTCGGTTATGCGTTTACTAATTCCTATGATTTAGCAAAATAGGGTTTTAAACTCAAAGGGTTACATATTTGTGGACGTAAATGATTAGGATAAATGTAATAGATAAATTAAATGTGTTTAGGATCAATGTGAAATCAGTGGCTGTTTTACCCATTGAGTCCTTTGACGCGTTATTAGGTAATAGCATTAGAATAAACATAATGGATATGCTCAGTAGAGGTCCCATGACAGTTACGTCATTGGCGCAGGAGTTAGGAATGCTTAAGGGCGTTGTTCATAGGCATGTGAAGGCGCTCGAGGACTTTGGTTGGGTTAGGCAATTAAACAATGATGAAGTAAAGACTGTTGGATTAAGTAGAGAGGCCAATAGGATATACTATGTGCCATCGGCCATGGTTTACCTGGGGTTTAAGCTTGAGGCTAATGAGCATGGTATGAAAATAATAATACCCGCTAATTATGGTGCTTTCGTAGATGTCAGAGGCCGTAAGTTCATATTACTAACACCAACATTCTCGAACCATGAATGTAGGAATTCATGTCCTTCACATGAAGCATGCCTCGACTGGATTAAGAGAATTGGAAAGCAGTATCACATAAGTGTTGATTATGATGATGCAGGTAGGGCGCTTATGTACCTATATACACAGTTAATACTTAAGGAGTTTAGGATAAACATGATAAACAACGCAATAATGCTTGACAGCCCGCGCCTAAACTCTATTTTCATGAAGCATGCAAACCTAGCCCTCTAATACAACTAGGTAATTCCTGAAGCCCGTAACCCTGCTTAATTCATACCACTTATCGAGCGATGGGTAATATTGCTTAATCACCATGGTATTAACGCCACCGATAAGCAGTATATTGTCATTATCACTAATTACCTTAACTATAAAGCCGCATTCATCAAAGATCAATTTCCATTGCTTAATGATGAACTCACTCATGCAGTTACCCTGGAATGATGGAATTAATCCTCCCTCTATACCGAATACTTGAATTTCATTATTAGTGTCGGAGTACAATAATCTACCTGAGAGCCCTAATGCTCTCATTATCCTAAGCGCATAGCTGCTGGGCTTGATTCTATGTGGTTTGATTCTCATAAGCCTTACAATAATGATTAACGCCTCATTGGATTTCACGTGGGTTTTTACGTCTATGCCTTCCTCATACCATGAAATACTAATGTCACAATTATTCTCCGTAATTACTACAAATAGTCCTTTTAATTCATTATTTATGTGTGTAAGGTATCTTCCATAGATTATTCCATTACATGGTAAATGAAGTATTACTCTTGTTCCGTATAATTGAATATCCTCATTATTAAAGGCATACCCTGTGTCCCTAGTTATTGAGGTTACGTTTTCCCTGGGAATCACGTATATTGTTAGCCCTGCCTTGTCATAACCTACCCTAAAGCTCTTAATTAAATCCTCAACGTTCACGTTACTACTGCTCATTCCACTTTAATAATCCAAGAGGATTCCTATTTAAATAAACCTGGTTAATTCATGGTGAGATGCTGATAAAGGTTACGTTTTTAGGAACAGGTGCAGGAACACCAAGTAGAGATAGGTACTTACCCGCAATATTGGTTGAGGATGGTCAAAGGAAGATACTGCTTGATGTTGGTGAGGGCATTCAATACAGGCTTCTTGAGATTGGCGTAAGCCCATTGAAAATAACCCATGTGTTCATTACGCACATGCATGGCGACCACATATTTGGATTACCTGGATTACTAGCCACTATGGCAATGCTTGGTAGGGAGGAGGACTTGGTGATTAGCGGTCCTCATGGAATAGTAAACTTCGTGAAGAGTAACATGGAGATTGTTGGTGATCCACCATTTCATGTACAAATCTACGAGATAGAACCCTCAGAGGGGATTAAGGATATTATTAATGAGGAGAATTTTAACCTACAATGCGTATTGGCGAAACACACGGTACCCGACTGTGCCTACTCCCTTAATTGGAGAACATATATAGGTAGGTTCAATCCAGAGAGGGCTAGGGAATTGGGTGTTCCTGTAAAGTATTGGAAAAGGTTGCATATGGGTGAGGTTGTTGTTCTTGATGATGGCAGGGTTATAAAACCCGAGGATGTTGTTGAGGTTAGGAGTAGTGGTTTAGTAAGGCTTGTTTATACTGGCGATACTGCACCCAGTGATTCTGTCATAAACATAGCTAGGGATGCCCAGGTACTTATTCATGATTCAACTTTCTCGGCTGTTGAGGATCACAGCATGGTTTGGAATCAAGGTCACTCTAGATCAATAGACGCTGCTGAGATTGCTAGAAAAGCTGGCGTCAATAGGTTAGTATTAACACACATTAGTAATAGGTACTCTGATCCAGAGCTACTGGCTGTGGAGGCATCGGAGGTTTTCACGAACGTCATAGCCGCCAGGGATTTAATGAGCCTGGTGATTTTCTCATAAATGAATTAATCACCACCATCACCGCCTATGAACGGTTTTAAGTATTCTGTTATTTTAACTAGTTCATCAATTCCCAATTGCCTAACCCGTGCATTCACATTAATATTAGCCTTCATCAGGGCATTTACCGCATCAGAGCCAAGGTATTTATTAAGCACCCACCTAAGGACCCTATTCCTATGCCTAAAGAGTACGTTGGTCACTGATTCGAGAGCCTTCATATCGCCATAACAAGGCTCCTTCTTGGTCATCATTACTAATGATGAGTAAATTTCAGGGCTTGGATAGAAGGAATCAGGTGGGTACGTGTTTAAGATACTCACGAAGTAATTACACTGGGTAATTATACTTAACCTACCATAATCATCGCCACCAGGTTTACTAATGAGCCTATTAGCCACCTCCCTCTGTATTGTTAATAAAGCCCTTGGAATTCCCTCCCTAATTATTCTTATTATTAATGGTGATGTTATTGAGTACGGTACATTAGAAACAATAATATCGACTTGAGGCCATGGTATTTCCAAGGCATTACCCTGAATTATAGATATATTATTTAATTGGTTCAAAACGCGTTCGGCTATTCTTACGAGTCTCCCGTCAATTTCAACAGTAATTACTTGTGACGTTACCTTGGCTAGGTAATAAGTTAATATTCCGATTCCAGTACCAATCTCAAGTACGTTTGAATTCAACGGCACATGACTAATAATATCCCTTATAACCATTGGATCAACAACAAAATGCTGACTCAGTCTTTTTCTCAACCTTAACCTATACTTCATAATTAAGTTCATTAGGTCCTCTTTAGTAACTGTCTCAAGGTCAGGAAGCATTACTCAGTATTCCCCTGAGAAATCAATACTAATAAGCTTTTAAACAGGTTTTTCGTTTCAATCGAAGTGTCATTGTTGATAAATGCGGTCTCAATCGTGGATACAATACTTAACACACCAAGGATTGGTTGGATACAACGTGGAATCCCGCAAGTCATTGCTGAAAGCGTTGGTGATCACGTACTGCTTACGAGTTATATCACATTAATTATATGTAATGAGGTTAAGAGAATTAATGATACCATTGACGTGAGCAAGTGCGTTTCTATGGCCCTTATTCATGACGCGCACGAGGCATTGGCAGGTAATGTGGGTAATAATGTGAGGTTATTAATTAATGAATGGAGGGATTTAGAGGCTAGGTTATTTGATGAGCTTGGGTTTCCCGAGGAATTACGTAATTACTTTAGGGAGTATAGGTATGGATTGAGCGTTGAGGGTAGGATTGTGAATCTTGCCGATAAACTAGCAACATTTATTAGGGCATGCATTTACGCCAAGACTGGTTATGACACGAGAGAATTAATTATTAATTACAGGGAATTAGTGGAAAAGTTATTGAATGAATTCACAGATAATATTGGGCAAGTCATTAATAACATCGTTAACCCTATTCTTTCATGGTGTGATGACCGTACCGTCACTAGTACCCTCAGTAATGAGTCTCCTTAATGAGCTTAACTTACCGCAACCAATCACGTAGATCGTAATACCGCTCCTCTGGGCTATGCTTAATGCCCATGGGTCGAGTAAGTCGTAAGTACCTGCCACCGTCCTTGACCTAAGTATAGCCATTAACTCACTAATGCTCACTTTATCGAGTTTCCTGGCGTTGGAGTCAACCCTCGGATCGTTCGTATAGACGGCATCGATGTTTGCGCAATCAATTAGTCTCTTAATACCTAAGAATTCACTGATGAGTAGTGCTACCGTGGCCGTTGATTGACCTGGTTGGAAGCCACCCGTGATTACTAACCTACCTGTTGACCACGCCCTAAAGACCTCATCAAGGTTCGTGGGTATCGGTAGGTAGGCAATATCACTGAGTGCGGCAGCTAATAACTGGGCATTTAACCTGCTGGCTGATATACCGAGCATGTCTAATAATGATTCATTTATGTTAATCTTCCTGCCAAGCTCTATGTACCTACGTGCGAGAGAACCACCCCCAGTCACTATTGCCATCCTATAACCGTTCTTCCATAATTCACGAATTAAATCCACGTATTTAGGTAATAAATCCTCACTGTCAAATAGGTGCCCACTTAGTTTTAATGTGAATGATTCCCGAATCATTCATTGATTTCATTGTGCAATGCTTTCTTAAACTTTCCTAACCAAGTCACTTATAGCCTTAGTAATGCCATTAGAGACGTAAATTGGCAAGTCATTAAGATCTAGGCCCGGCATTGCATTGTCGCATACGTACTGTAACTTCTCAAGATTTTTTGCCAGGAATTCCTTAATTTCATCATAATGATCAGCACCTATTAATGGTTGCATGTAAGAATCTATTGAGCAATCATTATCATACCATTCCTTAAAGAACTTAGCTGATGCCACCAATTTATTAAATTCATCAACAGTAATTTCCTCATTATTAATCACAATTATTACCTGCGTATTAAGAAATTTCTTAATTATCTTAACCTTAATAAGCCCCAAGTCACAGGGCCTCTTTGATTTAATGCATTGAATAATATCCTCACCAATGCTTAGTATGTTCATTAGATCCCTATTTCTCTCATACTCACGCTTACACCTACAAATTTGCTGAATAACCTTAACAAAGCGTGATCTATACTCCTCGGTTAAAGCCTTAATGGCATCGTAACTATGCATTTTAGGTTTAAATCATGGGTTTATTTTAAAGATATCCTTATTAATTGAATGAATTATTCAGCCTTACCAATAGCCTTCCTAACTACCTTACCACCAGGACACTTAAACAACCCAATTATTACGCCTCTCCTACCCTTTGGAGCAAGCATCCAAACCTTAACTGGTTTGAGTTTCATTGATTGGCCATCACACTCGACTTCATACTCCTTCTCCATGTAACTTGATAGCTCCGCCATTGTACTTTAGTAATTATTCTATCCTTAATAAATAATCATAACCGTAAACAATGCATAAATTAATATTTATAATGCTCTTTCTACGCGGGTAATTACAACAAGGAGTATAGCAGAGTAATTATTGTTTAATGGTAATAATTCTATTTTTTACGGTAATTAATACCAACTTCATTATTGAGTAAATAGGTAAGGTATTAAGGACTATGAATATAAGCATCGTTTAGGTTAAAGATGGAATTAATATTATTGAAAAGACTTTTAAGGTGAATCATAGTTATATAATTTAGGTGCTGATTAAGGGATGAGGGGTTCCAAGCGCTGATCGAGGGATGAATTAATGGGTTAGGTAATATATTTTATTGAACATTATGATAATAATTATAAATCCGTAGAGTTAATGTAGTAATTGATGGCGATCAAATCCGTGATTTATGGTGTGGGTCCTATTGGTCAATTAATAGCCAGGATTGCAGTTGAGAGGGGCTTTGAGATTGTGGGTGCGGTGGATATTGATCCTCAGAAGGTTGGTAAGGATCTTGGTGAGGTAATAGGATTGGGTAAGACCCTGGGTATTAAAGTGGAAAGTGATGCTGATAAAGTCCTTAAGGATTCTAACCCAGACATCGTTCTTCACTCAACAGGTAGTTTCTTTGATAAGGTGTATCCACAAATAATGAAGGCCGTTAAGGCCAACGCAGACGTAATATCCACATGTGAAACCCTATCATGGCCCTGGTATAGGTATTCAGACCTGGCAGAGCTTGTTGATAGTTACGCGAAAAATCACAATGTAACCATACTAGGTGCCGGTGTTAATCCAGGTTTCGTATTCGATGCGTTACCGGCCGTGCTTTCAGTAACGTTAACAAGGCTTGATAAGATCACTGTAATCAGGTCATTGGATGCCTCAAAGAGGAGGTATTCCTTCCAGAAGAAGATTGGTCTTGGAATGACTCCAAGCCAGTTCAATGAGGCGTTAAGTAGGGGTGAGATAACGGCTCACGTTGGTTTTGCAGAATCAGTGCATCTTTTAGCCAGTATAATTGGTCTTAAACTAGATAGGGTCGAGGAAGGTCAGGAGGCTTTAATTGCAGAAAAGCATTATGAGACGCAGTACTTCAAGATGGAGCCTGGGCAGGTCAAGGGAGTGGTTGGTCATGGAAGCGGTTTCATTAATGGCAGGGAGATTATAAGAGTTGAGCTGAGGGCCTGTGCAGGTTGTGAGGATTTTGAGGAGGTTAGACTTGAGGGCGAGCCATCGATTACCTGGAGAAGTACTGGTACGGCAGGCGATCCAGCTACGGCCGCAGTAATAATTAACCTAGCACCCAGGGTATTAGATGCAAGACCTGGATTAATAACACTCAAGGACTTAATAAACTACTCATATTCAGTGTTGACTTCAAAATAATTTAATGGGCCACATGCTAAGTTATTTTGCATTGCCCTTTCAGTGTGTCGTTACCTCACCCCTACTTAGCATGCCTATGTAAATCCCTTAATAATTATGGAAGTCTTATTAAGGGAATGATTGACTCGTAGCATTAAGTGTTAGATAAACGTACGTGTTTAGGTACTTAAGTTCTAGATTATTTGGGTCATACATCCATAAAGTTGCAAATACCCTGTAATTACCCGTCTTATTAATACTTAGGGTTATTCCCTGTACCCAACTCTCATTATTGAGGAGTATTCTTTGTAGTGTCATTATTGGTGTGGCGTTTAATGGCGGTTCTATGAAGCTTGTATTCGTAACATAAACATAGACAACAAACCAAATGGGTCTCCCCATACCATTATATACATATACACTTACGTTGATCGGTTCATCAGGGTAGACAATACTTGGGTATTGCGTTATTGTACCGTTAGGTCCAAGAAACGCTATTGCTGCATATGGCTCAATCGCATACCTATTTATTGCTGGATAGAAGGAAAAGAATACTAGGAATACCACGATTATGGCAGCTACCACGGCGAGAACCTCCTCATTAAATAGCATAGTCCTTGACTTGCCGCTCCCCTTAATAACCTTATAATGACTCCTAAATTTAATAATCAATTTACCAATGATTCGCTCCCTCATTAAATACATGACTATTAGGGTTATGATTACAATTATAGAGATAATACCAGGCAGCACCATGTATATGATACTCACATAAAACGACCCCCTCAATGACTGCGTGTCCTTAATAACCTCATTAGCAAGTGACTGAGCACCTGTATAATTTCCACTTTCCATTAGTACTATGGCATTATTAAGTAAGGACACGTCCTTAGTGACATTAACACCATTAGCGCCTAAGTATGAAATATCCCTATAGGCTATTAAAACCGTATTTTGCTGTGAATATGAACTAACATCTACAATAACTAGCAACAATGCAGTCAACACCAGGGCAAGCCACATCCATCTACCCTTCAACATCACAATTTTGCTCATTTAAACTCCTAGTAATAAATTCTTGCCTAGGTCATTGGTATCCATGCCCAATTCGGTGGCTGCGTGTAATTAATCGCTATGGAGTCCCCTGGATCCAGTAGGAAGCATTCACCATTTATTGATTGCGGTGTTGATGATTGAAACGCAATGATTGATTGCCCAGCCTTGGTTATCGTTACCTGGCTTACTGACCCACCGTATAGACACACCGTGACTGGCACTGGGTAGGTATTAACTACCTGCGACCCTGAGCTGGGCACGGACGGCGTAGTTACCGTGGGTACCCAACCAATGTTCCTAATAGCATACATTAAAGAAACATTACTGTAACTAACGGGTGTGGTGACTCCCGCGAAGTAATTATCATATAGGTATGCTGAACTGCAGCTACTGATACCTATGCCCGTTGAGTAGCCGGCAATGGTGTTGCCCCTGAGTATCAAGTACTTGGCGTTGCTTATGCTTGGGCCGTTTGCACTACTTGTTTGGTTCCCGAATTGGAATGCGCTGTTTATTATTGCGACGCTGTCTACGCCGTTTATGTTGTATGGGCTTGAGCCAGCCGTGGTCACCTGGTCCCTGAAGCTGGCGCCAATTATCACTAACTCGGCCCCGTTACCCGGCGTTGATGACACTCTCAGTGTGCTTTTGGACCCAGCCATTACTACGGAGTCCTGTATCGCCAATGTGCCCTGGGTGTTTACTGCGGCGTTTATTGCGTTCGCCACGCTACCCGTGATTGCGGTGCCCGAGATAATGACCTCACGACCAGCCGTGCTTATGGTGGCGTTCACACCGTAACCACCACTCACGGTTGGGAAGGTTATTGTGCCCCCATCAATCAATACATCACCATCATTTATGAGCACGCCATTGCCCGCATCTATTATTGATGATCCGTAAATAACAGTATTCGTTGATGATGAAACCTCAACACCGTAATTACCACTCCCCCTGAGCGATGAGTAACCGATGAGCACCGTGTCTGAGCCACCCACGTAAACCCCAATCGAGTCACCCTCACTCACCACGTTACTCACAATCACGTTGCTTGAATTAAGCACACCAACCGCGCCGGGCCCATTCGTGCTATATATTGAGTCGATCCACACGAACTTGGCGCCACTCACTGCAATGTTGAATTGATTACCAACACTGTACGTGTTATTACCCGCATTCCCATTAAAGCCAACCCTCCTAAGCCACATGTATGACCCACTAATCACGAACAACCCCTGCCCCGAGGAGCTAACGGCGCTATTACCCACTGTGAATATTGTGCCCGTCGGATCCTCACCCTCAATAATGATTAAGCCAGGTGTGCCACTGCTTGATGTGTTATTGATTGTGACGCAGGGATATGAGGTACATACATACACGCCATTTCTAATGAGGACTCTACCACCATTACTGCCTAATTGATTGATGGCGTAGGAAATCGCCGAGCCCGGGTCACTGGATTGATAAATTGTTTGACCGCTCGAATTCATTACGTAGTAATTCCCATTATTGATGAAGATTATATAATCGTAGCCCTGAGGAATGCTCTGTGCCGGGCATGGAGGGCAACTACATGAGACACCACTGGTCGGCGTAGTAGTGGTGGCATTAGAAGGGATTTGCGGGCATTTAGGGCATGGTGGGCATTTAATGAGCTCCTTACCAATCTCGTAACCAATAACGCCAGCACCGATGGCTACTGTACTAGCGACTATAGTCTCTAGGAACCTACGCCTAGATCTATTAATATCTTTATTACCACTAGCCATCTTCTCATTGACTAAATATTTTTAGCTTTAAGCATTAACCTTCTCAATACGAACCCTTGTATCTTTATACGCAGGCGTTTTTGTAATTGGATTAAGCACGGCTGGAACCAGCGTATTCGCCAATAGCTCTGGATAATGAAATGTCGTGAATAATACTCCCCTCGGAACCCTAGTTGACGCCTTGACCCTAGCCAATACCTCACCAGCAGGTGAGAGCAACTTAACAACCTCGCCATCCTTAATGCTCTCAGCCCTCATGTCCTCAGGATTCATCTCAACAACAGGCCCCCTCCAAATGACCCTAAGTACTGGTGACCTAGACGTCATGGTCGCAGTATGATACTGCGCCCTCTCCCTACCAATAATTAACGAGTACGGATAAAGTCTCTCCACAACCACATCAAAGCCTCTCCAACTAACCACCCTAAACCTAGCCCTACCCCTCGGAAATCCATCAGCATATAGTATTAGAGTACCTGGACTAGACTCACTCGGCACCGGCCATTGAAGTCCACCCTCACGCTCAAGTCTCTCATGGCTTAATCCACTGAATACTGGTGCTACCCTCGCCATATCCCTCATTATGTCAGTACTATCCCTAAGGCCCATGTCATAACCAAGCTTCCTAGCTAACTCAACAAAGACCCACCAATCAGGCTTAGCATCACCTGGTGGATCAACGACCTTCCTCGTTAATTGAAGCCTCCTCTCCGTATTCGTGAATGTACCGTAATCCTCAAGAGCCGCAGATGCCGCTGGTAATACCACATCGGCATACTCGGCAGTCTCAGTCATGAATATGTCCTGGACGACCAGGAACTCCAACTTACTCAACGCCTCGGCAACAGCCTTACTGTCTGGGTGAGATCTAATACTATTCTCACCAACTATGTAGAGCATCTTAATCAAGCCTCTCCTAGCCATATCAATCATCTCAGTACTCCTAAAACCAATAAAGGATGGTAACTTACACCTCCAAACCTCCTCAAAGCGCCTCCTAACCTCCGAATCCATCAAAGGTTGATAACCAGGCAACCTACCTGGTGCACAACCAACATCAGCCCCTCCCTGAACATTATTTTGCCCCCTAAGTGGCATTAAACCTGCACCTGGTTTACCAACGTTGCCAGTTAGTAATGCCAGGTTTATCAGTGCTGATACGTTTTCTGTACCATTCTCATGCTCCGTGATGCCAAGGGTCCACATAATCATTGATGGCTTCTCAAGCGCATAAAGCCTAGCAACCTCCTTAATAACGTCCTTAGGTACTCCGGTTACTTCCTCGGCAAAATCCAGAGTAAATGCATCAAGGCTCCTTACCCAATCCTCAAAGCCCTCGGTGTACCTACTAATGAATTCTTTATCGTACCAGCCCATGTCAATTATGTACTTAGCCATTGCTGAGAATAGTACGACATCCGTACCAGGCCTAATGAGAAGTTCATACTCAGCGTACCTGGCCAACTCAGTGTGTATTGGGTTAACGATTATTAAGTGAGCACCCTGCTTAGCAGCCCTCTTGACGTAGGCGGCGATGACTGGGTGTGTTTCATTCATGTTGGAGCCAACTACAATTATAGTCCTTGAGTTTAATACATCCCTTATGGGGTTGGTCGCCGCGCCGTAACCCAGTTGCGTGGCTAATGACCATGCTGACGGTTCATGGCATAACGTGGCTGATTGATCGATGCTGTCAGTACCGATGGCGCATCTCATGAACTTCTGAAATGCGTAAATACTCTCGTTAGTGCTTCTATCACTCATTATACCTCCAATGGCGGCTGGTCCATACTTGTCAAGGATCTCCCTAATCTTACTGGCTATTATGTCTAGGACCTCCTCCCACGTGGCCTCTCTAAATACCTCGTGAATGGGCCTACCATTTAACGGGCCTTTGGGAATTCCAGTTCTCCTAATCAATGGTTTTGTAAGTCTCTCAGGACTATTAACATAGTGATACCCAAACTTACCCTTAATACAGAGCTTGCCCTCATTTGCGGGTCCATAGGCACCCCTAGCCCAAATAACTTTGTCGTCCTTAATTCCATACTCGACTTGACACCCAGTGCCGCAGTATGGGCATGTGGTCTCAACAACCTTATCAGCAGGTACCCAATCCCTTTCCATTAATGCCCCGGTTGGGCATGCATCAATACATGCGCCACAACTTACACAGCTTGATACGCCCATTGGAACATCAAGATCAAAACCAACCCTAGTATCCAAACCTCTGCCTATGACTGTAATGGTATCATTACTCTGATCAATACTGCAGGCAATTACACACTTCCTGCACATTACGCAAGCCGATGGGTTAAATACTATTGCTGGGTGTGTGTCATCGATCTTGATGTCTGGTATTATCGGCGCTGGTTCAAGGCCGTACTTAATGGCGTAATCACATAATCTACACCTCATTTGCTCCTCCTTACTCCTGTGGGTATGATTCTTCAGTAAGAGCCTTAGTAAGGTTTTCCTAGCCTCAGTAGCTCTTATGCTCTCGGTCTCGATCTTCATACCCTCAGACACCTTGGTTATGCATGAAGGCATTAACCTACCATTAACCTCAACAACACATATCCTGCAAGAACCATTTGCATATCCCTCGTAGTAACATAACGTTGGTATCTCAATGCCGTACCTCCTCGCCAGATTAAGTATTGTCTCACCATTAGCGGCTTCAACCTCTCTGCCATTTAGGACTACCTTAACCATACCCATCACCTGAAGTGAACACCAGCCCTGCAAACACCCTTAACGTGCTCCTCAAATTCATCCCTAAACTGACTAAGTGCGTCAAGGAGCACCTTACCAGCTGACATGCCTAGACCACATAATGAAGTATCCATCATGGTCTTCGCCACCGACTCAGCCCACTTAAGGTCCTCCTCATTCGCCTTACCATTACTAATTCTCTCGAGAATATTAACCAACTCCCTAGTACCCAACCTACATGGCTCGCACCTACCGCATGATTCATGCGCAAAGAACCTCTCAACCTCGAGCATAACATCCACAATACACCTACTGTTAGATAGGGCAATGATCACGCCAGGGCCCAGGAAAACACCTAGTTTTCTTGCTTCTTCGGGTGTAAGTCTCACCTTAATTCTCGAGGAGTGGACCAAGCCTGAGGAGACACCACCAACAAAGACCGCCTTAACGTTTTCCTCCTTAGCACCTGCCTTCACTAATAATTCATTGAGGCCTATTGTTAGTTTCTCCCTGTAAAGTCCTGGCCTATCAACATCGCCAGTGACGCAGAAGTACTTTTCTATCGTTATTTCCTTACCCTCATAATAATTACTGAGGAGTATGGGTATCGCTGCAGCGACCTCCACGTTAATCACAGCGGTGGGCTTACCGAACAAACCAGCCTCGGTGGGATCGGGAGGCCTTAAACGTGGCTCACCCCTGCCCCCTTCAATTGAATTTATTAACGCTGTTTCCTCACCAACAATGTATGGAGAACCAATAAGTGAAACAGTAATTGGAGGTAACTTACTAAGTAAGTCTCTGTTGGTTAGGAACGTCCTTAATTCATCAAGTGCCCTCTCAATTACAGCCTTAGCATTTCTAAACCTCTCATTAACCGCGATTATAACCTCATCAACATTCAATGCAAGTGACAGCAGTAACGCGCCCTCCAGTAGTTGATGAGTGTTTCTCTCCATTATCAATCTATCCTTAAAACCACCTGGTTCTCCCTCATGCCCATTAACAATTAAGTACTTAGGTCTATCGGCATTACTTGCCAAAGCCTTAAGCCTGGTCAGGGCACCACCACCGAGTAAGCCAACCTTAACGAGTAATTCAAGAATGAGGAACTTATTACCTTCATTGAGAAACTTCTCGAAGTACCTATAACCACTCCTCGCTATGTACTTATCGAGAGGTTCGTATTGAGACTGAACATAATCACTCCTTGACTCCCCAACCTCCTTAAAATCACCGTTAACAAACGTGTAATACCTATCACCCATCCTAACTGCAGGTCCCTTATCGCAATAGCCAAGGCAATACGTTACGGAGTACTTAATACCGCGTCTCTCCAATTCTCTAGTGACTTCTCTGGCTCCCTTCAATATGCAGGGAAGGCCCATGCACACTTGAACCTCTGAGTAATCATGGAAGTAGAATGTGGATAGCATCTTAACCGTTGATAGGGGTAGGTTATGCTTCTCGGCAATTTTCCTAAGCTCATCATCTGACGTAATCCTCCTTTCAATTATCTCCTTACTCGTCTCACGCAGTCTTGCCCTATAATCCATGTTGAGAAAACCTGGCAAAACTTTAAAGGTATTTCGGGGACCGTAATGTGTAGTGGGTTATTAGGCTTAGTTATTTTGAGTATTTGGGTGTTAAATGCTGCTTTCATATATTATTAATGATATGGTTAGGATCGTCAGAATCAATAGTTACTCAGATCTTGATAAAGTACTCACTGATTTAGGACCTGGCGAGTGCGCATTATTACTTACTAAGCAGGTTGATGATTCATTAAGGCATGTAGATGGAATCACCACGGTATTACTGAGGAGTATTAGGGATAAGACCGAGGTTGATTACCTACTTGCCGCGGGTAGTAAGGTACTCTGCATATCCATGGATGGTTTTGGCTTACTCAGTGAGTATGCGCTCTCGAGGCTTAAGTATGTAATAATAACCCGCCAACCCACAGAATCAGACACCAAGCTCTTCAGGATACTACTAAACATAACTCAATAATTTACTCATTATCAAGCCATACCCTCTTCACCGTATTTACCCTATCAAAGTCCCTATCCTCACTTACAATTACGTTAACTCCATTATTTAGCATCACTGCTACATGAATGGCGTCGGACGGCTTCAACACACCTATGTACTTCTCAGCAGTTTCGTACTCCTTTAAACCAATGTTAAGAACCTTCACGTAGGGTAATACCACGTCATCAAGGAATTTGATGGTATCTTCATACTTAATACCGTACTTCTTCCTCGAAATATGAATAACCTCATCGAGCACCAAAACGTCAGTGTATAACCTATCTCTCCTCATAAGGAGGCCCTTAAAGAATTTGATTACGTTTTCCTCACCTACATTCAGGTATATAAGTACGTTAGCATCTAAAAACATCATTCGATCTCACTCAAACTCATCTTCCAGGCTTAATCCACTGAGCTCACCGAGTTTCGGCTTAACACGTATATAATTTTTAATAGCTTCTAAATGTTCTTTGATTTTTTTATCAAATTCTTCAATATCCATGCTCGATACTGACTTAATTATTATCTCACCATTCTCAGCCTTAATTATTAGTTCATCACCATCCCTAATACCTAGAGTCTCCCTAATGGCCTTTGGCAATGTGATACGGCCCCTCCTTACCTTAACTCGATACTCGAACTTACCCATAGTTTATTTTTTCAAAATCTTTAGGTTTAAAGATTTACTTAACTATTTCTATTAAATCATTATCGTAATAATCTAAGTTAACGCTTATATCTAAGGTATTCACGCTCTTATTCCGTGCTGAGCGAGGTAATAAGTAAGTGGGGTGTTAAGGTATTCGATACGGTCCGCATACACCTCAGGGATGGCACGACATTAGACGGCGTAGTACTGCCCAGGCCTGGCGTCGGTGATCCTAACGTAGTGATTTTGAAGCTTGATAATGGCTATAACGTGGGTATTCATGTTAATAATATCGAGAAGATAGAGGTTTTGAGTCATGTTGAATCAAAAAGCGCAGTATCCATACCAATTGGTCAGTTCGTTAGGGCAGAATCCACAGGGCTTCCCAGGGTTAGGCTCGTGGCTACTGGCGGCACTATAATGTCCAAGGTTGATTACAGGACCGGTGCAGTATACCCAAGCTTTAGTATTGAGGACTTGTATGCAATGTACCCGGAGGTTAAGGGCATAGCCGATATTGAGCTCCTCAATTTAATGGCAATATTTAGTGAGGATATGACGCCAAGGAGGTGGACCGAGATTGCTGAGGCGGCTTATAAGGCGTTTCTCGACGGTGTTTCCGGTGTCGTTGTGCTCCATGGCACGGATACCATGCATTACACGGCTGCCGCACTCTCCTTCGCAATAAGGAATCCTCCAGGTCCAATAGCGCTCGTTGGTTCTCAGAGGAGTAGTGATAGGCCGTCTAGTGATGCCTTTGAGAACATGCTGGCCGCCGTACTTGTTGGTGCCAGGGCACCCTTCGCTGGTTCCTACATTGTAATGCATGCATCCACAAATGATGGTTTAATAGCCGTTCATAGAGGGACTAGGGTTAGGAAGATGCATACGTCTAGGAGGGACACGTTTATTAGCATTAATGATAAACCCGTGGCTTACGTGGACATTAATAAACTCGAGATAGTGCTAAACACGAATAATTATACGACTCGATCTAAGGTAGAGGATACAGTATTAATGAATAAATTTGATGAGAAGACAACATTGATTAAGTTCTACCCAGGTATGGACCCAGAAATACTTCACTTCCTAATTGATAGGGGGTATCACGGCATTGTAATTGAGGGTACGGGCTTTGGTCACGTTAGGGAGGAATTACTTGATCCAATAAAAAGAGCCATTGACAGTGGCATACCTGTGGTTATCACAAGCCAGACAATATTTGGAAGAGTGAATTTAAACGTCTATAGGAGGGGTGTGGAGTTACTGAGACTTGGCGTAATACCTGCCGAGGACATGCTGCCGGAGGTAGCCTTTGTTAAGCTTTCATGGGTGTTAGGACAGACCAGGGATATGAGTGAGGTGAGGAGATTGATGCTGATGCCAATAGCCGGTGAATTAAATCTGAGGAGTGATATTAGCACATACATACTAAGGCCTGAGCTACCTAAAGTGAGCTTGTGAAGTTTTGATGAGTATTTTTCGGTTAATAACAAAATCCCTCCTAACTTAATCCATTTTAATATCGAGTTGACCTATTGGGATTATTACCCAATCCCTCGTAAGCACTAGCTTATAGGCTAATACCTTAACTCCATGGTTAATGGCGTATTTAAGGGCTTCTGTAAACCTAGGATCAAGCGCTATATTAGGCATGAAGAGCTTCGCCCTAGTCCTAAAAACCAGGAAGAGTACGTGCGCCTCATAACCAAGCTCCACGGCCTTAGCCAACTCAAGCATATGCCTTGCGCCACGCATTGTCGGTGCATCCGGGAACTTAGCAATTCCATTCTCCTCAAGAGTCACACCCTTAACCTCAACAAGTGCATAATCACTGCTTGGTGACTTAAGCAGTAGATCAAACCTACCACTACCGAAGTGAGGCTCCCTTCTAACAACCTCATAGCCATTCAAAACATAACCATTACTAATTAACCATGCTGCGATTTCATTATGTATCGCGGAGTTCACGAGTACGAGTTCATCACCAAGATCAACTGCAGTTAAGTAAAACCTGGTCTTACCCGTGAATTTTGAGTATGCGAAGAACCTAACGCCAGGCCTTAGGAGCTCCGTTAGCCTGCCAGGGTCATGAATGTGTACGAGCTCCTCCCTACCGTTAATAATTCCAATACCAACAAACCTATTCAACCTCTTAATGAAAATGCCCTCAGCATCTGGCTTCTTAATTATATAGCTCATTATTAATCATCTCCGGCGCCGCCTTATTGATGCATTTCTTAATTTATTAATCTGCGATCAACTTATTTGGTTAATCACCACACCACTGAAATATACACCAGTTATTCCAGTCATGTTTATGCACCTAAGCATTATTGGATCCTCAGATGTACTATTAACAATCAATGTTAGTGCCACGCCGGTCCATTCATTGGGTTCCTTAAAGTAGGAGCAAAGTATTGGCGTTGATGCATATATTTGTGATCCCGCAATATTCGATGCTTGAAGAATTCCTATTGTTCCATTACAAGGCTTCGTAACCGTGAAATACGCAGTCACGTTATAAGTGCCTGGTAATAACGTTAAGTAAAACGGACCAATCCAAAAAGTACCGGAGTAATCCTCCGGCCAATAATAAATAGCACCTTGAATCTTATTGAATGTCTTAGCATGCGTCCCAGGCCATAGCAGGAACTCGCTTGCTGGTATTACGTAGTTAGTAAGTGGGTCATACATAATAGGTTCACCATCATAACCTTTCTTGAATAAATAAGTACCATTGACTGCGGCTAACATCCCATAGCCCTGAACCTCGGCTTTTAATAATCCAGCCTCAGAGCCTCTACTATCGATTGTCATTAATATGTAAGTGGCGTTAATATTAAGTACATATTCATTATAATTTGGCATTGACATTGGGAAGACGTACGCATTTATTCTATTTGCCAGGTGAGGAAATACACTATCAATTGTTAATACAGACGCGTTGTTGGGTATTAACCTAACGAGTAGGTTTAGTGCCTTAACCCTCGTTGAGCTAAGGTATTTTATAAATACGTACAAGTTTTGTGATGCTGCAGGACTTAATGGATTATATAGTGCAAATAATATAATACCAATGATTAAGGATGTGATTAATACATGCTTTATGTACTGTTTAGTATGCTTAATACTCATTATGTACGCCACAAATAATTGAGGTATAACGTACATTGTATATTGGAGATCCAACATATAATAGGCGGGGTATGTCGATAAGAAAGAGAAGGCTGTGTATGGTACAGCAGGTAGTAACCATAATGGTGATAGTAATGATGGAAATAATGGCGCCCCAAGTATTGCGTAGTACATGATCTTCTGCTGAATGTTCGTAAGAATTTCCTGCTTAACGAATACCCAATACTTTATTGCATATTGCATGAAATTTATTGGATTACCTGAATAACCAGCTATGGTAGATGGATTATAGACAGCCAGTGATGATTTATAGGGATTTAATATGCCCATTACTTTAGGCGTTATTATCATGTATAGAATAATCATAGCAACCAATAAAGTTATGTGAATCACGTGTTTACCTAATTCTCTATTCTTAATGAGTATATATATTATTGGTATAATCATCGTTAGGGCAATTATTGGCGTATACTCAATGATCATGAGGAATAAAACCATCAAAGATATTGCTAACACCCACCTTCTCATTAGTATAAGCAGTACTGTAGTAATATATAGCAATGGTATGAAAACTTCGACATGAAAATCATAGTAAAGGGGACTAGCTATGCCTGGGCTAATTAAGTACATTAATGAAGTTATGAACGCGATGCTCCTATCATGTGTTAGATGCGTACTCATAATGTATAATGGAATTACGGGTATATAGAGTAGTATGGCTTGCAATACTAATAGTGTTAGTACGTGCGGACTTAAGTAGTATATTGGTACCAATGAAAAAAGTATTGGTGAATAGTGTGTCCCTAGAAAGCTTCCGCTTGGGTTTACGTAAAGCTCAACCGTGTAGTAAAAAAGCCTATGATAAAAAGCCACACTGAACAAAGCCTGTTCAAAAATACCCAAATCCCAGGCATAGGCGTTGTACGTTAGATACTTAATGTATGATAATGATGACCCCAATGCCATGAATATGGTCATTATGAGGATTACGACTAGGAAATACCCATCTTTATGTATCAACTTAGTTATTTTATATATAATTGGCCCTAGCGCTATTGTTAGGCCTATGATGAATGTTACCGAGAATATCTTCTCGAGAATTAGGTAAAGACCTAGTGATATGGCATTAAGGTAGCCTAGAATCCAAACTAAATAGAATGGTATTATTAATAATGTACTCATTAATGAGTAGATTTTATTGTTCAATTTCACGATAAAAGTAAAACTGAATGAAATACTTAAGCTTAACGCATCAAATAAGGACTTCCCACTATTCATGGGGTTTGTCAACTGACTTAACGTACCTCCTAAGGAGAACTAACGCCACTATTACTGGTGGTATCAACACAATGAAGGTATTCCTAATTCCTATCAAGTCGGCTATGTAACCTGTTATTGTCGGCGTTATTATACCTATGAGCATCATGAATGAGAAGAACAGGCTATTGGCGGCATTCCTATGCTCCGGCTTGAATGCCCTTGATATGGAGACCACGGACAACGGGTACGTAGTACCATGCGGGATACCCAGTATCAACAATGCTATGGCGTATACTAACGGCGCATTTGTCAGTACTATCGTGGACACACCAACTACGGTTATCATTACTGCCGCAGCCATGTATGGCCAGAGCCTCTCTGCAGGCCTAATTGATAGGTATAGCCTGCCTAGGAATGATGTTACGAAGAACAGGGAAAACAGCAACTCCACCTCGGAATAACTAAGTCCAAATGAGTCCCTTGCATATATGCCTCCAAAGGCCATGAGGAAGGAGAAAACCACATTATACGTGGCTATGTTGAGGACGGCCGTTATAAAACCAGGGTTTGTCACAACACCTCTAGTACTAATTGCATGCCTATCGCCATCCTCTTGCGGAAACCTAACGAAGGGCGCCATTGCTAATGCAAGTATTGGAAAGGCTGTGAAAAATAGGAAGGATTCCCTAAGCCCAAAATACCTCAGTATTAATGATTCAATGGCGGGACCCAGGATCAGGCTTATGCTTAATGACAACGTATAAATATTAAGTAGTCTTTCCCTGGCTACTCTATCTGGTAATAAACTTGCTGAGGTTATTACGTTGGGCATTAGAAAGCCCAGCGAGAAGCCGGCCACGGCCGACAATACCCAAATTGATAGTGGCGTTGAGAAAGCGAATACAGGAAATATGGCCGCATAAACTGCGGATGAGGCTATAAAGATTATCCTCCTTACGTTAGCCTTAACCCTCGCATTTATAAAGCCACTACTGATGAATGTCATCATTGCCATTAGGGCCGAGATTAAACCGACTAACGTATTACTGAAATGAAAGTTATACCTAACGAGTAGTGGTATTGTCGTCATTAACATGTTGTTAGAGGCCCTAATCGCTATTGTTAACGGGACAATTATCGAAATGGCCTCCATCAAACCTAAATATCGGCTTCTCGTCATGGCTTATCCACGTAACTTCTAACAAGCCTTATAAACCCTGATATATCACCTGGGCTGTAAATACCGTAATCAACCCTCCTCAGTATATTCAGGACGAAGTCTCTAGGCAACTTAATCGGTAATTTACTAACTACGTAATCGGCGGAGTCAACTGGGTTTTCCCTGGCAATCCTAATGCCCGTATTATAAACATCTATGAAGTACTGCGGGTCACCATTAATCTGAGCACCACATGCACCTGGCGCATTAACTAAATCCTCAAGGAATTCACCATCATGTTCGAGAATCCCCAGATTCAGCACCGCGCTTTGTGCATTACCAGTATTGAGCATGTTAAGTACTGATGGCCAATCATCGGCATAAATAAGCTCAGCCCTTAAACCACCCCTATCCAATAACGCCCTAGTGAGAACGTCAGCAGCACTGCCGCGTCTCCAAACGGCGATTCTAGGCCCCCTTAGCTCAGGGTATACAAACATTAGTTTCTTAACAGTCACAATATCAATCCTTAAACCACTCCTTATCAGTGATGTTAATGAGTCCGTAATCGCATATGCATTATGCTCCTCACCGCCCTTGCCAAAGGCTAGGTCCAGGTCTTTATGCTCTCCTGTTGCCAGTATTAATGGGTATGAGACTGGGCCTGGTGCGGTTATGATTTTCATACTTATCGATATCGAAATAGATATTTAGTTTATAAAACTTATTCGCAGTCTCGTAAATCATAGCCTTAATAAATCATTGCCGGTTATGCTTTGTATTAAGTCGTGTATATGAATAGGAGAGTAACCACTAGTATTAGGATCAGTAGTATTGTCCCCATTGCAAGGTAATCCCTTAGTGTATAATTCCCTGGATTATAAACAAGGAGGTTTGCAGGATGACTAAATGGCGTTAGGAACGTGGTTGTTGATGCCATGGCCACCACGGTCACTGCCAATAATGGATTCGGGTAAGTGAGAGCTATTGGAGTCATTATTGTTGCGGCACTCACGTTATTTACGAAATTAGCTATTAACGCGGTTATTAGGAATAGTATGATTAAGGACCTGGGAAATACACCAGCTATTACCATTGATAACCCAGTACTACTCATCGCGTAGCCTAGGGTTAGGAATGATGCTATGAATATTAGGACTGACCAATCAACGTATTGGTAAATCCTCCTATAATTAACTACACCACTAAGCATAAGCACAATAACACCAGTGAGGAAGGCCAGGGCAATGTTCACGCCAAATAATGAGGCGATCGTGGCTCCAACTAGGACTGCAACGGATAAGGTGCCCTTCCTAACGTCAAAGAGCTTGGCGCCCTTCGACCTAAGTGGCACAAGTCCATAGTCACTCATGAATTTGGCAATACTTTCTTCATCACCCATGAGGAGTAATGCATCACCGGATTTGAGGATTACATGGGATATCCTACCGTATATCCTCCTACTCCCCGCAGAAATACCAACTATTTTAACTCCATACTTATTCAGAACGTCTAGGTCCGATATCGTGTAGTTAATGAGGGATGATGAACTCGTTATTAAAGCCTCAACAATATCCTTACCCTCAATCTGGGTCGACTGAGGCACAAGGGTCAATCCCTTTACTGATGATATTATTGGTAACTTATCCACGGGTACTTCCATTATTAATGTAGCGCCACCATGTATTTTACCCGACCTAGATAACCTCCTTGGTAGTATGGACCTTATCCTAATTCCATACTCTTTCTCAACCTCACGCTTGGCCTTACCAACCCATTCACAGTCATCATTCACCTGTGCCTCGACGACGTACTCACCGATCTTCAAATCATCAACAGTAGTAACTATGCTCTCCCTATTCGGCAATAATAGATAAATTAGTAGTAGTGCTGGTATGCTCACGAGGATTATTATTAACCCTATATCTAGGAACTGAAATATTGACAAATACCTACCGAATCTCTCATACCAAAGCTGATCAATTATTAAGTTCGTACTAGTACCGAATATTGTGTATCTACCACCAACAATGGCCGCATAAGAAAGCGGTAATAAGTACTTAGATAACCTCTTATTATGGTTCCTTGATACTGCGTACATGAATGGTATGAATATGGAGACCAGGGCTACATCGCTCATGAATCCTGATAATAATGAGGTTATTAGCATTACAATCAGTAGGAGCAAGTATTCATTCCCAAACACCCTATCCAACTCCTCAGCTAATCTATCAAGGAAACCCGACTCTTCAAGGGCCTTACTAATCACCATAACGCTACCGAGTACGATAACCGTGGTAGAGCCAATAAATGCCAAGGCCTTTTCTGGGCTAATTACATTACCAATGATCAGCATTATCATTATAAGGAGGCCAATAACGTCATACCTAATGATGCGGATTAATAATAGTATTATTGCTAGGATAAGTACTGCTAATACATAATACTCTGCGAATGAAAGACTTATCATTATTTTTAATGGTAGGCTAGGTGAGGGATTATTTAAGTAATTCGCACTAAATTCCATGGGTTAGGTAATCAATCCTACCACCATCAGCAACTATGGTTTGTCCTGTGATGTACCTAGCCCTATCGCTGGCTAGGAAGAGCACGACATTGGCTATGTCCTCAGGCACACCGGTAATGCTTAACATGGTCCTTGATCTGACCAGAGACTTCGTCTTCTCAATCTCCTCGGGGTTCCTGTTCGCCGTGGTCATATCGGTCTCAATCCAACCAGGTGCAACGGCATTAACCCTAATGCCGTATTTACCGAGTTCAAACGCCATGCGCTTCGTGAGTATTATGACCGCTGCCTTAGTTATTGCGTAATACGTAGTGCCCTCAAAGGCCGTGCCTATACCCGCATTTGAGGCTATGTTCACTATGACGCCCTTCATCCTCTTTAACTGCGGCAGGAACTCAAGTGTCGTGTAGATAATGCCCTTAACGTTAATCCCCATCATTCTGTCAAATAACCCCTCATTATAAGACTCAAGGGGCATTAAGTACATAACACCTGCATTATTAACTATGACATTGACATCACCAAATTTATCCTCAACGATCTCGGCAGCCCTCCTGACCTCGTCCCTATTCGCCACATCACACTTAATGGTCAATATCCCCCTTTTCTCGAGCTCCCTGGCCTTATCATCGCTCCTCGCGTACGTCACAGCAACACTAGCACCTTCCCTCAGGAATGCCTCCGCAATCGCCCTACCAATGCCTCGAGTACCACCTGTAACGAGAATCACCTTATTACTGTACTCGCCCATACGAACTTGAAAATGACCAAGTACTTATAAGAATTAATCTAAACATATAATAATTAAATGGAGTTCCTCGTACCATTAAGCTCAGTGAGTGTTGGAGGTAGGACATTAAATAACGTTAAGTTATCCATTAGTGATAAGTATGTTTTCATAATCGGTATTGGGCCTGACGGTAGTTATGAGGAGAGGCTCCTAGAGACTAATGGTGATGATGTTCGAAAAATAATTAATGAAAACATTGATTATTTCAGGAAACTTCTTGATAAGTTGGATGGACTTGTTATAGGTATTGGGCGTGAGGTTAATGTTGATATTGCCATGAAAAATATTGAGCTTAAAGATCCTATTCAATACTTAATTAATAGGCTTAGTAATCATGACGAGTACCTTAAGCTTGTTGGTGATGGTTGGAGGAGGGTATTGGATTCCACGAGACTTGGTAGGGTTAGCGAGGGTCTCGCTGGTGGTGATAGGATTTACGTTACGCATATCGGTAATAATATAACACTTAATTTAGTTGCTGAGCCTATTGAGGGTGGTTTTATTGAGGTTATTACGTACACGGAGGGTAAGGTCACGGGTATAGTTAGGGTTAGGGTTGGTGAGGACGTTGTTGTTAAGACCGACATTAGGTCACCATCATCATTAATAATACTATCCCAGGCCAGGGATATTAATAAATTAAGTGATAAATTAACAGGTACATTACTTAGGGTTAAGGATCACGTTACTAATACCGTGAATGAATTGCTAATGATAATGAGGACCTACGGCGTGATACAATGATTAATAAGCTCTAAGTACTGGTAATGCTTAAAGCCTTACCCTATGCATGTGTAGTCGTGACGAGTGAGCAGACGGAGATCCTAGGCCTTAGGAGGAGTGGTGAGATTAAGGGTAAGTATGTGGATCTCGTTGTTTACGTATCTAAGAGCGGCAATAAGGCGTTTCTTAGTGGTGTCATTAAATGCCCATTCACTGGTAGGGAGTTTAAGCTATACGTTACATCACACACTGACCAGGTCAGGCTTGGCTTTATACAGCACCTTAGTGGTTTTAATGAGCATGTAATTAGGACTAAGGAGTATGGTCAGTGGTTCATTGTTAGGGTTGAGCCGTACTCAAGGAACTCATTCCATAGGAGGAGGTACTTCGTGTGCGCAAAATGTGGTTATAAATCAGTAAGGTTCATTGATGCATTGCTCCATCTAATTAAGTTGCATGGTTTTCTAACAAGGCTCCCATAACAATACTTAATAACTAGGCCATTACGTATTGGGTTAATGAGTAATCTTAGTGGTAGAGTTCAGGAGCTGATTGATAAATACACAAAGATTTACATGGAGGGGACGAGTAAGTCCAGGGAATTATTCGAGAGGGCTAGGAAGGTGTTACCAGGAGGAACCACGTATCAAATAAGGCACTTCTCCCCATACCCAGTTTACATAACGAGGGCTGGTGGTGCTAGGGTTTGGGACGTAGATGGTAATGAGTACGTTGATTACTGGATGGGTCATGGAACCCACATACTCGGTCACTCACCGGACTTCGTAGTTAAGGCTGTTAATGATGCAGCTTATGAGGGGACGCACTTGGGTTATCCGAATACTCTCGAGGTTGAGTACGCCGAATTACTAACGAAGGTTGTACCTAATGTTGATATGGTTAGGTTCTCAAATAGCGGTACCGAGGCTAATATGTACGCCGTTAGGCTTGCCAGGGCATACACTGGGCATAGGTATGTGGTTAAGATGGAGGGTGGTTGGCACGGTGGATATGACGGCTTGCATGTCGGCATTAATCCGCCATTTGAGGGTCCCGAGAGCCTTGGCCTACCTGCGGAGCACATTAAGTACACGCTTGTTGTTCCATTCAATGATCTTAACGCTCTGGAGAGGGTTCTGAAGGATTTTGATGTGGCTGCGGTGATTATGGAGCCTGTACTTGGTTCAGGCGGTTGTATAGAGCCACAGCCCGGTTACCTAAAGGGTGTTAGGGAGTTGGTAGATAGGTATGGGGCTTTGCTGATATTTGATGAGGTTATTACGGGATTTAGGCTAGCCCTTGGTGGTGGTCAGGAATTATTCAATACTAAGGCCGACATAGTGACGCTTGGTAAGATAGTCGGTGGTGGGTACCCAGGCGCCGGTGCCATTGCCTCTAGGTCGGAGATAATGGAGTTGCTCGACCAGGTTAAGAGGCCGAGTGCTAGGTCGAGGAGTTTCCACGGTGGTACATTCACTGGGAATAGGGTAACGCTTACGGCAGGTTATACACTCATTAATTACTTAAGTCAACATAGGTCATTATACGAGGGGTTCAACAACCTATGGAATTGGGCTAGGGAGGGGCTTAACAGGGCCTGTGAGGATCATGGCAGGCTTTGTTGGGTAACTGGTGTGGGTAGTATGTTGGGTATTCACTTCACTAGGGATAGACCAGTAAATGCTAGGGTGGCATATACGGATAGAATTAATGAAGATCTTTATCACTTAACGCACCTGTACATGAGGACGAGGGGCATACTATACATGACCGAGCACATGCCACACCTACTACCATCAATGATACACACAAGGGAGCATGCAAATACATTGGTGGAGGAGTTCAAGGGTTTATTGAGTGAGATTGTTCATAAGTAATCTTGGTATATAACTCAGTCATGTCATTGTTACGTTTAAATAAAAATGAATAAGTCATGATTAGGTGTTTAAATTATTAAGGGAATAACATCATGACCAGTACTTAGCCAGTTCATTCGCCGTTATTACTGGGAAGAACCTCCTCATGTTCATCAACGACCTCTCATGAGCCTCCCTATCATGTGATGATACGGCGTCGGATATTATAACCGGTATGAAGCCCAGGGCGTACGCATGCCTTGCACTGGTCTCAACACCAATATCCGTGGAAATACCCGTGAATACAACGGTATACCTCCCCGAATTCCTAAGCAGTAGTTCTACGTTTGTCCCAACAAAGAGTGACCAGGTATTCTTATTAATGACTACGTCATTGGGTTGAGGCTGAACTATTAACTCCATCTCCTCAGGCTTGAAGCCACCCCTCCACTGCATAATCCTAGTGGTTATTGGTTCAAAGCCACTTGGATATGGTGTAATCCTCGTAAATATTACTGGCACATTAACCCTCCTGGCGGCACTGATTGCCGTATCCAAGGCCCTTTGAAATTCATCCTTATTGAATATGCCGTTGAATAATGCCCTATGCATATCCCAAGCCACAAGAATTGAATTACTTGGTTTTAGTATTTCCCTAAGTACGTCAGGACTAACCATACACTACGCATAACCATGCTTCGTATTTAAGCATTGCTACCTAGGCATCATGCGTAGTAAGTTTAATTACCCAAGTGCGGCTTTGTAATTACTAAGCAAATGAGTTTGATTGAGTGCATAGTGGTTAGTGCATTGAGGAGGCTTGGCAGGGTAAGCCTAGATAGATTAGCGAAGGTAATCTTCCTAGTCGATAAGTTGGGTGGTTTCGATACATTTAATTGGGATAGGATAGACCTGGTGATAACGAGCCCTGAGTTCATAAGCGTAATTGAGCAATTAACGAAGACCGGTGTTGTTAAGACAATAGGCGACTTCATAATACCCCTAAATAATGATTACGATCCAGGATGTGGATGGCTTGAGAACACTGTACAATCAATTATTGACTATGTAATTAAGAAGTATGGGGGATTAAGTGATGGTGAGTTGGATGACGTTATTGAATCAATAATGGAAGGTGTCTACTAATGACACTAGTACTAGGCATCGAATCCACAGCACACACCTTTGGAGTCGGCATAGCCAGTGAGGATGGAATACTAATAAACATTAACGACACATACACACCACCACAGGGCGTAGGCATACACCCAAGAGCCGCCGCTGACCACCACGTAATGATCGGCCCCAAACTACTCAAAGATGCATTGAGAAGACTTAACATAAGCATTAGGGATATTAATGCCATAGCCTTCTCCATGGGCCCAGGACTTGGCCCAGCCCTAAGGGTCGGTGCTACCCTAGCCAGGGCAATAGCCATTAAGTTCAGCAAACCACTGGTGCCGGTGCATCACGGCGTTGCGCATGTTGAGGTGGCTAGGTGGTCCGTCAGGTTCAGAGACCCATTAGTACTCCTCGTGTCTGGGGGTCACACGATGATTATAGCGCACTCGGGCAGGTCTTATGGTGTGTTTGGCGAGACTATAGACATGGCCGTGGGGAACGCCCTGGACTACTTCGCGAGGAGTGTTGGATTACCAAATCCAGGGGTGCCGCACTTAGAGGAATGCGCTGAGAAGGGTAGTAGGTACGTATCCCTACCCTACACGGTCAAGGGGCAGGACGTATCCTTCTCAGGACTAATCGAAGAAGCCCTGAGGCTCGTCAAGAAGGGCATTGCGCTACCCGATATATGCCTGAGCCTTGTCGAGACAGCCTACTCAATGCTAGGCGAGGTAGTAGAGAGAGGACTAGCACTAACCGGAAAGAAGGAGCTACTTCTGGCAGGCGGCGTGGCCAGAAGCAGGAGGCTCAGGGAAATCATGGACTGGATAGCAAAGGAATTCAACGCAAAACTCGGCATAGTACCACCAGAGTACGCGGGGGACAACGGAGGAATGATCGCACTAACAGGACTACTAGCCTACAGAAGCGGAGTAACAATAGACCCAACAGAAGCCGTAACAAGACAAAGATGGAGACTTGACGAGATCGAGACACCCTGGTTCGGCAAAGAGCCTTGGTTCGGCTAAACTAATCCTTCTTGGGAATATGCCGCGGGCCTCGGTATTATCTCCCCGGGGATGCCCATAGTAATGATTCACCTATTACGTGGGGCCGCCCTCATTGACTAGGAAGTTGATGCAATTGCTTAATTTTGGCATTCAGTTAATGCACTTGATCCCTTCGTATTTATTGAATTGGTTTCTGCGTAGTAGGACGTCGGTGAGGTAGTGAGTTTTTGCGGGAATACCATGTTTTTAAATCTCTCCTTTTTCTTGCTGGTCTTCGAGGATAAATTCGACTCGTTTGAGGACTACCAGCACTTTATATTCGTGTTCTCTCCATCATTTTCTAGGCGAAGGTTTGGGTATGTGACGAGACTTATCTATTAATGGAAGTTATGTTAATGATAATTTTACCATTTGAGTATTCATTAAGGAGTTTCAAGTCCCTTATGTGCTCCCTGAACTTAATTATATGGTTTATCGCATCTTCAATTAATGAGACACCTAAACCGCAGATGTGCCGTTCTGCGGTGATTTCCTCCTTAAATAACCTAATTTCGCCAAGGGCAATTTTTGTTTTTTCGTAAGACCATCCAAGAGTAATCCAGCGTTTACCAAACCAAATACGGAGACCCAGCTCTTTAGCAGTATTAACGGCATTGCTTAGGTCTGGGCAAGCTATCTCAAGGTATTTAGGGTGATAGGGAATCATTAATTTACTACTTGCATGTATTGCTAATGCGGTCCAGCCAGTGAATGCGCAGTTCTGAGCGCCCAGGGCCTTTGCAACCTCGTTAGGTAGTCCAACATTATCAAATACTATACAACGGACACTAAATGTGAATTGCTTCGTCATTCAGCCTCAAACCAATCCTCTTAGCAATCTTTAATAAATCCTTATCAATACCAGCCTGCCGTGATCGCTTAATGAGGTAATGGATATCGAGGTTAGGTAATCTGAGTAAATGCTTTACATCCTCTATGTCCTTTCTTTCACCGCTCATTAATTTAAGAATTATCAAATCCTCAATAGATGGAATTAGTAAATCTCCAAAGAATTTGGCTTTTTCTATAAATTCTTTGTCAAGCGTTAATGGCATATAATTAATATCAATATGGACATCATTTATATCGACATAAAATCCCCATTTTCTCCATTGTACGTTGTATCCTAGGTCTCGTAATTTATTCGTGATTAGGTCTCTAATTTCCACGCTGAATGGCTTATCTATTGTTAAATCCCAATCGCCAGTCTCCCTAACGATGCCGTAAAACGCCAATGCCCTTGCACCTATTAGAAATACTCTAAATCCAAGCTGCTTAAGCATTGAGATTATTACGGAAACTGCCTGAGGTATCTCCATTAATAATGTATTAAGCTCCTAAGATATAAATTAGAATGCTCCTCTTAGCTCATTAATAATATCATTAATTGTTTTACCTATCCGCGTTATCCAATAGGTAGTGGTTGATGTGCCTATTAATTCTCCATCTCTATTTCTCAATTCAACACCTATCAATGACAGTGGCTCCTTCATATGCATAATCCTCGCTTTAGCAAATAGGCTAGAGAATGGCTAGAAATGCAGGATGTCAAGGAGCTCATTGAGTTGGGCGCTGGCTTACCCGACGGCGAGAAGTTCAGAAGAATAATCGAATTAGCGTCAAAGGAAGTTAGGGAGCCTGGAAACTTGTCAATTATTGTGCCTGGAACAAGCGTTAGAATGAATGTTAATGTAAGGGGTGATTGCAGGGTTGTGCTTAGGGTGTGGAGAAAAGACGAAAGTGAAGCATTGAGGATTTATGAGGAGCTTAAGAGGGCTGGTTATGAGGTAACAATGTTCAGTAATGAGGAAGCCCACTTGGTCTTAATAACACATGCGAATGTTCGTGAAAACACAAGGCTTAGGGAGCCGGTTTGCCGAAAGCTGGATGAGTGGTTTGAGAACGAGAAGGATATAAAAAGAAAGGGGAGGATAGCCAAAACAATGCAGAACCTAAAGTGCCTCGACAACACCTAACCCCGCCCAAACCCACGGGCCGACAAATTCTCTTTTTAAAAATCAAGGAAATGAAGAGTGCGATAATCGGTGCTGGGATTTGAACATAGGTTTTCGCAAAAGCCCATGGTCATTATAATGGAGTAGACGGTTGATAGTACCAATTCCTTGGCAGGTTTATTGCTGCCTTATCGATATTGGAAGCCCTAATACCAGGTCTAGTAATATTCAGGACTGAGTTATGCAGGGTAATAATGGTGGAACGGGGTCCTTGGCGAGATGATTGACTTATTGGGTAGCGTGGGCTGGTTGATGGCGTGTGTAGAGTTCCATGAGCTTAGCCATGACCCTAGACGTCAACTCATACGTAGCCGCGATATTTGAGTTGAGGGACTGAAGCAGGTTAGCTACGTAATCAAGCCTGCCAACAACATCCTTGCGCAACTCATCAATCCTACTGCCTAGGGAATCAACCTTACCACTCAACATAGACGCACTAATAAACCAGCTAAAGCTAGACCCAGCGGATGAGGGCGAGACGAGGATAGAGGTGGCGATAAATTGCCTAAATGAGGTGGAACAATACATAGAGAAGGGTGACACTAGCAGGCCAGCGAGAAGCTTTACAAGGCTGCCGAGGAGGTGATAAAGGCAATGGCAGTAATACTCAGGATACCTGAGACGAATAAGGCGATAACTAAGGGTAAGTGGACGTTCCTACATGTCGAGGAATTCCATGAGACTAAGCCTAAGGAGGAAGTACTGAGAAGACTACCATACATAGAGGAGTTAATAACCATTGCAAGAAACATACTAAGTAAGGGTAAAGAATAAATCATGATTAGGAAGGGAGAAATAAAGAAAGGAAAAATGAAGATATTTTAACGGTATTTTTAGGCGTTAATGGCGTTATGAGCTTGCTGTTACTGTGAATGGGTATGTCTGTCCGCTCACGGTTGTTATGTATCCGCTGTATTGAACACCAACCTGTGCAGCCTGACTGCCGCTGCATGATGCTGATGTACCATTGACGGAAGCGCTAGTGAAGTAGCCCTTGGATCCTGATAATGTTATTTTTATCATTGCTCCCTGTTCACCAGCTGGTATTTGTATTGGAGTTGGGAAGACGCAGCTTAGGCTTCCGAGGGTGAAGCCATTAATGCCTATGCCGCTGCTTGATGGGTTACTAATCAGGAGGGTCAAAACAGGGGTTCCATTAGAGATACCAGTAAGGCCAACTGCCTGCACTTGCAGTGTTGCTGTTTTGCTTGCTGAGCCTGCTAGTCCGAAGACCCACACAGCCACTGCCACTGCTAGTGCTATTGCCACGGCTATGAGTATTATTGTCGCTACTACGTTGGAGATACCCTTTCTATTCATTTTGGTTGTCATACGGCATAGCCTTCTTTCAACTACTTAATAAATACTCACTGACATGGGGTTTAATACTTTCTATTCTAGAAAAACTCTTTCTACAAACGTAGAAACGTAGAGGATACACATAACTAAGGCGATAAATTCACGTACTTGCTTCTTCTTTGTGTTTATTAATGCGTTGTTTAGTTTCAATCCTTGCTTTCTCACTAATTCAGTTTCTTAACTAATATTTAAGGGCATTAATCATTAATTGATTCATGGCAATCAACGTGTTGTTAATGCCGTAAAAGCCCATTGACGCGGCTATATTACCGACCACCGCCATTAACTTCATTGTTATGAACACGGCCATGAACCACCTAAGCACTGGAAACCTATGCATCACTAGGTATATAACTGCAACCACGATTTCATAAGCCATAAATGCCAACGCAGCCGCCAGGTAGTTACTGAGGTGCATCGCGGTTGCGTAGTAATTAAGCTCCTGGAGATCAAGTAGGGAGAAGGCTACGTAACTTGTTGCCAGGTCAAGCGCGTTGGCCAGCGTGGCCATTAGCAGTAATTCCACCTGGTTACCACTATTCATTACTGTATTCTCTTTCTACGCACGAAATATAAAAGGCTTGTTGAGAAGTTATGAGTAATTACATTATTAATTCTTTGTAGAATTGTTGAGAAGAGATAGAAATCATGGAATAGAAAAGAAAAACGATTAAACAAACTTGAAACGCGCTCAGTACTTTAAATCTCTGGCTAAATCACAGGGCCTACTCAGGTATGAGGGCTGTTGGCTTTGATAGGCATGGAGATCCCAGCGTACTTAAGGTCATGGAACTCCCAGATCCTAAGCCAGAACCTGGAGAGGTCGTTATTAGGGTTCTGGCGACATCATTGAATAGGATTGACACTATCGTGCGTAGAGGATACCCAGGTATTCCAGTTAGGTTACCGCATGTGCCTGGCGCGGACATTGTTGGTTACATAGAGTCTATTGGGCCTAATACGGACCTTGGTGAGTTTAGGATTGGTGATTTAGTCCTTGTTAGTAATGTGTGGGGCTGCGGTTCGTGCAGGTTCTGTAAGGTGGGTATGGAGGATCACTGCCCTTCATGGACCATGCCTGGGTTCCACGTTTGGGGCGGCTATGGCGAGCTGGTTAGAGTTCCAGTTAGGGCCCTCATTAAGGCGCCCAAGGGCTTTAGTATTAATGAGATGGCCGTGTTACCACTGGCCTATGGCGTTTCCTGGAAAGCGCTGAGGACCGCCAATGTTGGTCCAGGCGACTGGGTCTTAATACTAAGTGGTTCTGGCGGTATTGGCACTGCGTTAACCATACTGGCTAAGGCATTGAGTGCTAGGGTTATTGCTGTGACGTCGAGACCTAATGTGTTGAGGTCCCTGGGCGCCGATGTAGTTGTTGGTTATGACAAGGATGAATTGATGAAGGTTATTAGCGAGAAGACTGAGTATGGTGTTGACACGGCCATAGACACCATTGGTGATACCCTACCCATGGCGCTTGACGCTATTAGACCAGGTGGTACGGTAATTACGTTTGGAATCCTCGGTAAATCACCCGCTGTACAAATTGATATTAGGAGGTTCTACCTTAGGCATGCACAATTAATCGGTATTCACAATGCGGCTAAGTCCTACCTTAGGGAGATCATTGACTTCATGGTTAGTAAGGGTGTGAGGTCATTCATAAGTAGGGTAGCCACGGTTAAGGAGACACCAGCACTCCATGAGTTGATGGAGAGTAGGGGCGTGGTTGGTAAGGTGGTGATGATTCATGAGTGGGACTAGGGCTAAGACCGTGATTTACATAGCGCTGCCCCTAGTGTTGTGGCCTTTGTCCTTCGACGTGTTCAGTAGGTACTTTGTCTATGGCATGGTACTATCAACACTACTACTTGGTTCACTATCCCTGGCCTGGTTCAGGGATAGGCTTCGGTGGTTTAGAATGAACATTGTAATAGCCGTAGTACTTGGCCTTATTATGTCTGGGGTACTTTACATTATTTTCATAGGTGGTTACGCAATACTTAGGTACATGGGTCTCGCCAACTACGTTGTACTGGTCTACGGCATGATTAGGAGTATGACCAATGCCTATGCCCTGGCTATGGCCCTGGTTATTATTGGGTTTATGGAGGAGGTTTATTGGAGGGGTGGTCTTCAGGAATTATCGAGGGATTTGGGTGGTGTTTTCCGTGGTGAGCCCTGGTTGGTATCAATGATTTACTACACACTTATCCATATATCAACTTTGAATCCAGCACTTATGGCCGGTGCATTTGCTATTGGGTTGATTGATGGTTTATTAGCGGATAAGGTGGGTCTAGTAACTTCAATAATAGCTCACGTGTTATGGTTGGAGTTAATGATGGTGTTTTTACCCCTGGTTCCATGACTAACCCTTGAGTTATTTTGACAGATATAGAGAAGCATCTATTTAAATTAATTAATATTGATTTAAATACTAATGAATAAATACGAATTTCTCGGGTTAATTAGGGCATGGAGTCTATTAATGACGGTAGCCGTCTCACTAATCGGCATTGGCTATGCATATTACCTAGGGCTTTATTATGGACCTAGGATAATATACTCAGTATTAGCTGTAGTAGGGGCTTTAATGCTTCATGCAAGTGTCAATGTGCTTAATGACTACTACGACTTCATCCATGGTGTAGATACGATAAGCTCACCCACGGCAATCTATAGGCATCAACCGTTGGTGATGGGTACGGTGAAACCATTCATTGTAAAGACCCTGGGCTTCTCATTAATAGTAACTGGTGCAGCCATAGGTATTTTCCTAACGGTAATGGAGAGCTTCTGGATACTTCTACTTGGTCTTGTTGGTGTATTTTTGCTCTACGCCTACACGGGTCCACCATTCACACTTAAGTACAGGGGGATTGGTGAGTTATCAGTTGCATTGACCTGGGGCCCATTACTAGTTGGTGGTTTCTTCGTAGCTGCATCCGGTGGTTTATTAATACCAAGGGTCTTCCTCGTATCATTACCGCCACTCTTCATAATGTTCGCAATAATATATGCCAACAATTATAGGGATAGGGAGTATGATAGGGCGTCTGGAATAAGAACGTTAGCCATACTAACGTCTAGGCATGGTTATGGGATCTACCTAGGCTCATTAGTAACGGCGTATATAATTAATGCAATGCTCATGCTCATGGGGGTACTGCCATACACATCACTAATAACATTACTCACAGCTCTTCTAATACCGAGGTTAATAAGGGCGTTCAGAGGAAATGCCCCTGACATTGATGCAAGGACAGGGCTATTATACACAATATACTGTCTAATGTATGGAATTAGTCTCATGATACCGTGGTAACGCAATAAGGATTAGGTATAACTTAAATAATTAAATGGGTTCTAAGAAACATGGTATTTTCCAAGAATCCAGTGGATATTGTTAGGGATAAGAAATTCTTGCAGGGCGAGATCGCTGACTCACTTAGGCTCGCAATAATGGCTGAGCTTGATGCCATAAACCTATACCTACAATTAGCCAGGTTGATCGATGATGAGAAGGTAAGGAAGGTCTTTGAGGATATCGCCAAGGAAGAGAAGACTCACTTCAGTGAATTTCTCACACTGCTTAAGTCATATGATCCAGAGCAGGTTGAGCAATTGAAGGCAGGTTCAACCGAGGTTAGTGAATTAACGGGTATTAAGGTGCCAGTAAATTATCCTAATAATGAACAAAAGGGAATGGGTACCGCCAACAATCCTAGTGATCCTCCACTTGACGTAGTTTCATCATCAAATTTAAGCCCTGAGGAGCTTAGGTACTTGCAGGACAAGGTTAAGGAGGTTGCTAACAATGTGAGGAGGTTCAGGAAGTATTTAGCTACGTATGAGGCAGGGTCTGGGCTTGATGCCGTACCACTTGATGAAGTGGTTATTGGACCTTCAATAATGACAACTAGATCCGTGGTATCACTTAAGGAATTGAGCCTGAAATTCTCAATATCACAGAGACAAATTGAGTATGCCAGGGCTAGGGGTGAGAGGGTTTATTCAGCAACTGCTGACCAAGCTGCTATTAGGCTTGGTTATGAGGAGGATTTAGCAATACTTAGTGATATTCTGGGTAATCCCAAGATTAAGACCATGAACATCACATCATGGGATACGCCCAGTTCTGCAGTTACTGAGGTTTCAAATGCAGTCAATGCGTTGTATAGTAATTACATACCTGAACCATACGTATTATTCGTGAGCCCTGGCAGGTATACAAAGCTTTTAACTGTTGTTGAGAAGACAGGTATCATGGAACTAACGAGGATTAAGTCACTGGTTAAGGATGTGGTCATTATTCCTCAGTTAAAGGATGATACAGCACTATTGTTATCAACTCATCAATCAATCATTGATGTAGCCATAGGCACGGATACAGCATTGGTATACCTAGGCCCCGAAAATGGGACTCACGGCTTCACCCTATGGGAGACACTGGCAGTAAGGGTTAAGGACCCCAGAGGTGTAATTGCCCTGAGACAAGGCACTTAGGAATGAAACTCATGCAGACCGGTAAAAATAACATGGCATTACTTCACTCGTTACGCATCCATTTATGGCTAGGCCTAAATAAACGAAAACATCCATCTAACGCTAATAATTATCGAGAAATTAGTACTCATTGTTGAATAGATAGCATGAAAAATACTTTATAAATAAATGAATAAAGTAATTGCAATAGGGCCCGTAGCTCAGCCCGGTAGAGCGGCGGCCTCCGGAGCCGTAGGACCCGGGTTCAAATCCCGGCGGGCCCGCCAATTCATTATTAGTCCTGTGTCTCTGATAGTAATTTGATGGTATTTTACCTTGAGTGGTCCTTAAGGTATTCCTTAGATCTTGCGCCTATAGCCTTTATCAATGTGAGTAGTATATACGCGCCCCGCAGTACGTCGGGGTCCCTGAGCATGCCTATGACCTTCGCTAGGCCTACGTCATTATCTTCCAATTCCATTAATGCCCTGTCAATCTTTGGATCATTGATTGAATCCGCAATTACCTTAATAACTGGGTTACCCACAATATTATTCATTATTTCGAGTAGGTCGCGTATCATTACTACCATGTTATCGAACATGTCATCAGTAATCACACTACTCACATCCTTCAGGGTGAGGGCTAGATCCACGAGTGTATCCAAAGCACCTGACTCATGTAGTATGATTAATTGGTCCATTAGGTCCATTATCGCCTTATCCTTATCAGCATCCTTTATTCTCTCCTCAAGGACTCTACTTGGTATCTTTATGCTCATAGTCCTCCCCTCACCACCGCAGGTAGTGTCATGTAAAAAGCCCTCAAGAACCACCACCCAAACCTTGTTGTGATGAACGGCATTTCATTAACAGTGTAGTTCCACCAGGGCAGCCACGCCCTGCCCCTGCCCTCATGTGTATACAGGTCTGTGAGCATTGGGCATATATCCTCACCCCTATAGATCTTCCTTGGCCCAGTCCCAAGTATGTCGGAGACCAGGTTTTCGGCAATAACATCCGCCTGGTAATGAGCTACCGACGCTGCCTTGGTCACGGGTAATGCAGTTGCATCACCAATTATGTAAACCTCCTCATACAATTCCTTGCCCTTTCGGTACCTTAATGTGCTTTTATCACCTGGTAGAAAACCGAGTGGATCACCAAGCCCTGAATCCCTGAATACCTTGGCACCCCTGTGGGGTGGTATTGTTATTAGTAAGTCATATTTTATCTTCTCACCACTATCGCTAATGACAACCTTCTCCTCAGCATTTACCTCAGAAACCATGAACCTAAATATATACTCAATATTTCTTTGTTCGCACATTATCTTACCAAGCCTATTAACCTCGGGTTGAGCATGCAGGTAATCTATTGGATAAAGGAGCTTTATATTGACATTACCCCTAACATTCCTATCCTTAAGGTATGAATCAAGCAATAACCCGAACTTTAGGGGGACTATTGGGCATTTTATGGGTAAATCCACGAATAACTCCACAATAGTACCCCTACTAAACCTTGAAAGTATTTCCCTTAATTCCAGGGCGCCATCCAACGTGAAGAACGTGTGATAATCCTTCATTAATCCAGGTACCTCCTGCGGCGCAAACTCAGCCCCCGTGGCAATAACGAGGTAATCATAGTTATACTTACTCCCGTCAGCAAATCCCAATTCCCTATTCCTAAGGTCAATACTTACTAACTCACCCTTAGGACCGTGGTAAAACTTAATACGGGGATCAAGCAACTCGCTCTTCCTCCATCTAGCATGCTCCTCACTTAATGAGTTAAATACTATGAGTGGGTACATTGCCTGGACAAGGAAATCATTATCCTTATCAAAGACCCTAATCTCCGCATCACCCCTAGCTAACTCCCACCTCAGTCTCCTTGCAAGTTTATTGGCAACCTCAGCGCCAGCGAAGCTCGCACCAACAATGGCAATCCTCTTCATTAATCAATGGCTCAAGAACCCTTAATTAATACATTATTTTACATACCACGTGTAACCGACACCACAGAAATTAATACGCTCCCAAACCACGTGTTAAGGGATGAAAATAAGAACATACATGCAACCCCCATCCCCAAAACAAAATACCACCCCTGCATTTTTGAACCAGGGGATTAAGAAGAAGAGCTTAAAAACCCAGGAGATAACCATCATATTGGCCAAACCGAGGTCACCCGGCCATAGGCAGGGTGGCACCACCCGGACTCATCAGAACCCGGAAGTGAAACGCCCTGCCGCGCACGGGAGTACTGCGGTCCGTAAGGCCGCGGGAAACCGGCGTGCTGGGACCTCGGGGCTAATGATAATTTTCCTAATTAATCATGAGTTTTAAGGAATGCGCCAAAATTTCACTGTGGTAATAGAAATAATACTTAATAACAAGACATGGGTCTTTATCTGTGTGAGTATGGAGTATTGTAGGGCTCTTTATGAGGCTTCTGAGGCGGCAATATGCTTGATGGAGTACTCCTACGGTACGGTACTCTATAGGGAGTATTTATTGAATTGTCCAGAGATTCCCGGTGCATGGCATGGCTTAGCCATATGCCTTGAGGCTATAGGGAATAAGGAGGGTTCCTTAAATGCATACGAAAGAGCACTACAACTTTACCTTGAGCATGATGATCCACAGAACTTACTTTGGGGTGGTTGGTGCGCATTTAAGTTAGGTAAGTATGAGTTGGCTTATGAATTATTCATGAAATCCCTGGATAAGGATCCTAACTATGCATACACGTGGCTTAGTCTTGGCATTGCTGCATTTAAGATCGGTAAGCGTTCTGAGGGTGAGAGGGCAATAGGCAGATATAGGGTATTGATTAGGGAGAGACCTTATGAGAAAAGGGAATGCGAGGGAATTAGGATGCTGATAAATGCCCACAACTCATTAAGGAGATTAATTAGTGAGGATAGTAGCATTATTAAGTTAATTAATGAGTTAATGACAAAGTCTATAATGAAATATGGAGAATTATGTAAATAATTAATGCCTTAATTTTTAAATAATTCCTTGAATTAATTCCATTAATCAGGAGTCTTTACGTTGTTATTTATCACTAATCGAGGTAACACTGCGAATTCAATAATCATTATAGGCAATGGCATTATGGATATTAATCTCAGAACCAAATTGAATAACGGGTACTCAGCAGGTATTGAGAGAATCAGGTAAACCGCGTAATTAATTACATAGGGCATAAGCAATGATCTCTCGATATTAGTAATACCGAGTACATGAACTCCCGTCAATGCCCTATGCACTTTAGCATAAATTAATGCCCAAGGACCACGTCTAGTAATTAAGGTATAAGTAAGCACAAGCCATGCAGTGGTACTCATACCAATAGCAATTAGGGAGTTGCTAAATAGTAATATTAATTGAAAGACCAATGAGTAGATCGCCGTCATTACTATAAATACTAGGTTCGCAAATGCCACATATTCCTGAATACCCTCATTCATACCGCAAACGATGATCAAGGCTAGGTATTTAAACCATTCTACAAAAGCAAAACGAGAAAACAGCATCAGAATAGTCATAAAATTGACGAGATGCATCATTAAGTGGTTGATCGGTATAAAGGAAAATAGAACAAGAATAACAAAGGCAATAATGAAATTAAATGCCCAAACGAGGACATTAAGAACAAAAACTTAAAAGCATGAGCAGCAGGAACATAAGTGCCGGGGTGGTGCAGTCTGGAAAGCATGCGGGCCTGTGGAGCCCGTGAACCCGGGTTCAAATCCCGGCCCCGGCCCCAGTTTGCAATCAATTGTTCCTAGTTTATAACCGATACTGATTACGATCACTACGGTGGTCAATTACATAAGCCTTATATGCATGGTTGGGTTAGTTTCTTTGTGGCTTCTTTTCTTTTCTTCATCTTTTTCGTTTATTGAGCAGTTTCCTTATGAGTCTTGATGCTTCCATTTTGCTCATGTATTTGTAGGGTTCAATGCCGAGTTCCTTAAGGAGCTTTAGTTGTTTCTCGGTGGCGAGGTATGGCTTGAATTTATTAATTAATTCTGGATGTTCATCAAGGTATTCAATATAGGCTCTCTTACTTAGTTCATCAGCCTTGGAGTTAAGTTCCCTGGGAATCCACTCGAGTCTTACTCTAAAGTGACTAAGTAGCTCATGAGCTTTCTCAAACAGGGGTTTTAGGTGTTCGGTACGCACATTGTATATTCCAGTCAATTGCTTAATTACGAGTTGTGAGTCACCATGCACAACAATGCTTGATTCACCATAATCATGCAACAACAAACACTCAAGGGCCTTTATGAGTCCCGTATACTCAGCAACGTTATTGGTACAATTGAGTGCTGGTTCACAAGCAATACCGTATCCCTCACTAATCGTATCATTATCATTATACACCGCAAAGCCGTAGGTTCCAACACCGCCTGGGTTCTTGGGTTCACAAGCACCATCGAAGTAGACTAATAAGTGCACCTCATTAACTCAAGTCATCCCTAATAAACCTATGCTGTCATACCTTTATTGCTTGCTAGGAATCCTTTACGTTCTTAATCATTGGTTTCTCTTCATCAGTCTTTGTATCATTTAGGTGCTCGTAGTGTATGGTATGTATAGATTCATCACCTTGCTCATCAATGCGTATTTATCAGAACCTGATTCATATACGTAATAGATATTCCTACTGTCTATGCCGACGTGGATCAGTAACCCATAACCACCAAGTAGTATTGATATTACTCCACCATCACTACCGCTCATAATTACCAGAGAGAAACTTGGTAATGCTTCTCCGCTCTTCATCACTGCATTTAATGTTGTGAGTGTTGCTAATTCATGCGTCATTTCCTCGGGCATCACCATCATTAATTCTCCATTCATTGTCTTAGTTATATCATTGATGATATCTCTTACAGGGTCATCAAACGGCACTATAGCTATTAATGTCTTGCTTGATTTAGTCACGTAATTGAGAAGTTCCATAATATTATCCTCATTCATGGAATTCACTGGGTATTCATGGTCTTCGGGCATTGTGGTTATGAATGCGCCAAAGGATCTACTAATCAATGCTCTTCTTATTCCTGGAACCTTCACGTAATGATACATGTTTTCACCATCGAGTGCTATGGTTATTTCAGAATCCTTCTCAAGTCTAAAGCTTATTATTGAGCCATCATTAGCCGCCGCCATGAAGTAGGTCAGGTTAGTACTCTTATGCTTGCTTGTTAGTATATCATGTAGTGCACCAAGCGTGTTTAGGTATTCTGCCATGGTTGCTTCATTAACCCTCTTAAGCCTAGTACCTTCATGCCTAGCGTGGCTTGTGATGAATGAACAAACCTTTCCACGAATTTTAAAAATCGCGAATGCACCATCATAATTAGAGGTATTGTTAACCAGTTTAATTATTTCATTGGGGTTATCACTGATTATGTAGGGAGCTGTAGCCAACACGCATCCCTAATAACTCATTACTCAATGGATTATTTAAGGGGTTTACGTTTGCTCTTCATGGATCAAGTATTACTTAATGAATTATTGATTAATTGCAATATTGACCTGGGATCTTTGTAATTGATATTAATCATTCGTTCTTTTAATCAGTTATTTCGCGATTGCGCCTACTTTAGTGCAATTTGCTTCGTAATCGAAAATGTGTTCTATTTCTAATTTAAGAATACGTTAAGTGAAGATAAGCTAGGTAGAATAATAGCCATCTATGGCGATTTGTGGAATAAGGTGCAATAGCAGTAAGAAAGTAAGGAATAAAGTAAGGAGTGTACGTATCATTACTGGCAAATAGCCAAAACTACTAAATCCTAAAAAGGAGTGGTGCAGTTTGGTTTCCTTGTATGGGTAGACTTCCACTTGAGGGCGTTAGGGTGATTGATTTAACGCATTCTGCAGCTGGCCCCTTTGCAACATCAATACTTGGTGATTTAGGCGCTGATGTTACTAAGGTTGAGTCCCCTGAGGGTGATATGACTAGGACATGGGGTCATGTAATCAGGGAGGGAGTCAGTACGTATTACCTGGCTATGAATAGGAATAAGCATGTGATTAGGCTTGACTTAAAGAATGAGAGTGATAGAAACAAACTTTATGAAATGATTAAAGGCGCTGATGTACTTATTGAGAATTATAGACCTGGTGTTGCTGAGAGACTTGGTGTTGATTATGACACTGTGAGCATACTTAATCCTAGAATTATTTACGTATCCATTAAGGGTTTCATGCCGGGTAGTGAGTATGAGGATTACCCGGCCTTCGACATTGTTATTCAGGGCATGAGTGGTTTAATGAGTGTTACTGGTTGTGAGGACGGGACCTTTGTTAAGGTTGGTGTTCCAATAACCGACATGGTGACGGGCTTCTTCTCGGTAATAGCAATACTATCGGCACTTAGGGTTAGGGATAGGGATGGTAAGGGTGTTAGGATTACCGTACCAATGCTAGACTCAGCCCTATACATAATGGGCATACACCTGCTTTACTATTTCCTTGTGGGTGATGTTCCAAGGCCATTGGGTACGAAGTACATGAGTGTTGTGGCTCCGTACCAAGGATTTAAGGCCAGGGATGGTAAGATGTTCATACTTGCGGTTGGTAATGATAGGATTTGGAGGAGGTTCTGTGAGGTTATTGGTAGGCCTGAGCTGGCTGATGACCCCAGATTTAGGACAAATCCCGACAGGGTTAAGAACCAGGACGAGCTCGAGAAAGTACTACAGGAAGTGTTCCTAACGAGGGATAGGGATGACTGGGTAAGCCTATTCCTAAGTAATGGAATACCTGCTGGTCCTGTGTATGATATGGCTGATCTGGCTAGGGATAATTACGTGAATAAGTACGTACTGACTGAGGTAAATCATCCTGAGCTGGGCACACTAAGGCTTGTTAGGGGTCCCATTAGGTTCAATGGTGAATCCACTGATGTTAGGTTTATTGAGTACTAAGACACGCTAAGGGTTCTTTTCCAAGCATTAACGAGTTCCTCAGGGCATGAAACAGCCCTCAACTCACCACCTTCGTTACTAATGCAGGTAAATACTAGGTAGCCTTCAGCAGCGTTTTTACCCGTCGTCTCATTAATTATCCTAAACCTATACCTAATTGCCCTGGTTCTTGCTTCATCAAGCCATAACTCAACAATGGCAACATCACCTCTTTTTAATGGTGACGTATATGTTATGAAGAGTTCTCTACGTGGGGCAATTGCATGATAATGAAGGATACCATTCTCCCTATAGAAGTCCTCCTCTGCACGTTCAATGAGCCTTAGAAATGATGTGAAGTGAGCAATGCCAGCTGCGTCTGTGTCAGCCCAATAAACATAGTACTTAGCCCTAAATGGCATTTCTGTAATTAATTAAGTACCATATTTATTAAGTATTAACCCATGCATGCTAATGTGGATTGCATACCTGAGGACATAATTAACGAGGTAATTAATAGGTTTAGAAATGCCTACGCAATATATGTGTATGGTGGATCGCTTGACTGTAGTGGTGGTGACGTTGACATCGCAGTATTCATGGAAGAAATACCTAGGGAAGTTCCTAGGATTGGGGATAACGTGGATTTACAGGTCTTTAGAAAACCTCGTAATTCATTATTCTTCGTTTACATAATAAAGACGGGTCGATTAGTTTATGGTAATTCCCTGGATATTGATGTGGACTCCGCTATCAAGAATGAGCTGGAGATGATTGATGAGAGGGAGTTCCTATTTCTTAATAGTGATGATGAGGCCACGGTGTGTAAGTCCCTTAAGGAATTATTGTTTCTCCTCGCTGCACTTAAGTGTGGTATTTACGGATCAAGTAATTGGTATAGAATGGTTAAGTGCCTAGGTGATTTAGGGATTAATGCACCCAGTGAATTCAAGCACTGCCTTAATCCACCGAGTATTGACGTGCTTAGGCAGGTTGGTGAACCCATATTGAGAAGGGTTATTTGGGAGCTTAGGAGTATTAAACAAAGGTCATTATAATTCTCTAATTGCTTTATTCTGCGATTATGAATTAGTAATCTTTAAGTCCTCTAATTAATTTTATTACTATGGTTTGGTTATTACTGAGTATTTCAAGAGATAGACCTGGATTACTTAATGATGTTACGGGCTTAATTAAGGCCCGTAATCTAAACATTAAGAATATCGTGGGAAATAACTATGCAGTTCTTATTGAGATTGATGGAGAGGTTAGTGATGAGTTAATAAATGCCGTTAGTAATGTTAATGGGATTAATACGGTGAATGTAATAGGCTTATCATTCACAATACTTGGCTTTGTTCAGGAGAATTTCATGAAGGCATTATTATTTTATGTCATGGAAAGGGAACCAGAATTACTTGAGCGCCTTGGTTATGAGTATGGCAAGGAACTAATTAGGTATGTACTTAACTCAATAAGGGATTTTCGGGATGCCCTCTACTTCTCCCTAAGGATCCTCACGGCGCTTGGTATCATTGTTTTAATAAATGTACGGTTTATGATGGGTACAACCACGATTTCAATAGCCAGAGCCTTTGATGAGGATGTTGGTATGCCAATGACCAAGGGAATAATTAGGGGATTATTTGAAGCGATTAGTAATATTAAGCATAATGTAAGAATAAAGAGAGGAGATTCTCATTATGATATAATAATTACATGATTTGACCTACACTGTTGACGTAAATGCATCCCTAAACCTATCTCTAAGTATCTTCTTATCTATCTTTCCAGTGCTAGTCTTTGGTAATTCAGCCTCAATAACAATGACCTTATCCGGCATCCACCATTTTGGTATTTCACCCTTCGGTTCATAAATGACATTATCAAGGGACATTGTTAATAATGCCTTGTACCTACCCATAGGTAGTCTTGGTAGACTACTATCAAGGGCCCTACCAGCTTCCTTGGTCCTCGTGTAAAGGCCATAACTAAGACTACCATCGAGAAAATAACTTGGTGGTTCAGCAAAACCAAAGATTATTATTTCGCCGGGACATGCCATATCCTCAAGGGTCGCTGCCATGCCCATTCCATAATACCTGGCCACAGCTGACATTTGGCAAAAGGTTAGTTTTCTACGGAAGTGCTTGATAGGTCGGAATGCATTAATGCCTAACTCATCGGGGTCCTTATCAACCAATGCAATACCAACGGGTTTTGTCCTTAATCTAAGTATTTCCATTAGATCATTCGAGTAACGTTTATACTTCTCAGAAATTTCCCGGAGCTCCATAATAATTTGTATCTCAAAACTTTATAAAAAATGTCAATATATAATTTATATATTTATTCAGACCAACACACGAAACATGAAATGCTTATAAAGCCTTACACTACCCGTGCTTGATGCCTAGGGTCTTCGATATTGGCAGGGTTTGCGTGAAGGTCGCTGGTAGGGAGGCAGGTAGGAAGTGCGTTATTGTGGATATTAAGGATGAGAACTTCGTGATAGTCACAGGACCTAAGTCACTGACTGGTGTTAAGAGGAGGGCGGTCAATGTTAAGCATATCGAACCAACCGAGTATAAAATAAACATTAAGAAGGGAGCCAGTGACGAAGAGGTTCTTAAGGCGCTTGAGGAGGCCAATCTAATCGACTACATGAAGCAGGTTATTAAGCCAAAGCTAACCATGGTACCGACTCAGTAATAATCAGCCCGGTTCGTAACTCTTCATCGATTCAATGTTCGAGGCTCACTCATCACCTAAGGACTAGGGCGTAACCCACCTTATTAATTTTAAAGGAACTCCTTAACCTCGCTTGGATCCTTGGCATGCTCTGTGGCTATTCTCTCGTTTAGATCAACCCCGAGACCTGGCTTTTTCGGTGGTGTTACATAGCCGTCCCTAATTATCATGCCTTCCTTAACCATGTCAGGCCACCAAGGCAGATCAATTGCATGCCACTCAATGGCTATGAAGTCCCCTATTGTGACTGCTACGTGGGCATTAGCCATGGTTCCTATTGGGCTTGAAATATTATGTATCGCGACTGGCACGTAATACTCCTCGGCCAGGTAGGCTATCTTCCTCATCTCGAGTAAACCACCGAGTCTCTGCACGTCTGGGTGTATTATATCCGTGGCTCCCTTCTCGATTAATTCCCTAAACTGTGAAAACCTATACAGCTTCTCTCCAGTGGCTATGGGCACCGGCGACTTGAGCTTAACCTCCCTCATGGCATTAATATTTTCCGGTGGTACTGGATCCTCGAACCAAAAGACGTCGTACTTAGCCAACTCTCTGGCTATGGCTATGGCTGTTGGCACACTGAATGCCCAGTGCCCATCAATCATTATGTCAACATCGTACTTAATGGCCTCCCTAACACCACCTATGAATGATGTAACGAACTTAACAATCCTCATGCCAAAGGTTCTGTCGAACTCGGTCTCCATCATGTTCTCCGGCACATCAACATCAAACTTAATGTACCTAAACCCCATGCTCATTGCTTCCCTGGCCCTCTTTATGTAATTCTCAACGTTGTAGGCAACCTCAGTACTGGCCAGCTCAACCCACCTCTTACCACCTGTCTCAATGATACCTGCACCAGCGTGCAGATCAGCATAAACAGCGACCCTATCCCTAACCTTACCACCAAGCAGTTCATAGATCGGAAGGCCCGTTAACTTACCCTTCAGGTCCCAAAGTGCCATCTCTAATCCACTAATTGCATTATTAACGACACCCCACTCGGAGTTCGGTATGTGCTTTCTAACGAGCCTTAGCAGGTACTCAACATTAACCTCCCTACCCCTGATCAACTCCTCAATCCTCCTCAAAATCTCCCTAATACCTGGACCCCTATGGCACTCACCATAACCAACAAGTCCATTACTAAGCTCAACCTTCACAATAGGCCACTCGAAATTCCCCATAACGGTCAAAACCCTAACCGATTTAATGGTTGGTTCACTCATACTTATTACTCGGTATATTCATCATTAATAAGTGTTAGGGGATAAAGCATTAATAATCACATGCGTGCTTTAGTTGGGTATGGAGGTAAACGTAGTAGGTTTGATAGATAATACGTACTTAAAGTCCTATGGGTCAACGAGGGAGATTGAGGCCTTAATTGAAGATACGGCTAGGTACGGTGCATACTCAATAACGATAAACCCAATATTCCTTAAGTACGCCAGAGAGTACATGGCGCGTAAGGGCTATAGTTTCAAGGTTGTTGCCGTGGTCGACTTCCCATTTGGCGCAGGCACCACTGAGGCTAGGGTAGACGCCATTAAACGCTACTCTCAGTATGCGGATGAGCTTGACATTGTGGCTCCAATAGGTCTCGTAAAGTCTGGACTATGGAGTGAGGTTGAGCATGATATCAACACCGTGGTTGAGACTGCCCATAGGGAGGGTAAAATCATTAAAATAATTGTCGAGGATGCCTATACAACGAGGGAGGAGAAACTGGAGTTGTACAAGATCGTAATGCAATCCAAGGCTGACTTCATTAAGACGAGCACTGGATTTGAGGAGAAGGATTATGCGGAGAAACTCGGTAATAAGACTGGCGCTCAGATCGAGAACGTCAAATTAATGGCTGAGTTATCTAGGAAGTATAACCCGAGGATTGGGATTAAGGTTGCTGGTGGTATAAGGACTTATCAACAGGTTCTTGAGCTAATGAGGGCGGCCGAGAGGGAACCTGACCCGATGAGGTTTAGGGTTGGTACTAGCCACATGATGGGCATCATTGAGAGTATGAAGAGCATTCATTAAATCGATAGCGAGAAAATTTATAAAATGAGTAAAAATGTCAATCAACCGAATGTCGGAGAAAAACACAGAGAAGACAACTGAGGAGGTTCAGGAAGAGTCGCAACCAGCACAACAACCGACACAGTTACCCGAGATAAAGCCAACACAGGTTAGTGGGGCTAGGAAGCTTAGGTGGGGCGTTGCATATGTTTACTCAAGTTATAATAATACAATAATAATTATTACTGATTTAACTGGTGCCGAGACCGTGGCAAGGGTTAGCGGTGGACAAGTGGTTAAGGCCGATAGGGATAAGCCCAGCCCATACGCTGCAATGATGGCTGCGTACAAGGCCGCCCAAATAGCCATGAGTAGAGGCATTAATGCAGTACACATAAAGGTTAAGGCGCCTGGTGGTTACGGCCCGAAGACGCCAGGACCTGGCGCGGCAGCTGCAATTAGGGCCTTGGCTAGGGCTGGCTTGATTATTGGCCGTATTGAGGATGTGACACCAATACCAACAGACACCATTAGACCACCTGGAGGTAGGCGTGGTAGGAGAGTGTAAGTTAACTGTATTATTTCAATCCTATTAATTAACACTGAATTTATGGAGGTGTTTTTATGAATTGTGACGGTTCAATTACGGTATTTATAGACGGTAAGGAGTTAATGAGTTCTGCCGAGCAGATATTGAGGGATTTCTTTGGTTCGGCCTATAGGTATGCTAGGGCGGTTGTTGATTATGGCGTTGGTTTTGTGGCGTTGGCCGTCGTTAATGGTTCGAGCGTTGGTGCCGCTGTTTATTACAGTATTAATGTTGGTCTCATTAGATTGTGCGTTATTTATTACATAGCCGTTATTGAGGAGTGTAGGGGCTTGGGTATCGGTAAGGTCTTGATGAGCACCATTGAGGAGATTTGTGCTGATTCTGATGTTTACATTGCAACCACTTGGTTTGGTAATGAACCTGCCGATAGGCTTTATAGGTCGTTGGGTTACGTCAGTTATACCTGGGATGAACTCAGGAGACTCATTGGTAAGAAAGCTGTTGATAGGTTGCTTAAGGTTACCTGTGGTTATGATGATGACATAGCCTACGTGAAACCTGTCGCTGATGGCAATGATGTATTGAGTCTTCTTAGGCGTGTTGTTGAGGGTGGGAGTGATGACGTTGATAGGCTTTGGCGTGAGACCTGCCTAGGTGTGTGGCTTAGGCTTAGGACTGGTCTTCAGTGAGCTCCTTATTTAATGGCTGCTTAGTTTTTTAAGTAATAACCATTTATTCTTAATTGAGAAATATGCCAAAGGGGAGGAAGAAAGTGCAGGAGCAGGAAGTTGAGGAAGAGAAGGAGGAGGAACCTGTCGAGGAGGTTGAGGACACAGAAGAGGAAAGCGGTGAGGGAGGTACTGTTGTGACTGCGACAGTTAGTGGTGGTTATCCAGTTGTTGATGTTGAGGAAATTGAGGGTGTTGGTAGAGTCACTGCCCAAAAGCTTAGGGAGGCTGGCTATAACACGGCTAGGGACGTGGCCTTCGCAAGCGTTAAAGAACTCGCTGATATACTTGGTAGTGAGGATAGGGCTAAACAAATCATTGCTGCTGCCCAGAAACTCATTGGTTTAACGCCATTCATAACTGCCTACGAACTTTACGAAAAGAGGAGGGGCATCAGGAGGATTAGTACTGGCGTTAAGGCACTTGATGAATTACTTGGTGGTGGTATTGAGACTAAGGCAATTACGGAGTTAGTTGGTGAGTTCGGTAGTGGTAAGACGCAGCTTTGTCATCAGTTGAGCATCATTGTTCAATTACCCGAGGACAGGGGAGGCTTAAAGGCTAAGGCACTATATGTTGATACTGAGAATACGTTTAGACCCGAGAGGATCATGCAGATAGCCAAGTACAGAGGTTTGGACCCACAGGAGGCTCTTAGGAATATACTCTATGCCAGGGCTTATAACAGTGATCATCAAATGATGATTATTGAGGAGAGTAAGAAGATTATCGAGAAGGAGAACATAGGCTTGATAGTCATTGACTCATTAGTTGCCCACTTCAGGAGTGAGTACCCTGGTAGGGAGAACCTGGCCGAGAGACAGCAGAAGCTTAATCACCACATTGCACAGTTGCTTAGGATTGCCGATATATACAACGTGGCCGTAGTCGTTACTAATCAAGTGGTTGCACAACCAGACGTATTCTTTGGGAATCCGCTAAAGCCTGCTGGCGGTAATGTGATTGCCCATGGAGCTACGTACAGGGTTTGGTTGAGGAAGGGTAAGGAGAATGTTAGGATTGCCAAGATATTTGACTCGCCATATCACCCTGAGAGGGAAGTTACGTTTAGGATTACTGAGGAAGGCGTCGTTGATTAAAACTAATTGCCATAAGCACCGACTTAAGTGCTTACGTAATTATTCCATAATTAAAACTATTTAATTTAGCAGTTATGAGTATCTTAATGGGATTTGTGAAGGTTAGGGCTAGTATATTCAACCCAGCAGCGCCGGAGAAGACCGTGGAAGTTGATGGTATTGTAGATACTGAGGCTATCTTTACGGTGATCCGTAAAGACATACTTGAGTCACTTGGTATAAAGCCCATTGATAGGATGAGGTTTAAGGCATTTGGTGGCTATGTTGAGCATGACGTTGGGGAAGCAGGATTAGTGATCATGGGCAAGAAAAGAGTTGTACCTGTAATATTTGGTGAGACTGAGGATACGATAGTAATTGGCGTAACTGCGCTCGAGATTTTCGGGCTTGAGGTGGATCTGGTCAGGGGAACGCTTAAGGAGACTGAATTACTCCTGCTTTAATTCCCTAGTCCACGACTAAACCTCATTAGAGGTTGTCGAGTCTTTCAATTAGTGAATCCTCATCACCCAGGTACTTAATGTCAATCCTCTTCTCAAAACTAATTAACTCAAAGTTAAGGCCTAAATCCCTTGCGTACCTATAAACCTCCATCAACTCCTCTCTACTCGGTCTCCTAGCCAATTCCCTAAATTCAGGGTTGAACCTCGGTGAATCTGGGTCAGTCTCGTTCTCAGGCCTGTACTGATCCATTATGTTAACCAAGACCCCAGGCATGTTGTCAGCTATCCACTTAAGTACGGGCTTGGAGTCATCCTCTACATGACCTGGCATCACAAGGTGCCTAATTATCATGTCCTCACCCCAATCATAGACAAGCTTATGATTTCTCGAGACAACCTCAAAATACCTTGGAATCCTAGATATCCTAAAGGCACACTTATTATTTCCGTATTTAAAGTCGGGGAGCCAAATGTCCATTAAAACCCTGAGCAATTTTGTGGTTTCCACGGTCATGTAGAAGTTGCTATTCCAGAGCATTGGCACGTTAAGTTCATTATCATACGATGCCCAATCCCTGGAGAAATTGTAGGGTATGAAGTCCGCCTTTACCGAGAGCACGGCATCGTACTCATCATTGCTTAATCCCTCAAGAACTTTAATGCCCTGGTTTGCAATCAACCTTATTGTCTCAACAATATTGTGCAGGTGCGGTGTTGGTTCACCACCAACCCAGTTAATGTTGTGAACACCCTCGAGCCTGAGAATAACCGCTGCCGAAGCTATTTGCCTAGGATTCATCACAACGCCATTAAACCTATCCCTACTTATATCAGCGTTTTGGCAAAAGGCGCATCGGAAATTGCAGGACGTGAAGAATATGGTTCCAGAACCCATTACGCCACGAAGTGGCAACTCCTCACCAAGGTGGTGGAAGTATGTGGAGACTCTACTCGTGGAGTCCAGCATACACACACCAAGTCTCTTGCCACCCACCCTATCAACCCTACAACGCCACTCACAGAACTCGCAATGCCTAATCATCCTCCTAGTGATCTCTGCAGTTAAGTCTAGTAATGACGGTGACGCCTTGGGCATGTTCCTGATATCCACCTCATTGTACTTGACCCTGCGCCATAGCTCAAGGAAGTCGTTCAAGGCCCTATCGAACTCCCTCCACAACTCGTCCTCACTTAGCTCAGTCAGCTTCTCATTAACCGGTACTCGCGCGGCTATTAGATATTTAGCGGGCTTCCTATTAATGGCTACCTCGTAATACCAAGGAAGTTTGTCCCTGATGTACCTCCAAATCCACAACCTCGAGAAATTAATCACTAAGGATAATGCGCATTGAGACTTTAAAAACGCTTATTAGCGGCGGCAAGGCTTTTAACTACATACCTATGTAGTTTCTTGACAGACCGGTCGAGGATCCAAGTGAGTTATACGATAGGGAAACTGAGATTAAGCAATTGAGATTTTCGGCGCTAAACGGAGTGATAACCTTAGTAATTGGCTTTATGCGTGTTGGTAAGACGTCGCTTATTAAGGCCGCTGCAAAGGACATGGTCAGGGTGTAATCGATGCAAGGAGGTTTGAGAGCATGAGTTGTATAACAATTAGGGAAACTTCCCAGACGAATTCGCCAAGTCCTTAAGTCAATTGCTGCCGATTAACCGAAAATTAATCAATGTTCTAAGCAGGGTGCCACCTGGTCAGAGGTTAAGAGGTATCTAGAGTTGAAGGAAGGTAGGCCGATAAGTGATAGTGAGGTTACGAAGCTTCTTAGAAAGCTCGTGGATAATGGCTTCGCAATGAAAGTCGGCAATCAATATATAATTGTTAACCCAATACTCAGGAGGATTAGCGATAAGGTTAGGTGTCGGGATTAAGCTTTAATTTAGACTTATCCCTAATCATGGTGTATGGCAGATAGGGTTAGGCTTGCGATTGTGGTTGCGGAGTTTAATTATGATGTCACGTACTTAATGCTTCAGAAGGCGATCGAGCATGCGAAATTCTTAGGTGCTGAGGTTACATACGTCGCCAAGGTGCCTGGTACATACGACATGCCCATAATAGTTGATGAGTTGCTTAGGAGGGATGATGTTGATGCTGTGGCTGCGATAAGTGCCGTGATTCAGGGTGAGACTAAGCATGATGAGGTTGTGGCTCACCAGGCAGCTAGGAAGTTGATGGATCTCTCTGTAGAGCATAAGAAGCCTGTTGGCATGGGGATAATTGGTCCTGGGGCCAATAGGATGCAGGCGCTGGAGAGGGCTGAGGAGTATGCGAGGAGGGCTGTGGAGGCCGCGGTTAAGTTGGCAAGGAGGTTCGAGTTATTGAGGGGTAGTAAGTACACGGGTACCACGGTATTCATAGAGTGAGGCAATGACGCATTAAATTCACTGAGAATTTTTATGAAGATTTTACGAAGTTCCGATTCAGCATTGGAGTCACTCTTCACCTGTCGGTAGGCGACTAAGCATCATCACGTGTTAGAACCCTTATAACCCCTAGATTTATTTTACTTGCCGTGATACTCGTAGCCCTTGGTTCAAGGAACCCAAATAAGGTTAGAGGTACTGAGTTAGCATTTAGGATCGCTGGCCTTAGAGCCAACGTGGTCTCTATCGAACCACCTGGCGACCTATCCCCCGAACCCATTGGCCTTGATGAAATTATCAATGGGGCGATTAGGAGGGCTCGGTATGCGATTGGTATCGTGAGGAATGCCGAGTTTGGTGTTGGTATTGAGGCAGGGATAATTAGGGTTAAGGGTTTTGAGGAGGGCGTTGATGTGACTATTGCGGCAATAATTGATGGAAGTGGTAAGGTAACCCTTGGCTTTAGCCCTGGATTTATGGTGCCCAGGAAATTCATGAACGAAGTAGTGCGAGGGGTCGAGTTAAATGATGTTGTTAGTAGGTATTATGGAGAACCCAACATAGGCAGGAAGTATGGGTTAATTGGCACATTAACTAGGAGATTTATAGACAGGATCGTACTAAATACGGAGGCTGTTTACATGGCATTAATTCCCAGGATGCCGTGGAATACAGAATTATTTAGGGGTTGAGGGTTGGGTAGGCAGAGTGGAGGTAAGACTAATCTTACCTCCACTCTGCATATCCAATATGTTCAATTATTCACTAGCCTGCTTGCCTTCATCTGTCTCCTCGGCTTCCTCTTTCTCGGATAATTCCAGGTATATTAGTGCCTCGATTTCATCCTTATTGTCCAGGCCTAGGTTTTCTATTACTGTTGTTGGTAGGCTGGCCCCATATTGCGACTTATGTATCCTCCTGATGTTTCCCTCATAGGCTATGTACCTATTATCCTTGAACAACCATATCTTGACAGGCGCCCCATTCCTGAAGCCGAAGTACCTAATGGTTGTTGGCAACGGTATATAGGCATTAATCACCTTATACTCCCTATCACTAACCCTCCTACTACTCTCATAAATCCTAACCCTAGCCCTAACCCAAACAGCATTACCAAAGCCAATATCCAACACAGTCATATAGTATAGCCAGGGAAAACTGCCTTAAATCCTTGACCATCATGCAGAGGTCGAGGCTTGGATATGCAGAGTGGAGGTAAGACTAATCTTACCTCCACTCTTCCAGTCCAGGCTTTGACACATCACTAATAAATAGATACTTCACCAATACTTTCGCTGATGTTTCTATTTTTTATTAGAGTAAAATTTATAAACCTCTAGATTATTTTAACATTGATGTACATAGTCACTGGTTACACGCGTGGTAGGTCCTCAAGGAGTTTTGAGGGTAGGTATAAGGGCATTGATGATGTTAGGGATGTTCATGAGACGTTAGTCATTAAGTTGAGGAGGGATCTGCAGTACTTCGTGGTTACGGGTGACGATAGGGACCTAGTTCTATGGACATTTGACATACCTGGTTATGAAACTCACATTTACTCAATGATTAAGGAGACCGCTACGTTAATGCTTTGCCCAAGGATTGACAACTCCACATACCTATTACCTGATGCATCAATACTTGGTGATTTATTAAGCGCCCTATCACGCTATGAGTATAGGGACATGGCGTACTTCGTGAAGCCGCTAAGTAGGGAATTCGTGATTAAGGCGTTAAGGGCTACGTATGATTCCGCAATGGCGATTATGATGAAAATGCTAATGAGTGCGGGTAGGGCCAGGGGCATTGCACTGAGGATTCTTATGGATAAGGTTAACTATGCCGAGGAATCAATAAACAAGGTCCTAAAAATATGGAGGAATAAGGGTTATGACATAGACTCCTCGGGTATTGAGAATGCAATAAGTAGTGTTAAGGCAGTGCTCAGTAGGAGAATTAGTAAAAACTAACCGATAAGGTCATTAGTTAATCACTCAAAATAAGTAATGCGCATGGAATAGACAAGCAAGTAATCAAAGCAGCAATCAAGGAATTAAGGAGTAGGTACCCAAGCGAGTCAAGGTCCTGGATAAGGAGGTCACTCAGGAGATTCCTAAACAACGATGTCAAAGTATTAAGTGGTGATACGTGGGTCGTGAAGGGCGAACCATCAATGGGCGACAGACTGCCTCAGTACATCGTTAGGTTCCTAAACGGTAGATACACCTGCGACTGCCAAATGGGCGCCTGGGGCGCGAGCAGGGGATTGTGTACTCATATTGGTGCGGTTATCATAAGCCGAATATACGAAGAACTCGCTAAGACCGTGTACGCGGCAATAATAAAGGCTGAGTGCCTCGATAACGAATTAATCATACTAAATAATGATGCCGTGATAAATAGGGTAACGCAGGACGGCTCAACAATATACGTGGTGAGGACTGGGCAGGAGGCCACGATAAGGGCCTTTCTAGCATGTAACGATGAGATCAGGGAATTAGTGATAAGCACGAGGCCCATGAAAAACTGGGAAGTCATGGAATTACTAAGGGGTAAGGGCCATACAATCTCGTAATAACTCTTATTAGGAGGGAATACATGATAATTTAATGCATCAATTGCAGGGTAGCACCGGTCAACTTCATGGTTATATTAAAAGGCTTAGGGTTGGCTATGCAATAACCTCCGTAGCCATTTCACTCATTATTGCCTGGCTATCCCTATACTCATTAATGCCAACCGTATTCTACATATTAGAGCATCCAAACACGTTATTCATACTAATGCTGGCTAATGCCATTGGCCTGGTCGCATCATGGTACCAAGCCTCAGGTTACTTCAAACTGGCCAGTATCAATAGGAGGTACAGCCACGGTAAGTTAGGCATCACGCTCCTTGTAATTACCTGGTTACTAGCCGTCTCGTCAACGGTCATTTACTACCTATCTATCACAATATTCGTAGCCAAGGGATTCTACTTCGTATGGCCTGTACCCAACCCAGTACTGGCGGATCTATCGCTGGCCTTAGCAATCTCGAGCTTCATAACAACCTTCCCAGCCACGTACCTACTCACAAAAACACTGTATAGATTGGGCAATGACCTTGAAAAACGCATAATCAAGGTGGGCGCAGTCCTCCTAGCAATAAGTGCGCTAGAACCAATGCTATTGGGAATATTCCTGTTAATAGTATCGATGGTACCCTCAATCCCCGTAATCATTAGCAGCCTTGAATCAAGCATACCCATAAGGATAGAAATACCACTAGAAATACTAACAGTACTAACCCTATTAATCACAGGACTACCACCCATAACAGGCCTAGCAGGAACAACATTGCTGGCAATAGGTCTCAAGATAAACTAGAACTAATAAAGAATAGAAATTTGGCGGCCCCGCCGGGATTTGAACTTACCCCGTACACTCAATTGAGTGTATGTCCGGGTCCTACGGCTCCGCAGGCCGCCGCTCTATCCATGCTGAGCTACGGGGCCAATTTGTTGTTTTTTCATTGATTTTAAGTCTTTGCTTTGTGGTAATCCTTATAATGGTTTGTGGTGTTTCCTGGCCGTATGGAGTTTAGGGGTGCTGTGGCTGAGGTTTTCATACCACTTAATGCGAGCGGTGATATTGATGAGGGTAGGGTTGGTGCGATGCTTGATTTCCTGCTTAGGCGTGGTGTTGAGGGTTTCTACGTTGGTGGGTTTGGTGCCGAGGCCTTCGCCTTCACTACTGAGGAGAGGCTTGGTTTCTTGAGAATGGTTGTTGGTTATGTGCGTGATAGGGTCCCTGTGTCATTCCTGGTTTCTGAAATGAGTATTAAGAGGGCTGTTGAGGTTATCAGGGAGGTCGGTAAAATCGGTATTGATGTATTGACGATACCACAGCCATACCCACAGCAATTTGGTGAGAGGGGTATCCTGGACTATGTGTGTGCGTTGTCCAGGGAGTTCGGCGGCGACGTAATGCTCTATAACGAGCCAGCCGTTGGAAATCCCCTGAACTCATCAATGGTTATTAAAATCCTGGATAAATGCCCAAACATTGAGTACCTTAAGGATAGTTCACATGATATGATCGGCCTGCATACAATACTGTCTGCGCATCCTGAGTTGAGGGTTATGGCTGGTAGTGATGGCTTGATATACGACATAATGCTCGCCGGAGGCGTGGGCGTCGTGTCGCTGGTGATAAACCCATTTCCTGAGTTGATAGTTAGGATTGTCAATGAGTTGAGAAGTGGTAACTACGTGGAGGCGAGGAGACTCCAGGAGTTCATAGTAAGGGTTAGGAGTGTGTTGAAGGCAGGTGGCTTGAGTGGTGGTTATAGGTATGCAATGTCCCTCGTTGGTATTGATATCGGCAAAACAAGACCGCCTTACGAAGACCCTGATGAGAAGACAAAGGATTTCATTAGGAATTCATTGATTTCGCTCGGCCTTATTAAGCAGTGATTAGTGGGGTTAATCCAAGGCCTGAGTCGATGGTTTCCTTAAACCTCCTCCACCAATTAATGTAGTCCTCATAATCCTCAAAGCTCCATTCCTTAGAACCAACCTCCCTAGCCATTGTTGAGACCACGTCCCTAGCCCTCTCGCCCTCCCAGGGCTTAGGCTCTGTATTAGCCCTTATTGAGTATTCAGCAAGTTCCTTATAGATATCCTTATTGGGTTGCATGCCGGTAATCTCGATATACAGTCTATCAAGCACTGGTTCAGCCCAGCCCCTATGGAACCTGCAAAGGCCGGAATCATCAATCAAGGCTTCAGCAATTGCCCTATTAAGTGATGACTTTGCAAAATCCTCAGGTCCCATGAATGTTGGTGTGTAATTAGTCCAATATCTACCTAGCATGTACATTGGTGCAACCATTCCAGGGGCCCAGTAGAAATTCGGGGTCATATAGCCCTCATTACCATAGGCGACATAAACCACTAAGTCCCTAAAGGACTTACCAATTTTCAAGACCCTGTCATGGAATATCTCGTCAAGTTTCCTCGCAGCGACTCTAACACCATTCTCGGCAATTAACTTAAGTATCTCACTGGACTTCTCAACAAAGCCCTTAATAACCTCACCGGCCAGTCTCGCGTTCTTTCTCGAGTCAACATCGGGATTAAACCTCACTGGATCAAATGCGGGCTTATCACTAAGTCCAGTCTCGTCAGGTCTTAACAGGCCATGTTCAATAGCGTCAAAAACCCACGCAACCACATGCCCCATCTCAATTGCATCCAGGCCGTATTGGTCTATTAGGTCCACGAGCGGTACGGCTTCCTCAAATATGTAATTGCCAATGAATGGGCCCATGGCGTGGAATGGTTCGTAATCTACCTTCTTACCACGCCAAACCTTCTTACAAACGACTGAGCATCCGAAGTCACCGCAGTTGTACCAGCTCTTGCTTTTAACGAAGACTTCATCATTAAAGGGTTTCCAGAAGAGCCTCAGTATTGCTTCGACGTGTTGAATCCTCACCTCCCTGGGTAGGTATATGGACTTATAACCGAAGAGAGGCAGTAACTCACGGTAATGTGGGTAGTTAACGCCGAATGTACCACCAGTGCCTATACTTGGGTCAAACCTATACTTAATGGTCTTCTCATCCATAACCTGCCTAAAGGGCTTCTTGAAGGACTCAATCATTATCTTATTTATGAAGTCCATATCATTAACCTTGGTATATCTTGCCTTATACGTACCGCCAGCCACAATGCCAACCACGTTATGACCCATGACAAGAGCGGTGCCTGGTCCACCCCTGGCAGCGAAGTCCTCAGCTCCCGGCCTAAACTCGCCCTTTAATGGATTAACGTCAATAGACACTAGGGCGCCATTGTAGGTACCCAACGCTGCTGGGCCAACAACCACAGCCCTGGCGTTATACTTAACGAAGAAGTCTCTGTAGGTATCGAGTAGGTACTTAGTGAATGCATAGGCGCCGTGGTAATTCCCATACTCAAAAACGGGTTCTATATTCCTTAATTCAATCCCGTCACTTGATGCGAAAATAACTATGGGTTTCTTTGACTTGCCGGTTATCACAATTGTATCAATGCCAGATCCCATGAATTTGTATGCAGCACCACCTAGGGCGGCGACATGGAGAGTCCTTGTCATTGGGCTCTTGAATACGGCTATTAACCTATGGAAGCCAGGCATTTTACCACCAACAAAGGGGCCCATACCAATTATAAACGGTACATTAGGGTCAAGTGGATCTAGGCTCCAGGACTTAGCCTCATTATGTATCTTAATGCCTAGCGTTATTGGTCCTTGCGCAGGTATTTCCTCAGTTCTCAGGGAATTCGCATTAAGGTCTATCCTAAGTACTTTCACATGTAACGTTCTTCTCAACCTAATAATAGGTTTTCTTGAGTAATCTGTGAATAAGTAGTACCTACTTAATAAGAGTGTTCGGAGAAATACTTATTAACTCATTATACCCAGTTATACCTAGTAGACCCAGTATGAGGATCAAGGAATTAATTAGGGATGGAGTCATATCCTGTAAATCCACTGACCCAATAACCTGTGCTGTTGCCAAAATGTATATGCATAATGTCGGTAGTATCCTTATTATTGATGAGGATGGAAAACCAACTGGAATATTTACGGAAAGAGACCTGGTTAGGGTTGTGGCTGAGGGTATTAGTCTTGACACACCGTTAATGAAGGTAATGAGTAAGAAATTAATTACTGCGAATACGTCAGAGTCGGTAATATCGGCTGCAATGAAGATGATTGAGAATAATATAAGGCATTTGCCAGTTGTTGAGGAGGGTAAAACGGTGGGTATGGTAAGTATTAGGGACTTAGTAAGGGCGTTAATGGCTCAGGAATTATCCTATCCATAAACAATAATGTACCAGGAATAATAGAGACAACACCTTGGGTAGGGAAGCATCTTAATTTCCTACTCTAATTTATGTCGGGAAAGTATATTCATAATTTTGATGATTTATTCCTTACCGCCTACTAGTTTATGTAGACTTATATTTTCCATCGGTCTTTACCACTTTTCCATCCTTTATTAACCTCGTGAGTTGTGCCTTAATCACATTTATTCTCTCCTCACCAACAGCCCTGGCAATTTCCTCAGCCGTGAATTCCTTACCCTTATTGCTCGTGAGATAATCAAGTATTTTCTTCTTGATTCCCTCGACCATACAATGTAAATACTTCTTCTTTAGGTTATAAAGATATTGCATTTATATTTGTGAAGTAGCGATCGTAATTTGCTGAGTTAATTAATGATATAATTAAATACACGAACATAGCCAGTACCCACTTTAATCCCTGTGGAAAATTCTTATTTTTTCGTAATTACAATACTTCATTCATTACTAATTATTGAATAGTTTTCTCATTATTCAGGTGTAGAAAGAATTTCTTATTTTTAACTACCTTTGACAACAACCTATTATACTGGCTCCTATACTTTATGTAATAATGAATAGGCTTAGGGCGTATTATGACGATGGGATTGTTATTGAATACGAAAATAATAGATTCATAATTGATCCATTAAGGAAGCCCAGCGGATCCTTTAATGCCGTATTAATAACACATGGTCATAGGGATCACGTTAATCCGAGAACTCTTCGCAATGTATCACCGATCATTATGAGCAATGAGACTGCGATCATAATTAGGGCTCGCGATGGTGAGAATCTAAGGCACATCACGATTAGTCCAGGCTCTAAGCTTGCCGTTAATAATGTTTTAATTGAATCGTTTAACGCGGGTCATGTAATTGGCAGTTTATCCTACGTACTTGACTTTGGTGATCTTAGGGTTGGGATTACTGGGGATTTTAATGTGGAGCCATCAATACTGCTAGATGGTGCTAAGGGTCTTGATGTTGATATCTTAATTATGGAGGCTACATATGGTGATCCAGACTACGTGTTCCCAAGTAGGCATGAGGTGTATAATGAGTTAAGGGCAGTTGTTGAGGATGGTGTTAAGGACGGGGTTGTGTTGCTTATGGGTCAACCGCTTGGTCGTGGTCAAGAACTCACGGCATTGCTTAAGGATTACCCACTCTATGTGGAGCCTAGTATTAAGGTAATTAATAATGCCTTGGATCTAAGGTATGGTATGGTAATTAGTGGTTCTCCGCCAAAAGGTTCCGTAATTATCATGGGGATTCCCAGGGACGTCACTCGGCTCACTAAAGTCTTGAGAAGTAGGTATGGAAGAGCCAGGGTTGTGGCATTAAGTGGTATGTATGCTAAGCGTTCTAGGGTTGTTTGGCTTAATCAAATTGGTGTAGATGCAATTCCGCTAAGTAGCCACTCTGATTTCCCTGGGCTTATAGATTTCGTTCTAAGTAGTGGAGCTAAGCTTGTGTATACCGTTTATGGTAATGCCACTAAATTCGCTAAATACCTGAGAAATGAACTGGGGATCATGGCTAGACCCCTCCCTGGGCCTAGTCAATTAACAATGGATTACTTCCTGTGGTAAAATGCTTAAATTGAAGATGAGAGTTAGGGTTTTCAATGAGACCCGTAATAACATTACTCACGGACTTTGGCTATGATTCGTATTTCGTACCATCAATGAAAGGTGTGATACTTAGTTTAAATCCGGAGGCCGTAATAATTGATATAACGCATTCAATACCGCAATTCAATGTGCATAAGGCAGCATTCACCCTATGGGCTTCATATAAGTACTTCCCAAAGGGAACGATACACGTGGTTGTTGTGGATCCGGGCGTTGGTACATCGAGGAGGGCTATCGCCATTAAGACAAGGAATTACTACTTTGTTGGGCCGGACAATGGTGTTTTAATGATGGCTGCTGAGGATGATGGTATCATCGATATTAGGGCTATCGAGAATAGGGATTTCATGAGACCTGTTGTGTCAAGCACGTTTCATGGACGTGACATATTTGCACCAGTTGCGGCTTACTTAAGCCTTGGTCTGGACATAACATTACTGGGGTCTCGAGTTACTGATCCAGCAAGACTACCAGGCATTACAAATAGAGTTTCTAGGAATATTGCTAATTCAATGATTATTTATATTGATCATTTCGGAAATGCCTACACGGGTATTCGGGAGAGTGATCTCGGGGTTCTTGGTCTTAAGTACGGTGATGAATTACGCATTGTCATACCAAGGAGGAATACGGACCTTAGGGTTAGGTTCCTGAGAAGTTATGGTTATGCCGGTGATGGTGAGGTATTAGCATTAATAAATAGTGAGGGATTTTTGGAGCTCTCAATAAATAGGGATAACTTTGCACAAAAATACGGTGTTGTGGAGGGTGATGAAGTTACTCTCTTCGTTATTAAATAATCATATTCTGCGATACGTAATTCAGAAGCTCCCTAAAGTTCTTTGTAAGTACAGTATCACTGACGTTATGTTGCTTAGCGACTTTGCCATTAACTACTCGTACACCCTCCATTTCCAGCAACCTAAGCTTAATGCTTGAATCACTAATTGAGTAACCACCTAATGAGCCATCGCTCTTAATGACTCTATGGCAAGGAACAATCACCGGAAGCTTATTAGCGCTGGCTAATTTGCCAACGGCTCTGGGGCTTGTATTTAACAGCCTAGCTAATTGGGCGTATGTCGCTACCTTGCCTCTTGGTATTGATAGCATTGCGACCTGTGCAAGTCCAAGAAGTCCTGGACCCAGCTCTAGGTACCTAATTATTTCCTTTGGTTCTACTAACCCCATTATGTATCTTGATATAGTCTCTGCAATGGGGTCTCTAGTGCTCTCCTTAATTCCATCAATTCCAATCCTAACCTTGACTTCCCGAATCCTATCACCGTAAATACACGTCTCCAGGACTCCAATCTCTCTTATTGGCAAAATTATGCAATGCATTTTTAATTCAATTAGTAAGGAGCCCTTAAAAACCCTGTCCCGAGAATCTACTGTGGTTGTCAGGGTTAAATTAGTGGGTGTTTTAAGTGCGTTGGCTCTTGGTAAGGATTTTATTGAGCTTAATGGTGTTATTACGGTAAGGGATGTTATTAATGGACTTAGGTCAATAAATGAGAAATTATTTAAGAGGGTATTTGATGTTTCGAGGAATGAGTTGATGCCTGATATTTATATTGCAGTTAATGATATTGACATAAGGTTGCTCAAGGGTCTTGATACACCGGTTAAGGATGGCGATGAGGTTTTAATACTGGCATATATTCATGGTGGGTAATTGCCATGAGTTATGTGATTAGGCTTAACAGTGACATTGGTGAGTTGAGGATTTGGCTTGCAACGATTATACTAACTAAGCCCATTAATGATGAATTTCTTGTTAGGGTTAAATCGTTAACCAATGATTGTGTTAATTCTTTGATCACCATAGTGCCCGCGGTGAAGGTGTTGGGTCCATGGCAAATGATTTATTCGGCGTACTTAAGCCTTAGGGATAATTTGCAGGGTGTGTCGAGGTTTAGGGACCCGGGCTTGGGTGCATTAACGTATATGGTTGGTACAACGCAGTTAAGGAGGGGTTTAGAGATTCTTAGTCCTGTTGGTAATGATCAAGTGTCAATAATAGTAATGGGTATTAATGATTGTGTCTATGATTTGGTGAATAACGTAATTAATATTTTCAAGGATTTTATGGAGGATTTAATAATTGGTGTTGGTTTTCATAAGGTTTATGAGGGATTGTTTAGGTCCATTGATGACTTTATAAATACCTTAATTAATAAGTATATTAGTGGGTTCACGTAGTCTGCGGCAATTCTTGCAGTTAATAATTTATAATTCCACTAGTCTCAGGGAGACGATGGATAGGTTATTCTATATCGCTAAGGATGAGGAGATACTTAATGGTGATGCAACTGATATTTACTTTATGAGAACCATTGATGTACTTAGAGCGGCGGGTCTTGATAAGGTTAAGGTTAGGGCTGAGTTTCATGTTGTTAATTTACCGAGGAATTATAAGTGGGCCGTGTTTGCTGGTTTAAAGGAAGTCGTGAGCCTCACGGTCACTAAGGAATTGCCGATAACCATCTACGCAATGCCTGAAGGTACGCTCTTTAAGGCCAATGAGCCAATAATGGTTATTGAGGGTAATTACGTGGATTTCGCTGTTTATGAAACAACGTTCCTAGGGATACTCAGACATTACAGTTCTATAGCCAGTAAGGCTGCCAGGATTAAGAAGCTAGCTGGTGATAAGTCATGTATATTCTTTGGTGCTAGGGTTGTTCATCCAGCAATACAACCAATGGTTGATAGGGCATCTTACATAGGTGGTTGTGATGGTGTTGCCGGCGTAGTGGGGGCTAGGTTATTGGGTATTAAACCAAGTGGTACAATGCCCCATGCATTAATGATAGTGTTTAGGCATGCAACTGGTGATCACACACTTGCCTGGGTCTGGTTTGATAAGGTAATGCCTAATGATGTTCCTAGGATAGTGCTTGCGGATACATTCCTTGATGAGCGTGAGGAGTCCATGATAGCTGCTAAACTACTCGGTAATAGGCTGTATGGTGTTAGGTTAGACACGCCGAGTAGTAGGCGTGGTAATATGGAGGCTATTGTTCGTGAGGTTAGGTGGACCCTAGACCTGGCTGGTTATAAGAATGTGAAAATACTAGTTAGTGGTGGTGTTGATGAGGATGAAATTATTAAGCTTAGGGACATTGCCGACATGTTTGGTGTTGGTACATCAATAGCCTTCCCACCAAGTGTTGATATTAGTATGGACATTGTGGAGGCTTATGACGAGAAGAGTGGGCGTTGGGTACCGATTACAAAGCGTGGTAAATTACCTGGTTTTAAGCAGGTTTATAGGTGTGGGGATACGTTTGATGATCAAGTTATTCCGTGGGATTGGGAACCAGCGGTATGTCGGGATGGTTCCAAGCCCGCACCATTACTTAGGAAATTTGTTGATAATGGTAAGGTCGCTGAGCCAGTACCTAGCGATCAGGAGATTAGGAGTTACGTGCTTAATCAATTGAGGTATGCCGAGATTTAGTAATGAAATGAGTATTAATGTAACGTGTTCATACCACAAATGCTTAAAGAAATTGCCATTTCTATTTTAAGGAAGGTTTAATATTAATCTTATAATTCCTCTTCCCACTCTTCCTCAAATTCCTCCCATTCCTCCTCCTCTTCTCCTTCTTCCCATTCTTCCTCTTCCATAACTAGGCTGTTCATATTTGGTCCATGATGGTTTAAAAGCATTATTAAAAAGCATTACCTACCCTACTAACTTTATGTGTGTACTATGACCGGTAAATTTACATATTCCTTATTATCTATCAATCTTCCATAATTCAGTGATAATTTTACGGAATAGGTGTGGTTTATAAAAGGTTAAGGTAGGTATATGTAGGGGTTCGTGTGGATTTCAATTTAGTAATATCCACGGGAAGGAGGCTAGAGGGTAGATGTGCTGATGAACTTAGGTACATAGGCGATTTAATTGGTATGAGGATTGCCCAGACATCATTCACGGGATTTGATGGATTAATAACGGGGTATGTAGATGGCGATCCTGTGGAATTTACCAGGAAATTGAAAGATCTCGTTACTACTGGGCGATACATACCACGCTTTGTACTCAAGGTAGTACCAATAATGAGGACAGTGAGTACTAAAATGGAGGATATTGCGAAAGCCGCCATTGAATTAGCAAATAGGTACTTAAGTACCAATGAGACTTATAAGGTTGAGGTTAGAAAGAGGGGTGTTGATCTCGATAGGATGGAAATCATTGATTCAATAGCGTCGAAAATAAGTAATAAAGTCAAGCTTGAGAACCCTGATAAGGTTATTCAATTGGAGATTTTCCCATCAAGGACTGGCATAAGCGTTATTAGGGAGGACGATATATTCTCACTAATGAAGGTTAGTGTCGGTTCCCAACAAGGCGGCCAATGAGTTATTAATTACTATTAACCATAATCCTTTAATTCTAGCATCAATTATTCTCTCAATATGGACGTTACCGTAATTGGAACAGGCAGGATGGGTAGTGCGCTCGTTAGAAGATTGGCTAAGCAGGGGTTTAATGTTTATGCATGGAATAGAACTAAGGACAGGTTAAAGGATTTACCCGCAAGATCAATAGATGATATTTCACAGGCCAAGGGATTAACATTCATTTTTGTTTCTGATGATGAGGCACTAAACGCAGTTAGAGGTGTTGGCGGTGACATAGTTGCGTTGTCAGGGACCTACAGTATTGGTGCTGTTACAGCATTTAACATTAGGTTTACGAGTATGGGAAAAGGATTACTGGCCGCACCTGTTGTGGGTGGTCCCGCTGATGTTGAGAATGGAACAGCGATATACTTGATTGGTGGTCCTGAAAGTACGTACCAAAGGGCTAAGGAGGTTTTTGATAAGTTAGGTTCCATAATTAGATTACCAACTGCCGAGGCAGCAATGGCACTTAAGCTTGCCTATAATTCATTTCTAATAGGTACCATGGCATTACTTGGAGAGTATGTAGTACTTGGGAGGACTTATGGCGTTGATGATGATACACTAAGGGCATTATTAACCAAGACCGTGTTTAAGGAAGTCAGTGAGAAGTACATGGATAGGGTTCTTAAGCCTAAATTACCGCCTTCATTTACACTAGCCCTGGCTGCTAAGGACGTGCACTACGCCGTTAAATCAGCGGGTGATGCAAAGACCCCACTAGTTGTTTCCTCAATTGTTAAGTCCCTATACGAGTTATTGGCCGCCCTTGGCTTTGGGAATGAGGATTACGTTAGGGCCGGCTTGCTTGAGCTTATTGGCGGTTTAAAGGAAAAATAATGCTTATTAAGACCACAGTTTAATCGTGCGTGATGAGCGAGAGCGCCAAGGTTGAGGTTGAGAGGGTTTACGTAATTAACCTTAGGAGGACTAGGGAGGTTTCAAGGACCAAGAGGTCTCCGTATGCCATTAGGTTGATTAGGAAGTTCGTGGCTAGGCACATGAAGGTTGACCCTGAGAAGGTTAAGATAGATAATAGTGTTAATGAGTATATTTGGTCTAGGAGCATTGAGGACCCACCAAGGAAGGTCGAGGTTAAGGTTACCAGGTATAGTGATGGCACGGTCAAGGTCACGCTAAACATTCCTGAGAAACCTGAAACAAAGACCGAGACAAAGGCTGCAGAGTCGAAGTAGTATCCTGGAATAGCCGATTCCTTTTAAAGGGCTTTTTATTTTGAATTAACGTGGTTAGTAATAGGACGTTGCAATTAATGTCCAGGCTTTTCACAGCAATTCTTTACCTGGCAGTCTCATCAATAGCATTCGTAATGGATTTTCCATTTTATCCATTACCAGTTGCCTTGCTAATAATAGCTGTAACCACGGCATTGGCATACTCAGGGCATGTTAAGCTTGGCTTTGCAATAATGATAATGCTCCTAATACCTGCCCTACTCTATGTCTATAGATATGCGGCGTTAGGTACCCTACTCCTTATCCTAATTCTCCTCGTCATGATAAGGGTCTTCGATTGGCTTGGTGTTGGTGTTGGTATACTTGCATGGGAATTCTCAATAATACCTAAAATGCCCATCCCACTCTACGTACTTTCAGTACCATTAATACTGACCTCACCAAGCCTCACGATAGGTATTACGAGGAGAGTAACTCCATTAAAATCATTAATAACATTCCTCATAATCTACATACCAACACTATTACTACTAAATGCTAATAATACCGTAGTTCCCTGGTTCGGCCCCGTGAGTACATACGTATCCCCCCTATCATCACTTACCACTAATGCAATAGTAAGTGCTTTGGGCAGCATTAATGTGGGGCTTTACGGACTTGCTCAAGCAATTGATAGGGTATTTACCTGGACCAGCACTTACGTATTGCCACCGATAATGGCTTTAACGGCATACATCGCGTACGTAATATCAAGCAGATTAAGGTCACATGATAATAAGGTGATTAGGCTCTTTGCGCCAACGATTGGTACGATGTCCGCCTACGCATTAATGGCATACCTACTATTCTACATGAATCCATACTTTGGGCTTTATCAAGGCATTGATGTTAACACTTTAATTCAGGGCTTATTACCTGCCCTAGTAATTAGCACAGCCCTATTACCACCAATAATGCACTTCAGGCTTGTTGAGATTAAGTTTGAGGAGGAAGAGAAGCAATCAGTAATTGCCCTTGAGCGTGGCTATCAACTAATTCTCAATAAGGATGAGCTAAAGTCACTGGCTAGTGAGTGGGATAATGTGGTTGGACTTGAGGATGTTAAGAGCGAAATAGAGACGTCAGTAATAACACCACTTAGGGATAGTAGATTGTCTCAGAAGTATGGTTTAATGCCGATTCATGGAGTACTGCTCTTTGGTCCTCCTGGTGTTGGTAAGACAATGCTCGCGAGGGCAATAGCCGGTAAGTTGGGTTGGACAACAATAATAATGAACCTAGGTGAGTTACTTAGTAAATACTATGGCGAGAGTGAGAATAGGCTTGCTGAGCTCTTCAAAATAGCCAAGAATTATGCACCGTCGGTGATAATAATCGATGAATTTGACGCCATAGGCAAGGCTAGGACTAGGTATGTAAGCGATGATGTAACGCCAAGACTACTAAACATACTTCTTAGTGAGATGGATGGGATAACTAAAGGTAATGAGAATATCCTAGTGATTGGAACAACAAATCAACCAGACCTATTGGATCCGGCGTTGCTTAGGCCTGGTAGATTCGATAAAGTGATCTATGTACCGCCACCTAATGAGGAGACTAGGGCTAAGATGCTTGAGACTATGTTAAGGGATAAGCCCATTCAAGGTTCTATTGATTATGCAAAACTCGCCAAGTTGTCTGATAGGTTTACTGGTGCGGATATAATGAATGTGGTAAGGACTGCAGTTCTCGAGTCGCTTAAGGATGGTAAACCCATAACCCAGGAAAAGCTAGAGGAGATAATTAATAGGTATAAGCCTAGCCTAACCTACGACTTACTCGAGAAATATGAGGCCTTTAGGCTACAATACAGTAGGTTGAGGACCTTTGGTAAGGCCCAAGTCGGTATTCCAGAGATTACTTGGGATGACGTTGGCGATCTTGAGGAGGTTAAGGAAGTCATCAATAAGTATATAGTTGCCACAATGCAGAGGAGGGACATACTCGAGAGGTTGGGTATTGAGCCAATACACGGTATCCTACTCTTTGGTCCTCCTGGTGTTGGTAAGACTCTCGTCGCAAAAGCAACAGCCAATATGCTTAAGGCAAATTTCATAGAACTTAATGGAGCCGAGCTGGCTAGGGTTGGGCCTGAGAGAGCTGCTGCAGTGGTTAAGGACGTATTTAATATGGCACGTGATAATACACCTGCCATAATATTCATTGATGAGATAGACTCTGTCGCGCCACCTAGGGATTCACCAATAGGTGGCGTCTGGTCTGGCGTTATTTCGCAGTTGCTAACTGAGATGGATGGATTAAGGGGGTTGAATAATGTCATTGTAATTGCAGCCACAAACAGGCCTTGGTTTGTTGACCCGGCGTTGCTTAGGCCTGGTAGATTCGATAAGGTAATTTACATACCACCACCGAATAAGGACGCTAGGCGTGAAATAATAAGGATACACATGAAGAATGCTGAGGTCGAGGAGGGGGTCATTAATTGGGTCGCTGAGGTTACTGAGGGTTATAGTGGTGCTGATTTAGCTGCGTTGGTCAGGGAGGCTAAGATGAGAGCCTTAGATAGGGTGTTAAGTGGTGATAATAGGGTTAAAATTACGAGGAGAGATTTCGAGTATGCACTTAGTAAGGTTCATCCATCATTAAATAGGGAATTGCTTAGTCAGTATGAGGATTTTGTGCGTAGGGCTAATTTAATGGTCTAATTAATTTCGTACAGTAATACCCATGTTAATGTAGGCTTAGTAATTTAAAGGGTCTTTTCCACATTATTGTCATGAGTCAAAAACCTGAAGTATTGAAAAATTTAATTGAGGAAGTAACGAAATTGATAAAGGAGGGATATTCCCTAACGAATATTGTAAAGGAGGTTACTGATGCGATTAATAGGGATGTCGGCTTGAGCAAGGTAATATTTAATGAGATAAAGGAGTCCATGGTCAAGATAAGCCCAGGCAATGTACCGGTGGGTTTATTCACACAATGTGCCTTAATACCTAGTTATTACTTAACGGGTAAGACACCAAGTATTGATTGGGGTGATGCAACTATGCACCTATTGGGTAAGATGATTCATAACCTGGCAATTGTCGAGATTAAGAATAGGCTTGGTAATAGATGTATTGAGGGTGTTGAGGTTATGTATACGCATAACGCCTGGACAATGAGAGGTAAACCAGACCTCGATTGTGGTAATTATTACCTTGAGTTTAAGACTATAATGGGTAGGGTGACGAAGGCTAGGCTATTCCACGACCTAATCCAGGCAGGTTTTTACTCAGCAGCAGGTAATAAAAACACCTACGTGCTCTATCTAGTGCTTAGTGATGGTGTATTACGTAACATAGTTCCTATTGAGGTAATACCCGAGGTTGGTTACCCAGTGATTTATGCCTTTAAGCTTTGGGTGAAGGCTGTGGAGGGTGGGGACATTGGGGCCTTAGTTGCCAAGACAACTTCGTGTAAGGTATGTAGGTTTAGGGATATTTGTATAATGAGGACAAAGAACCCACATGAAGTTTTGCTTCCAGGTAAGGAGTTGCTTGATAATTACCTTGATTACGTAAAGCATGAGGTTTCAAAGGCTGGAGTTAAGGTGGTTGGTTAATGAGTCTCGATGAAATAATAGACCTGGCGAACTACTTGCTAAATAGGTTGCAGCTTAGGGATTCACATTTTATAACATCAATTGCAAAGTGCTCATTATTATCTCTGAGAAGGGATGTTAGTATAATGGATGAAGCATATACTGAGTATTTGCCTAGGGTTTTGTCTGTTTGCGCTACGGAAAAGCACGTGGTTAGGCTTGAGGATATTGCGCTGGAACTGCCGAGGTTACTTAGGTGCGGTGACTCGTTAATACTGCCAAAGCTTATGTTGCTTAAGGACAATGCTAAGTCCCACATTGTCGAGGCATTACTAATCGCTGCATTATTAAACACTGATGTGCAGCTTCATTATCTATCTAAGAATATAAATGGTGATATTGAGGAGGGCCTATCAATAACAATAAAGCCCGAGTGGGGTAAGGAACTACTTAACGTGGTCATTAAGTCATTAAAGAATAAGGAGGTTAGTGTTAAGACCATAAGTTGTAATGTTTGTCCGTTAAGGGATGTTTGTCCATTTAGTAGTTTAGGGGATAAGGTCGTACTGCCTGGTGAGGTGTTGAGGGTTATTGATGATATTTATAATAAATTGATCGTGGAATCCACAAGTAATCAGGAAGATCGTAATAAGGAAAAACTAGTACCACCAAGTACATTGGATAAGGAGAGCATTAGGAATTACTTGAGGAGAGTTGCTGATTGGGCACGTTCTCACGGAAGGACATGGGTTAGCGTTGCAGTTGGTAAGTGCCCAGTGTGCGGTAGGGAGGGTACATTAGTTATTAGGATTATTGGTAGTAGGGAGAGGGTTCTTTACAGACATAGTTCATCAACATGCACAATAGGTACAATAGACGAGTCCATAGATAAGATAAACATTGATAGGTTTATTGAGATTGAACATGAAGAGGTAAGTACAGATACTAAGTAAATTAACTTCATGCATAAATTGTTATAAGGTGGTTTTAGATACCAAGGTTAATGACGTTGAGGGTAGGTATTGTGGATACGACATTCGCCAGGGTTGATATGGCTAAATACGCTATTGAGGAGCTTAGAAACAACGAGCCTTCTATAGTGATAGAAAGAATAACAGTGCCAGGCTTTAAGAATACTCCCTGGGCCGCCAAACAATTGATTAATAAGGGTATTGACGCAGTCATGGTATTTGGTTGGATTGGGCCGAGCTTAACGGATAAGATTACCTACGCAGTGGCGTCCATGGGCCTCATAATGCTTCAGATCGAGTATGATAAACCAATAATTGACGTGACGGTGCATGAAGATGAAACAAGTAATGAAAGGGAATTATTAGATATAGCAATTGATAGGTCTAGGAAGCACGCGAGAGGTCTCATACTAATGCTTAGGGGTGAATTAACGAAGTGGGCGGGTATGGGCCTTAGGCAGGGACGGTCAGACGTTGGGCCAATCACTAAGTAAAAGCTTTATTAATACTGTGTGGGTGGCATCGTTGTGAGCGCATCGATTGAGTTAGTAAGGAAAGTGTTCAATGAATTAGTTACTAATAATGTGTTAATTAGTATTAAGGAGAGACAGAACCCGCTGGTTTCTGAGTACATTATTAATTATGGAGATAAATGCCCTAGTATTAATATTGATGAGGATATAAGTATGGATAGAGAGTCAAGTTGGTATCAAGTATTAACCATGGGTGTTGGTACGAAACTTAGTATAAATAGGGTGGGTATAAGCCTAAGCTATAGCGATAATTTGGTAAGGATGGTTATGAGACTCATGAATGGTGATAGGGTGAAATCTTCTGAGGAATTTCTAATATCGTGTGGTGAGGCCAAGGGTTCAATTTACGGTAAGTCAATAATGGATTTATTCATAAACCTTGACTTAATATCGAGGTTCCTAAATACTGTGAAGGAGAGGAGGAAGTTAGGTAATGGTAACATTGACGATTTACTGAAATTCCTAAGCAATGCTAAGTCAAGGATTGAGCAGGATCTAAGGAGAATAGTTAGTATGTATCAGTGGTTTGAGGAGTGATGTCTATGGTTAAGAAATTAATTCTATTCCTGGAAATGCATCAGCCGAGGAGATTAAGGCATGGCGTACTTAATAAACTATGTGATTTGAGACATTATGAGGTTAATGAGTCAATCATAAATTCGCTGATATTCAATGACGAGGTAAATAGGGAAATATTGAATAGGGTTGCTGATAAGTCCTATGTACCAACCCTGGAATTAATTAGGGATTTGAGTAATGAAGGATTTAAGGCAGCCATATCGATATCCGGTGCATTAATTGATCAATTGCTCATGTGGAGACCCGATATTATTGACCTGCTGAGGGAATTGGTGAAGAAGGGTACCATTGAATTGGTTGCTGAGCCTTATCATCATTCATTAGCATCATTTATTAGTGGGGATTTGTTCCTTGAGGAGTTGAGGGATCACGTGGAAATAACCAGGTCATTATTCGGTCAAGTGCCAATTACCTTTGAGAATACGGAATTCCTTTATAGGAATGATTGGGGTGCATTAATGGAAAGGGCTGGTGCAGCGGTAGTGCTTACTGAGGGTGTTGATTGGGTACTTGGTTGGAGAAGTCCAACGTATGTCTATGGCGCACCTAACCTGAAAATAAGACTATTATTACGGCATTATAGGTTATCCGATGATATTGGCTTTAGGTTCAGTAATAGGTCTTGGGATCAATGGCCATTAACCGCTGATAAATACATGGCATGGATTAGGGCTACTCCAGGGGATTTTGTCCTGGTTGGCTTGGATTTTGAAACGTTCGGTGAGCATCATTGGCGTGAAAGCGGTATCTTTGATTTTCTCACATGGCTTCCTAAGGAGGCACACAGGGCTGATGTGGATTTTGCACATCCATCATCATTGGTTAATGAGGAACCTGTTGATTTCCTGGATATTCCATCAGCCATATCATGGGCTGATGTTGAGAAGGACGACAGCGCATGGCAGGGAAATGAACTTCAAAGAATTGCGCTTAACCATGTTGCTTCCATAGGCAATTTAATGAAGGTTCATGGGCTTGAAAAGACCTGGAAATACCTGTTAATTAGTGATCATTATTATTACATATCCATGAAGCATGGGCCTAGTGGTGAGGTTCATAGTTATTTCAACCCGTATAATTCAGCATTCACAGCCTTTAAGACTATTGAGGATGTGGTTGTGGGTATTACATGCGCATTAGTTAATGCTGGGAGGAATAGGGGTAGGTATCATGAGATTAAGTAATTAGTGCGCCGGTAATATGAATAAGGTAGTAATTACCGTTAAGTCATCATTTGAATATCATGTTAAGCATGACATTAGGGATTACTTATTTTTCTTTGATCGAAACGTGAATGTTAGGGCTACGGAATTCAGAGGTGTTTTAATAATAGAGACAACAAGGGATCCTAAGTACATAGCTAGTCTTCTAATTAATGCACCAATACCTGAGAATATATTAACCTCCATAGTCCCAATAATTACTGATGGGAGTTATAGCACGATTACTGAAGTAACGGATGAAGTTCGTAAATACATAAGCAGTGATTGTGAGGGATATACTGTGAGGTGTAGATTACGTGGTTCACCTATTAGTAATAATGATTGTGAGAATGCAATAATTAATTTATTGCGAAGCCTAGGATTTCGCGCAATGTATAGGGGTAATACTGACTGTGCAGTTATTGTCGAGGGCTTGGGCAATTGGTTTGGTGTTTATGCTGGACCTAGGTCCTTTGTGAGAGTTTAACGAAAGTTTTAGTGAACCCTAGGTCAAGACTTATATAGTAACCAAAAACTATTTTTTACCTCTCTACTAAAGAAATAGTAAATGCCAAGGATTTTTAGGAACGAAGCAGCATTAACACCGGAGTATATACCAGGTAAACTGCCTCATAGAGAAGAGCAGCTAAAGCAGCTTGAGACGTACTTCAGCGGTTTTCTTGAGGAGCCAGGATCTATGTACCCTAAGGTAGTGCTGATTGGTAGACCCGGTAGTGGTAAGACAGTGACAAGTAGGAAGTTTGGGAATTACGTAATAAAGTCAAGCAATAGGGTTAGGTATGTTCATGTGTCCTGCTTCCTCAATAGAACACTAAGTTCGGTGCTAAAGGATGTTGGTGTTCAATTAAACATTGCAATACCAAAGAGGGGATTCTCAACCGAGGAATTGCTTAAGATGCTCCTGGACATGATTAAGGAAAAGGACGCCTACGCCATTGTTGCACTTGATGATGTGTTTCACCTAGTTAATAATAGTGGTCCTCATGCCCTAGGTACGTTAATAAGGCTTGGTGAGGAATACGTAAGTAGAGGTGATAGGTATAGATTTGGCTTGATCCTCATAAGTCAGGACTTAACTTTTAGAGATCAACTCGATAGAAGCTCACAGAGTGCGCTTGGTAATGCGGTCATTAAGTTCGAACCATATACCAAGGACCAGATATTTGAGATACTCCTAACAAGGGCTCAGGAGGCTTTGTTAGATGGTGCATATGACGAGGAAATACTTGAGATGATAGCAGATGTGGCGGGCATTGATGAGAACTCTATGGATGATCATAGGGGTGATGCTAGATACGCCATTGATATACTATGGAGGGCATCCAAGCTTGCTGAAATGAAAGGATCAGAGAGAATTTTACCTGAACATGTCAGGGAGGCGATAAAGAATACTCTCAGGGGCATTAGGAGTGATGAATTGAGGATGCTACCACTTCATGAGAAAATATTCCTACTAGCCATTGTTAAGAGCTTAACGAAAAACCCGAATTCTCCATACATACCCTTTGGATTGGCTGAGGATGAGTACCAAGTACTTTGTGAACAGTATGGTGAAGAACCGAGAAAGCACACACAATTATGGGAGTACTTAAAGGACTTAAACACGAAGGGTTTCGTTGAGACTAGGACGTCTAGTAAGGGTATGAGGGGTAGGACAACATTAATATCAATACCATCGGAGCCCTTGGTCACGCTAGAGGAGGAATTAAGAAAAATAATAGAGGGTGAGTTGGGTACGTGAGTGACGATTTTATAGAAAGCGTCTTCTCCTCAAGGGTTAGGATAAGGATCCTTAAGACTCTAATTAAATATAAGGAAATAAATATTACGAAGCTATCAAGAGAATTAGGCGTTAATTATAAAGTGATTGAGTATCATATAGAGGCGCTTAAGAGGCTTGGCATTGCCGAGGAGAAGAGATTTGGTAGAATAAGGATAATAAGGCTCAGCGAGAGTGATCCCCGTATCATAGTAATCGAGCGATTCTTCACAGAGCTTGAGCAGGCAATTGCTAACCGGTCTGATTCACAAAGTCAAGGATCCTCTTAGCCAATTTATAATGTACATAATCAACTAATTGGCCCTCAAGGCTTATGGCTCCGCGACCCTCCTTAGCAGCCCTCTCATAGACCTCAACAACCCTCCTAGCCCAATTAATCTCCTCCTCACTTGGTGAGAAGACCTCGTTAGCCACGGGTATCTGGCTTGGATGAATGACTTGCTTGCCAATGAATCCCATGGACTTAGCCTCAATGCTCTCTCTCCTAAAGCCCTCAATATCCTTAATATCAAAGAACACCTTATCAATTGGATCGACGCCATAAGCCCTCGCCGCTGAAACAATGATTGTCTTAAGGACCTGGTTTTGTTCATAGGCCTTCAATACACCACCAACCGAGAGCGCGAAGTCAGCTGCCCCATAGGACACCGCGGTAATGCCCTCACTCCTAACAATATCCTCAACCCTAAGCAATCCCCTAGCAGTCTCTATGAGCGGCTCTATTTCCCTACCCGTGGCCTTATAAACAAAGCCCAGGTCAAACTCAGCCTTTGGAATCACAATGCACTTAATAACGTCGATCTTATACACAGTATCTATGTCCGCATAGAAGAAGGGTGTCTTTGGGTCATTGACCCTGACGCAGACCTCCTTACCATCCCAATCAAGTTGCGGAAGTAATTCCCTTATTAGCTTACGTGCTGCTTCCTTACCATCAATTGGCACCGCATCCTCAAGGTCAATAATCACAGAATCAGGCTTCAACTCAAGGGCTGCCTTCCTAATCATGTGCTCATTATTACCAGGAACAAATAATTGGGACCTCCTCAAAACCACGGGAAGTGCTAGAATTAATCATTAATTAATTTTTACCCATTAAAACACCAAGACAGCCCTACCCAAAATCCTCTGATTCACCAAATCATTATACGCCTGATTAACATCTCTAAATCTATAAACCTTATAAACGGGCTTAACTGCATCTCTATGAAGAAGATCAACGGCCTCAAGAACCTCCCTCCTCGTATACGCAGCCGAGCCAATTATTCTGTGCTCTCTCATTACCGTAAGCGCAGGCCTCATTAACCTAATCTCCTCACCCTCAGTATTACCTATCAGCACCAACGTACCTTCACGTCTTAGTGCCCTGAGGCTCTCGTTTATGGTAGCTGCACCCACAATCTCCAAAACAGCATCAACATCCCTAACTTTCCTTGAAAATTCCCTATCAGTGATAACTTCGTCTGAGTACTTAGCCACAAAATCCGCCTTACTTGGTGACGTTATCGAAATCACATACGCACCAAGATACTTAAGATATTGAATAGCGTGTATGCCGACGCCACCTCCAGCTCCTGTGACGAGAACCCTAGTGCCTGGGCCGGCATTACCCAGCTTACTTGCGTGAATTGCTGTCGCCAATGGACATACTGCTGCGGCGTACTTAACGTAGTCGCTATCCGGTAACTCAAATACATTGTTTTTTGGCGCTATTACAGCCTCTGCATAACCACCCGGCCTACCTTCACCGAAGAATTGAAGGTTTACGCATAAATTCTCCTTACCAGCCCTGCAGTATGAACATGTACCGTCGGTAATGGCTCCAAATATGCCGACGGCCTTTCCATTAAGCTCGCCAAATATTTCATGCCCAAGGATTAATGGAGGCTTCAAATTCCTGAAACCACCTCTCCAAATAACTAAGTCACGGCCACAGATACCCTCAGCTCTTACCCTTACCACGGCATCATTGGGTCCAGGTTCACCAATATCGTACTCCTCAATGCTGAAGGGCTTATTGAATTCCCTTAACACGGCCGCCAATACCCGCATTATTATTGTGTTGGAATGAATCGATTATTAAACTAACTAATAAATATTTTATTTAGGCCTAACGTTAATTCCTCTCAGTCAGTCCTTCTCTGTTAAAGTAATACTTATTTCCTTAGCCTTATCTTGTATTACGTGGATACATGCATTGTGTTGCCGACAATAAACGAGGTCGATAACCTGAGGATACTACTGCCAATGCTAAGGAATTACTTAGTTGATTATGATTGGTTTGTGGTGGTTGTGGATGACGGTAGCACTGATGGTACTCAAGACGTTGTAACGGAATTCGCCAAGGTGACGAATAGGGCTGAACTAATCGAGAGGGGCATTAGGCTCGGTCTGGGTGGCGCTATTAAGGCTGGTATGAGGGCGTGCCTAGAGAAGGGTGCTAGGTCTATTGTTGTTATGGATGCTGACTTGCAGCATCCGCCTGATGTGGTTCCAAACCTTGTTAATGCCGTGCTTAGGGATGGCATGGATTTGGCAATAGCCAGTAGGTATGTTAGGGGTGGTGGTATTGTTGGTTGGTCATTGAAGAGGTTGGTCATTAGTAAGGGAGCCACGTATATGGCTAGGTTGTTAATGCCCTGGACCCGCAACATTAGAGATCCAGTGAGTGGGTTTTTCGCGGTAAATGCAAATAAACTGGAGGACGTGATTAATCGACTTAGCGGTTCATCTGGGTATAAATTGATTCTTGAGTTACTGACGTTAATGCATGCTAGGTACGGTGATTCACTTAGTGTTGTTGAGGTACCGTATGTATTTAGGAATAGGTTTTACGGTACAAGTAAACTAGGTATCAATGAATTAATTAACTATATATTATTAGTGTTTAGATTAAGTAATTACTCCGTGCTTAAGTACATAGTATCTTTAATTATTGGTTCCATTATTGGTTATTTCACGTTTACCGCATTATCAGGCGTAAGTCCAATAGCTGGTAATATTATTTCAATAGAATTATCATTAATAACCGTTATTACAATCTATCAATTATTAATGGGTATTAAACCGAGAATTCAATATTATGCAAAGTATCATTTAATTAAGTATATAGCTGTTTCAATAAAGTTATTATTATATACAATACCAGTACCAGCATTAATTGTGCTTATTGTCTCAGGCATAGTGCAGTTGCTAATGACGCTTAGGGTAATAACGATTAATCCAGCAATAATGCATTTATTGTAAATTACAAAAAGCTTTTTAACAAGGTCATCATTATTTATAAATGATAGTATTATTCACGACAGTGCCTGGTATTGAGGATATTGTGATTAACGAAGTCAGAGAACGCTTTGGCAATAGGGTACTTAATGCCGAGGTTTTTGGGGGTTCGAATGTTACGGGTAAGGTAATAGCGAATATTAATGATGTAACGATTAATGAGTTGAAGAGGTTGAGTACCGTTGAGCATGTTATAATGGTCCTTAGCATGGGGTTTGTTGGTAAGGATATAAAGAGTTTAAGAGATTGTATTTGGCAATTAAACTTTAGCGATATCCTCAACTACCTTACTCCAAATACTACAATTAGTATACTTGCGGATAGGTCAGGGGATCATAACTTCAAAAGTCCAGATGCAGCCGCATTACTTGGCGAGAGAATTTCAGAGTTCCTGGCATCTAGGTACCTTAGGCCGTTTTTTAACCTTGATAATGCAGACCTCGTACTTAGGCTCATTATTGACCAGGACAAGTGCGTGCTCGGCCTATCAATAACCCGTGAACCACTTAAAAGCAGGTCATATAGGAGGTTTAATCACCCTGCATCAATAAATCCAATACTGGCTAACGCCATGCTTAGGATACTTGCCCCTGAACCTTCATCAAGAGTATGTGACATAACCTGTGGAAGTGGTACAATAGTGATTGAGGGCGCATTAATGAGGAGAGATGTAAGTTTTCTCTGTGTCGATATTGATTATGGCTATGTAAATGGTGCAGTCATGAATGCTAGGGAGGCTGGCGTAGATTCATCAGTAGATTTTGTGGTTATGGATTCCACAAGACCAGCCATTAGGAGTTATGTGTGTGATCATGCAGTGTTTAATCCGCCATTTGGAATTCGTGTGGAGCCATTGGAGGGAATAACGAATTTCTACAATTCATTGTTTAAGTCATTAAGTGAATTACTCAAGGCAGGTTCAGGTTTTGTTCTTATTACGGTTAGGAAGTCATTGGTGAGGAGGTTAGTTAATAAGTATGGGTTTAGGATAGTGGATGAGAGGGTTGTTGAACAGGGCGGTATTTGGAGTTCAATATTTAAGGTTATTAAGGAATAAAATATGTTTGATTTTTAAGGGAAAGCCCTACTGGGCCTTTGGTATGAATGACCTCTGATCCTCATTCGGGAATAATCTATCAAGGACCTTCCTGGGCACTCTATACACCCTGAGTGCTATTTCCCTAATTAACTTATCATGCGGTGCGCATTTAGTTAGATTAAGCCTTAAGCAGTGTGCGTACTTCATTATCTTTTTCTCCTCAACCTTCTTAATATTACCCAATGCAATATCCTCAGCAACCCTAAACGCCACATAGAACTTAATATACCTAATAAATGTAGTTGCTAGGTCAGGAAATGCTGTACTTAATGCCTTGTATGTACCTATGAGGTCATCTTCGGGGAAAAACCTCATTATAGTCCCAGTAAATATGTACCTCATCAACCTAAATCCTCTTTCCTCAATCTTGGGACCTAGTACTTCATTATCAAGCATCTTTTTCAATTGTTCAATCTCATTATCATTACTTAACTGGAAACTTCTTCCCTTAAGGAAGTTATATATATCATCACACACTATCTCCACATTAAAGATACCTTTAAGCGCATTTGCTAATTCGCCATCCATAATGCCAAGGCCATACTTGCCAACTATGTATATTGTCGCTATTTCCTTATCGTAAATTCTAACCTTACTTAAACCCCTAAATGGCTCAATACCCTTTTGCTTATAAACAATGTACACCAACTCCTCAAGCTGGTTCCTAGTACTTACCTCATTCCTCATTATCTTGCTCCAGATTTCCGTAGCCGCCTCAATACGGCTCTTATACAGCTGCTTAGCATCCAAGCCATTACTCATATTAGCAATTCACCTACTCTAAATCCACCGATAATTAGCGCCTTTTAACCCTTGTGTCTCAAGGCTTATGACTATGCACTGGCCTTAACCTGCCGTGGCTGCTTGGGGAAAATAACTATCCTGGTTGGTAACGGTAATTTAGACGCAGCCCTCCTAAGGGCCTCCTTGGCATGCGCAAGGTTCTTACCCTCAATTTCCACATGTATTATCGTCATGCCAGGCTTAAGAATTCTCGCAGCCCTTCCAGATGGAACACCAAAGGACAACCTCATACCCTGCTGAAGACGGTCTGCACCAGCCATAGCAAGCATCTTATTCTCCCTAATTACATTAAATGGGTAAACATTTATCTTAAGGTAGAAGTTTGGGTCAGTGACGTACTTAGACAAGTACTTATACGCCATCTGCCTAGCAGCCTCAAGGGCATTAGCCCTTATCTGACCTGCCTCCTCAGTCACTAACTCAACCACGTAATCAAACCTAGCCCTCTCCTTAGGCTTAGTATTACCAAGCTCAAACCTAGGTATTTGAACGTATGGAGCACCGGCTATGTACTCAGTCCTCGTGTATGGCCTCTTCAACCTCCTATAGCAGCGTCCAGGCCTAAGCGGCATAGCGACGTCGAATTACTGGGGAGGCATGGGTATTTAAACACTACGCCCCTAAATCTTGCCAATCCTCAATGAACCAACATACCTCTTAATCCACAGGACCAACTCCTCATACGACCTCTCACCATCCCTTGTAAGCCTGACGAAGCCATCACCATCAACGAGAACAAGGTTCTTCTCAATCATCCAATTAAGGTATCTTTCTAATTTATCATACGATAAGCCACAGGCCGTGGCTAACCTAGTCCTCTTCATAGGTACATTATTAACCAGGGCCTCGATGATCCGTGCTAATACGTATAGGTCAGGTCTGAATTCCCTGGAGCTCATGGTAAAGCCACCTAAGCTCAATAATTAAGCCACCGAGGGACCACAGTCTCTTAACATCATTGACCAAGCTATCCCACTCGAGGGCTAATGTAATGGTGATGGTAATGACTATGACGATGGTTGCAGAAAGCCACATGGGTGGTTCGGCATAACCGAGAAATACCGTGATCCAAAACATGACGAATAGGGCAATTAAGAGAAGAAGAAAGGCTAAGGCCAGTAATTTAACGACTATAAATAGTACGTAACCGGCCCTGGCCCTGTTTATCCTATACTCAATATCCGTGAAGTCAAGTGTTGATAGTATCTCAAGGATACCAGAGATACCTCGATTAATCAACTCAGGCCAATTGTCATAACGGTCTGCGACCTTGCTTAGTCTCTCGATACTTAAATAAGCATTGGCGGGTATTGCAATGAGTAATGCTATCGATAGTAAGCCGCCAACTGACGAGAGGAACGCTAATCTAACGGGCATTGCGACCAAGTACCAGAGGGAAAATAGAATGTAAATACCGAATACAACGCCTATGATTAATAAAGTCTCAAGCAAGAGCCTTGGTAATGTGTTCAGGACGTTATTTATGCCGTCAATACGTATCAATGCATCCCTCAAGGCCATTAACTTAGCCCTGGCCTCCTCAATGCTCATACTAACATCACCACGTACTTAATATCTATGATGAATGAGGCTGGTTTACCATTGCTCGTTGATATAATAATGTAATAACCACGTGCACATGATAAGCTCTTAATAATATCTTGCACATCATGCACATATGTCGGGGTGTATACATAGCGTATGATTACCGGATTTGTTTTACCGCTTATGTATGTGTAACCAATAGTTACAGTACCATTAACGCCTAGTAAAGTAGTGTATTCTTCACATGAATATGCGAAGTAAGCACTTGGTGGAAATAGGTTCGTTAATTCCGCGGAATCGCCAGGATTTAGAATCATCGTGGTTTCATTGGGTAAATATATGGCTATTGACGTGTTTGATGGATTCGTTATCACTATTGAGATTTTAATGAATGCATTCCTTGCCATTAGTACCAGGAGTAAGTAGTTCGATGTTGAGTTTACATCTGCGAAAATCGGTACTTCATAACCGGCTAGGTTTTGTGAGTTAACTGCGATCAGCGTTATTTCACTGAGAACTATAAGTATGAGTACTATTAGAGCTAGCCTGAAAAGCAATTTTCTGTGTTTTTTCATTAGGTTCGTGTCTTCTACGGCATTTTAATTCTAACTCCCTAGAGGGGAGTGCAATCATGTTGAGCTCCTCCTTTGGTTGCTCTGTATCCTAACTATGGCCTCCGCAATGTCGCCATTCGTCTCCTTTAACACCTTGATCGCCTCCTCTCTTGTGCAGCCGGTCTCCTCCATGACGAGTTTAATGTCATCCTCGCCAGGTTCATAATGCTGTGGAGTCTTTGTGGTTATGGATTGTTGTGGTTGTTGCATTATTAGTGATTGCCTTGGCTGTGGAATCGTTGATTGTGGTTTCACCACCCTAGTCTCTGAATCACTGGCCTGTATTTGGTATATTGACATTCCCTGTATTTTCATTTTGGCCACCGTTGGCCTATTAATCTCTATTGTTGAGCCGTCACCGAGATAAATAACCACCTTAGTAACATTATTCACCTCCTCGAGGTTCAAGTCCTGAATACCTAATCGCTTAAGTAATTTCTTTACTTCTCTTGGATTTATACCCACGATATTTTAATACAATAGGTACATTTAAAACAATTTTGGCATTATTAACCGCAATATGGACCTAGCATTGATGCTATTGTTGGTGATGAGCATCCATAACCAAGTACGTGTGTTGGGAAGTACTGAATCACGTAGTACACGTAGCCACTATTGATCATTGTTTCGAGGGATCTACCATACATTGCCTGGAAGATTGCGCAGTACGGGCACAGTGGATCTAGTAGTTCGATGATCGTAATGTTAGCACTTGAATTACCAATTCTTAAACCGGAGGAGGCTAATTCACCTATGAAGGATACCTGGGTTGAGTTGGCTTTAAATCCATAACCAAGCTCCTGACCTTGATAGGTTATTACTGTTATATTACCCTCATTTGCATAGTTAATTGCATAGAATACATAAGGTGACGCGCCAGCTAATATGTAGGTTATATTATTTGCCTTATCAAAGACTATGAATAATGGTGTACCCAATAAATTACTAGGTATGTTTAGTGTTATGGCTATAGTATTAATATTGTTTAATGCGCCAGTGACCGTATTAACTAGGTTCTGGTCGCTCTCGCTTACGGCACATTCAGCGTAATTACTTGCTAGGTATTGGTACTGAGCAATAGGGTATACTAATAGGTAGGTGGTGTTACTGTTCTGTTCATACTCATATATGTAATTATACGCTATGGAATACATATTATTCAGCGCATTTAATGTGGCGTTCTCACCATACTTATTATAAATACACACCAGTCCAAGCCAATTCTCAACGCCTCTCTCAAACGCTGCTGTGATTAAAGATGCTTGTGTTGATGTCGAGGATGAGCTTGTTGGGGGTTGTGGCGTATTTGTTTTTGTTGGTGTTTTAAGTGCAAGGAAGTAAACTAACACACCAATAAGCGCCACTGCAAGTACTACGACGGCTATTAATAGCATCCTATTTACGTTTATACTGCTCGACATAATCCCTTATCAATGATTGAATTAAATTAAAAACCTTACTAACATTTCGCAGTGCTTCTTAAGAAAGGCATAATAATTGGGTTAGGTAGTAATCATGAATGGCTATTAGGGTAAGGATTAAGTTATCATCGGTGATGGGGAAGACCACAGTAACTAAGGCATTAGTGACTACTGGGTATGAAACCCAGGAACCAGAGATCCTGATCCCTAGGAGTATTGCTGAGGACCTAGACTTATTACCAAAGTTACCTAGTGGTTCAGAGATTAGAAATTACGTATTAGCCGATGGCTCAGTAACCAGGTTAATACTGGTGCCTAATGCAGTTCAGGTATGGATTCTTGAAAATGATAGGGAGGTTGGTGGCGTCATGGCTCATGTAGTAATTAGTGAGCGTGCGGACGAGGCATTACTAAGCGATAAATTAGTTAGTAAGTTGGGTATTGTTTTATTGGATATTGGTGAGGGTACATGGTGTTTTAGGGACGAGATCGGAAAAATTACTAGAAAGAGCCTATAATCCTTACAACAATGACTTAATAATACTTACAAACGTATCTATTGATGGCCTGCCCTGGGTGAATCCCTGCCCGTAAGTTACCGATCCACCACCCCTGCCATTAACACCTGGATTAAGCTTTGCTATTAGGTCCTTGGCGTTCACGTGCTTGGCTGCTTCGGAGCCTAAGTAAATCATGTACTCAGTACCATTATTAACCCTATTAATTACCAATAACACGGTATTAGGCCTACTACCTAGGTACTCCTTGGCGAATTCCTGGATGTAATTCTTATCCTCATTCTCGTACTCCATATATGTGAGACCAATACCATTAACTATGATCTCCTTACCCATTGCCTCCGCAATATCACCCTTAATGGCCTTTCTAGTTAATACCTTGATCCTACTCTCCATCCTGCCCATATCATTAAGCAATTCCTTAACGCCCTTAACAACCTCCTCTCTACTCTTGCCAATTAACTCAGAGATCTCATTTATTGAATCCTCAAGTGAATCGGCATAATTAACGGCATGCCTACCTGTAGTGAATATGAACCTAACGACGCCCTCCTGAATCTTCTCAACCTTAACGATCTTAATCATACCTATCTCGCCAGTATTACCTACATGCATACCACCACATGCCTCAACATCGTATGGGTCATTATCAGTACCGACCTGGACAATCCTTAACCTGGCCCCAGGAACAGCGCCTCCTTGATATATATACACACCAAATTTGGATTCCGCATCAGTTCTGCTTAACCACCTAATAATGACTGGGTAGTTAGCAACAACCATTTGATTTGCCAATTCCTCAATCTTCTTAATTTCATCCCTCGTAGGTAGCTTATAATGGGTGACATCAAGCCTACTGAAGGGTACGTTCTTCTCCGCGCCTGCCTGCCAAATATGCCTACCAAGGACACGCCTAATACTCTGAAGTAGTATGTGTGTTGCAGTATGCATCCTCATTAGGTCAAGCCTACGGGTAGCATCAACAATACCCTCAATGTTTTCACCATCCATTGGTGGTTCACCCTCAATAGCATGCACAATGACAGGTCCAACCCTCTGAACATCAATCACCCTCGCCTCGCCTCTACTATGCCTAATAACGCCGTGATCAGCTACCTGCCCACCACCCTCTGGATAAAAGGCTGTCTGGTCAAAAACCACGTACTTACCCCTGATTACCCTTAAGACCTTTGCATTGAATTGGAAGAGTCTCATGTTCTCATAGAATAACTCCCTGGTTTGTGGTAGGTCCTGAACCTCCACAGGATTTACATCCACCTTAGGCTTCTCCTCGCCAATCTGTCTCTGATACTTAGCTGCAAGCCTTGAGTAAAAGTCATCAGGCACACTAATGCTTAATCCAAGCTTTGATGATGAAACTTCACGCACAATCTCTGGTGGTAGCCCTTGGGAATCGTAAAGTGTTATTAAGTCATCTACGGTTAATTCCCTCTTTCCAGTTTTCCTCTCCCTATCCTTAATGACCCTATCAATAATACTCGGCGCCTGCCTAAGTAATTCCTTGAATTTCTTCTCCTCAAGATCCACTAACTCGAGTATTGTCTGTCTCTCCTCATAAACCTCGGGATAATCCCCCTTAAGGAACTCAAGTTCCATATTCATGATTTCCGTAAGCGGCATTTCAATACCTGAAACATACATACTCCTCAGCATCCTCCTGAGTAATAGCCTGCCTAGATAACCAACGCCTGAATTGCTTGGTATGGCCCCATCAGCCATCATCCATGATAGTGTCCTACCATGGTCACTAAGTATGTAGAGAGTTTCCTGGGCCTTAAGTATATTCTTAATTTCGTTAATATTCATCCCAACCTTCCCCGATATATATTCATAGGCCTTCTCAATGCTCGTAACCTCAGGATCAAGCTGACCAAAGTAAGTGGCCATATGCATTAGCATCTCATTACTGGGTCTAGGAAGGCCTAGTTTACTCCTTAATTGTTCAATGAATGACCCAAAGACCGCATCATAAACTGTGGGTTTACCTGTGAGCAACCAGTAAATTCTCTCGAGTCCATATCCAGTATCCACGATCTTCATGGGCATTTCCACATACTTACCATTAACAGTCCTGTAATGCATGAAAACGAGTGTAGCCACCTCCAAGCCGCCAACAAGTATTTCAAGGCACTCACCTGCATTACCACCACCCTCCCAAATGTTCTCCTTATACGTAATCTCATCATCCCTAAGGCCAATCTCCTTAGTGAAGAATTCATGGGCGTACTCAACAGTCTCATCAATCCAATAAACGTACTTATCGGGATAGTTAAAGGCGTGGTGAGCCATCATCTCAAAGCCCGTTAGGTGCCTACCGCTACGACCGACCTTATCAATATCCGTAAACCTAATACTTGGCTGAGAGAGCGTTAGTGGGTTTGCTGGTGGTGGGACTATTCCCTCGGTAACCCATGGTTGAAAATCATATATTGATGCACCAACTAAGTAAACATCAGTTCTCCATCGTGCAACCACTGGGTATCTCTTGATCCTAGCATGTCCATGCTTCTCAAAGAAGTTTAGGAACTTCTCTCTAACATCCCTAATGGACTCGGGCCTGAACTTACCAGGTGGGTTGCCTATGAATAGGTATGGCGTGCATGGTTGATCACCACAAGTCTCTTGCTTCTTATCAAGTGTCCAAAAGTAATGCTTACAATATGGACATTGTCTCCTATAGAATCCCATCCTATCAAACAACCTAGTCCTCAATTCCTCCATAACTTAACGATAAATAAAAATAAGATTCTTTTTATATTTTGTTTCTGTCATAAATTCAACTTGCTACTTGCGCTTTGACTCAATATCGCGGAAATACTTATACAAACCATCAATGGCCATACCGAATAAGTGATAATGAGCTCTCATATTCCTTAATCTATCATAAACCCTCTTAAGATCCTGGTCCCTTTCCAAGAGCATTCTTTCAAGGTCATTAACGCTTAACCTCTCTCTAACGGCCTCCTCAGCAGTCCTACCCCAAATATCCACCTGCCTAAGATGTCTATTTAATAAGTCAGTGGCATTGGGAACCAATAAGTGATGAGTGTAGGCTATGTATGCTGGATTCCTTGCAATCAGCTTCTTGATACTGTCAACATATAGGTCAAACCTAAGTGGTTCCATTGTGGTTGGTATTATATAATCAAGGTCCTTAACATAAATACCGGCTGCATCACCAACAATGAGTATGTTCCAGGGTTCAACCACGAAGGATTGGTGGTGACTAGCATGACCTGGTGTATGTATTACCTCTACCGTAATATCACCAATGGTGGTCCTATCACCATCCTTGGTCTCCCTCGCGTTCTTACCCGGTATTTCAAGGGGCTTACCATATAATTCACCAAGCCATCCCATGGCATCCCTAGCTGGTACCCAAATAATGTCTGGATTTGGTAAGACCTTTGAGCCTCTAGGATGTACATAAACCTCAATGTTCGGGTTCAATTCAGTCAATATGCCAGTACCGCCATAATGATCAATATGAACATGAGTAATAAATGCGTGGGTCACGTTACCCGGCAAACTCCTTAGGGCATTCTTTAGATCATTACTGGATACTGCCGGCCCTCCCTCAAACACTACTACACCCCTGCCCGTGTTTATTGCATAGACCGAGACTAAATTACTGATTCCACCAGGTTCGAGGTCTATTTGATATACATTATTCATTACCTCAATTACCCGCACCATGCACTATTCATACCTTACAGCTTAATAAGTTATATCATACTATATATACTATGTAATTTAAAGATCCTATGTACAGGAAAATTGCCTTTAATTAACCAAATAGATTTGAAAAGCCAGCGGCAATGTCCTCCTCACTTGGGCCCTCCTTCTTCTCTTCCTCAATAGTTTCTTTCTTCTCCTCAGTCTTTTTCTCGGCCCTTGCTTGTTCGGTCTCGGTCTTCACTTGTTGAGGTTGCTGAGTAACTTGAAGACCTAACTCAGGAGCCTTCGGGGCTATTATCGAGGCCAATGCATGAGCTTCTGATGCCGCCTTAATCAATATGTACCGAGCGGTCTCTGGAGTTATGTACCTAGCATTAATGGCTAGGTTCATGGCCTCCATGTAGGCCTTCGTAATTGATATCCTAAGTACCTCAGGTGTTGGATACGCCGTATTAACTGCCAGGTTAAATGCGCCCTTAACAGCATCCTCAATCATGGATCTATAGGTCCTCGCGTCTAATTTCAGTTCATCAGCAGTAATTACATACTTACCTCTCAATATTACTGCCTTTATCTTCAAGGTCTCGAATACTGGTCTTATACTCAATTTCTTCAGGATCTCGGCAGCATCCTCATTGATCTTATCACCCTTCTTAACAATCACAGTATCCTTAACAATCCAGATCTTACCATCCTGAACCTTAATCGGTATCTTCAACTTACCGAACTTGCTCATTATTGGTCCTGGGCTCATGTTAGTATTACCAGCCGGAGCTACTAAATCGAAGGGTGCAATATCGCCAGGCATTGCCTCTCTCCTAACGCCAGTCCCCCAAATCCACCTAGCTATTTCGAATGGATTCTCATTGGTAAAGATAAGTAGGTTCTCTCCCGTAAATAACTTCTCAATATCCTCACTTACATCATTCATTAACTGCCTAAGTGCTATTAATACTAGTGTGTTCTTCGCCTTAATAACCCTGGCACCCCTCCTCCTAAGCCAGAACCTATACTCTTGTAAAACCCTATTTGATGTTTCATGAATATCAATTATGAGCACGGTCTCGTACTTACTAAATAACTCCTTTAATTCATCAACGATCCTAACCTTCTTCTCTGGGTAGGGCTTTGTCCTAACGTATGTACGCTTAAACACTGGTTGTGAAGCCATATCAGCAAGAAACCGTTCAAAACATGCACTTAATTAATTTTTCTTCAGATGGAGATTATGGATTATGTGATGCTTATTAATGCGTATTGATGGTCTCTACATTTACTTAGTTGATAACGGGGAAAAGGTTATCGGCGGTCCCATGGTTAGTTTAACACTTACAGAGCCTAGTTGTTCGGGTCTAACCTTCTTTAATACTTCATCAATTACGGTCGCTATATTCTCAGCAACCTGCTTTGGATCCATATTCTCGGTGCCAACCTTACACATGACCTGTGGTTGATCCTTAACCCTAATCCTAATGCTCCTCTTTAATCTATCAATCACGGCCTTAATATCAGCATTGGGTTGAACAACCTCTGGCATTTTATTTCTAGGACCAAGTATTTGCCCCATGACTCTACCGATTAATACCATTAGGTCTGGGGTGGCTATGAAATAATCATAGGAAGCGGCCAGCTTCCTAATTTCCTTCTTATTACCTGCTAATTTCTCGATATCCTCCCTGGTGAGTATTGCGTCGGCCTTAGCCTCCTTAGCCGCCAGTACCATTGCGCCCGTGGCCATCACGCAGACCTTAGGCTCCTTACCCTGTAGCGGGTGAGGTAATGTAACAGTTATGTTAAATTTATTGGCCTGGTTCTTCACATCAAAGTCCTTAAACCTAATTATTAATTCATACGTCTGCTCAAACCTTCTCCTCTTCGCCTTGGCCTTGGCCTCCGTAACTGCCTTCACCATTGCATCAAGGTTGAAGCTCATAATCGCGTACTGTAAAAGAAACCCCTTATTAAAGCATTTTTCCCTACTTACTGGGCAAATTTTAAGGATGTTCACTATGGCCTTATTAACCAGGTCCTATGTTATAACCTACCTTCCTGTTTAAGTAGTTCCTCATATTTAGATATTATATTATCAAAGGAACCAGTTTCTAGTTCCTTCAAGGTTTGTTTCGGGTCCTTACCGTTAATTGTTATACCAATGCTCCTGCAGGCACTTATCACTTGTTTAAGGGCGTTCTTGAAATTCTTACTCCTTAGCTCCTCCCACTTTATGTAGGCTATCTCGGCAAGTTTCTCAATACTTATATCGCCAATTAACTCCTTAACTGCTTGGTGACTCCCTGTATCCTTACCAACGGCCTTCATTATTAAATCAGCGAGTGATGGAAGTTCTGGCTTTACTTCAAAGTTCTTTGTATCTTCGTCTACCTCAATTTCAACAAACACATTATTAATGCCATAATTAGCGAGTATCTTCGTCTTTTTATTAATCTCCTCAGTAACCTTACCCACATCAACTCCATACTGGCTTAATTGCTGAACCGCAGGACCGCCTGCCTTACCCGGCGCAATAGCTATCTTAACTACTTTCTTCGCCATATCGTAGGACCCGCCTAATGTAGGTATTTAACGTTTTTGCTATTATTACTTACTTTCAACTTTCCTAACACCCTTAATATTCACGATAATAGGCATTGTGCTTGATGAGTCAAGTAACTCCAGGTAAACCTGACCTCTCTGTCTATCAATGTCCACGACCTTACCCCTATAACCCTTAAACGGCTCAACAATTATCTCAACAACATCACCAACATTAATCTCCACAGGCTTCGCCAAACTGCTCACTATTTCATCAATACTCATGACGCCTCTAACCATACCCCTATAATGCTTAATTCCCGTAGCCAGATCCTGTATTTCATACGGCATGGAACCCTCAACAAAAACAAATCCCTTAAGTGTAGGTAGAACAACTATTGCGGAAATCCTAACCTTATCAAGGCCCTTATGCTCAGCCCTAGCCTTGAGCATGAAGGCCACATTATACTCCTGATTACCCACAGCCCTAAGGGCATAAGCCCTACAGCTCATCTGTTCTGTATTGCTCATTAACTTCCCCTAAGTCCAATAGGTTATAAAACTTGCCTAGCCGTTCTGCGGATTTATGGATGTTTATGAGTACTTATGATGACTTAGCAACATAAATCACCTATTATCTTTTTCGTTCATTAGATCCTGATTTCCTTGATTTTAAAGTACTTTAGTTAGTAAACCTGGGTCCTAAGCCAGGAGGGATTAATGCCTTTATTTACGGCCAAGACCTCTCGTACTTAGTAATACCAGTATAAGCATTACGGCCAGTATTATGATTATTGTAAGTATAATAATTAGATTAAGTGGATATGGCAGGCTAAAGTTGGCGCTACTCGTTAAATACTGCTGGGCAACACTAAATAGGAATGAGTAAACCCCCAAAATTGCTACTATTAATGAGCCTAGCTTAAGAATAATCATGTAATTGCTCCTGGTGGGCTTCTTGGCAACCTTGAATATCCAGGCTATTGTACTTAACCAATTCACTATTTTCTTACTCCAACTTTCGTGACTCATTACATGGATTGTGAATAACCAGTATTATAAAGCCTTTTCTAGCCATAATTATAGGATTAATTGCCTAAAGAATTCCATTTTATTAAACGGCCTTAGATCATCGTATCCTTGCCCAACGCCCAGGAAGTAAATGGGCTTCTTGAGTTCGTATAGGAAGGTCAGTATGGCACCACCCTTTGGATACGCATCAACCTTAGTGACTATTAAGCCATCAATCCTCACGTACTTACTGTAGTATTTAGCGATATCTAGGGCTTCATTGCCGAGTAGTGCGTCGGCTATGAATATTGACAGGTCCGGCCTACTAACCCTCTGTATCTTACTTAATTCATTCATTAGGTTTATGTCAGTATGCATCCTACCTGCCGTATCAATCATTACGTAATCAATACTCCTAACCTTAGCGTGACTTATGGCGTCATAGGCAACCGCGGCTGGGTCTGAACCATAACTATGCTTTATAACCCTAACACCAAGCTTGGTTGCATGCCCCTCTAATTGCTCAATGGCCCCAGCCCTGTAGGTATCCGCAGCAGCCCAAACAGCCGTATAACCCCTTCTCATTAATTGATATGTTATCTTAGCTATTGTCGTTGTTTTTCCATAACCGTTAGGACCCAGGAATAGAAGAACTACGGGCTTCTTATTTTGAAGGATTCTCGTGACTTCACCCATGAAATCTACATCAGGTATATCATTAAATAACTTATTCATTACATCAAGAATTCCATTCCTAATCATTGATTCCTTATCACCAAACCTAGGCACCTTAATTCCCCTCAAGTAATTAATTATTGCATCACATATTGCATCAGCGACATCAACAGCCACATCAGACTCAACAAGCTGCATGAATAGCTCGTCACGAATTTCACTAAGTTTATCTTCACTTAATTCCGTGGTTGTTATCGAATTCACTATTGTGTTTGTGAATGATTTAAAGGCATTTTTCAACTTATCAAACATTAAGTAACACCTTATTGCGTAGGTTGTTGCTGCCTAACAGCTGCGCTGATATAGAGTAGGAAGTTATCAATATCCGTTATCCTCTTGGTTATATCGGCTGATTGAGAATCAAGTTTTGACTTTAAGTCTTCAAACTCCTTAATCCTTTCATCAATGTAATTAATAGCGTATGGAATATCCATCTCAATTACGAAATTGGCACCAACACTAACCAGAACCTTCTCGCCCTGAGCTGGCGAAGCCCTGATGAAAATACCTCCACCAACTCCAGCATATGTATCCTGAACCTCACCCTTATTTAATAATGTCAGCATGTCCTTGGCGCTCCTTAATTCATTTATTGATTGTGTTATTAATGCGAGGTTCTGTCTAATAACATCAAGTAGCGCTGCTAGGGAATTTCTCTCCTCAATTAACCTCTCAATATCCTCCCTCGTTATTACTATTCGCTGTGGTTGTTGAGACATTGACCAATTCACCACTTAATTAATGATTCCATTGATAATAATTGTAAAATATCATTACGTTTAATCTCATCCTTACTTATCTCCTTAACATCCTCAATCCTAATCATACTCCTCTTCAACTTATGCCTACTCCCTAACTCGCTATACGCTATCTCTACAGCCTCACTCGGCTTTGTAGCTATCAACTCCAGCGAAAATTTCTGCCACTGCATACCAATCCTCATACGTCCTACAACCTTGTAAATCCTAATCGACACGTGAAGCATTTAGGCATGAAATATTTAATCTTTTCCCAATATGTTTTTAAAGAAGTGCTGCCCATATTAATTAGGTGATTGGTTATGGTCTTAACATGTGACGTTTGCGGTGCGCCAATAGAGGGTGAACCCGTTATTGTGGAAATTGATGGCGCCGTATTAACACTATGCCAGAGGTGCGCCCGTAAGTACGTAGGTGTTAAGGGCGTTAAGGTGATTAAGGGCTTGTCACAGGTCCAGGTAACGCAACAACCAATGACTATAGTTAGGCATGAGTCTAGGAGAGGTGTTACGTATAGAATTAATAAGCCGAGGATTAATGCTGATAAGTACGAGGTTATTGATAACTATGCTGAGTTAATTAGGGAGGCTAGGGAAAGCCTTGGTATGAGTAGGGACGTATTGGCTAAGGTCATTGGGGTTAAGGAGAGTATTTTAAAGAGGATTGAGGATGGCCAATTAATACCGGATATTGAACTCGCTAGAAAGCTTGAGAAGGTTCTCGGTATCAGCCTATTAAAGGAGGCTGAGGATGTAGGCATGGAAACTCAGAAACCTGTTAGCAAGTCTTTAACCTTAGGTGATGTGGTAACCCTTCGTGAGAAAAATAAAGAGAGACAGTAGGGATTCACATCTTTAGTCTCCTTAATTACGGGGTAGCCAGTATATTTACCACTTAAAATGGTCGTTGTGGCAATAGTTTTAAATAACGAATCAAGCCAAAATGCCTTAGTGAGTAGTAATAGGGCCAGAGCCTTATTGCTTATTGCTGATGATGTTGGGGAGAATAGGATTAGGGAATTTCAATTGCTAAGTGAAGCTGGTGGTTATGAAGTTATTAATACGGTAATACAGAGGAGAAGACCTGACACACGTTATTACCTAGGCATTGGTAAGTTAAGCGAGGTTGAGTCGCTTATTGATTCGTTTAAGCCCGACGTGGTTATCACGTATCATCAGTTAAACCCAATACAGTACGTTAACCTTGAGCGTAGGTTAAGGACTAGGGTGATGGATCGGGTACTGCTAATACTCGAGATTTTTGGAAGGAGGGCTGGTAGTAAGGAGGCTAAGCTTCAGATAGAATTAACTAGGCTTAGGCTTGAGATTCCAAGGGTTAGGGAGTTCATTAGGCTTGCCAAGATGGGTGAGCAGATTGGGTTTTATGGTGGTGGTGAGTACGCTATTGAGGCCTATTATAGGTATATGATGAGGCGTATTGCGCATATTAGGAGAGAATTGAATGCCATCAAGAGAAGGAGAGAGTCTCTTGTGATTAGGAGGAAGGATTATGGATTACCACAAGTCGCCCTTACTGGCTATACATCCGCTGGCAAGACAACATTATTTAATCGACTGACTAAGGAGAATAAGTATGTTGATGGTAAACCCTTCGCAACACTGGATACTTATTCAAGGCTTGTAAACTTCAATGGGGTTAATGCAATATTGACGGACACTATAGGGTTTATTGATGATATACCACCATTACTCATTGAGTCATTTTACGCAACAATTGCCGAGGTACTTAATGCGGATTTAATACTCTTCATGCTGGATGTCAGTGATGATTACCAGGAATTCTCTAGAAAATTCGTAAGTTCAGCAAAGATATTTAATGATCTAGGGATATCTAGGACTAGTGTTTTACCTATTCTTAATAAAATTGATTTAACCAACGGCATTGATATTACCGATAAACTAAACCTTGTGGAAAGCGAGTTCAGTAATTACGTAATTATATCCGCTAAGGCCGGTATTGGTATTGATGATTTAAAGAATGCAATAAGGAGTAGATTAGAACCCTTAATTATTAGTAAGAAGCGTGAAGGTAGTAAGGAATAAAACTCTTTAGGTTAATGAATCATTAATGGTTGAAGACTTGGAAACATCCTTATTCCTTGAATACGCAAGGAGAAAGATGGCCTTTGAGTATGATAATGAGGAGGTAGGTGAATTAGCCGTTAAGATACTAAGTACATTAATAGAGAGGAATGAGGCAATACCTGATGAAACCCTCGCCCTAATACTGGGCATAAGCGCCACGGAGATTAGGAGGGTATTACACGTTATGCATAAGGCAGGCCTTGTCGGCCTTATCCGCGAGTCTACTGATCAGTATAGGTATGAGTATAAGTGGTTCATTAATAAGGACTTCATTAGGAAGTTCCTCATTCAACATATTAATGATGTTGCAGCTAAGCTCATGCGTAGAATAAATACCTTAAGCACAACAACACTCTACATATGCCCAACATGCTTCAGGAGCTACACACTTGATGAGGTTTATGAGTATGACTTTAGGTGTCCAAGGGACGACACGGAATTAGTACAGGCGGATGCCCCCTCGGAAATAGCGTTCCTTACGAGTACTGTTAAGAATTTACGTAGGGAAGAAACTGGATAATCTAAATTTTACAATCTCACAACTTCACCTAAATCAGTACTTACCTTTAGATAATACCCTGGCAGCTGTGATGAGTGGGTGCCATATGGGAGCTGTCGGTGGTGAGTATGACAGGTCAGCAAAGAAAAAGTCGTCAATTACCGCTCCCTTACCTATTAATGCGGCGGCAATATCTATGTAACCAGCAACTATCTTATCAGGCCCAATAATCTGTACACCAAGGACTCTACCACTTGACTCATCCATTGTCATTTTAATACTAACCTGCACACCACCTGGATAGTAATGAGCAGTTGTTCTAGCCTTAATACTCGCTGACACCGGTTTAAATCCCTCCTCCCTAGCCTGCCTCTCGGTTAGTCCTGTCCTAGCAACATATAGACTAAACACCTTAGTCACTGCCGTGCCTAATACACCTGGGAACTTCAGGAACCTACCCTTAACAGCATTCGCACCAGCCACCTGCCCCATCTTATTAGCCGGCGGCGCCAGGGCAATGTACATCCTCTTCCCAGTGATTAGGCTCCAGGTCTCGGCAACATCGCCTGCGGCGTAAACATTCGGTACAGAGGTCTCCATATACTCATTAACCCAAACAGCCCCCGTCTCACCAAGCTTTACACCAGCCTTAACTGCAAGATCCACGTCTGGCCTAACGCCAACACCCATAATCACCTTATCGACATTATACTCACCCTTCTCGGTGACTACCTTGCTCACATGCCCATTAATGCCTTTAAATCCAACAACCTTCTCATTAAGGTGAAGCTCAACGCCATTCCTAGTGAGTTCATCACGAATTAGTTTAGCCATATCCTCGTCAAATGTTGTCGGTAATACATGAGGCATCATTTCAAACAGAAGTATTTTCTTACCGAGGTTCCTAAGTGCCTCAGTAACCTCGAGGCCTATATAACCGCCACCAACCACGGCAACAGTGCTCGCCTTCTCAACCTCCTCCCTCAATTTAGGAGCCTCATGTGGAAGCCTAAGCGTTAATATGCCGTTCAGGTCATGGCCCTCAACGGGGAGCGTTATTGGCTTAGCACCAGTAGCTATTATTAACGTATCCCATTGATACTTAGTGATATCATTACCCTCCTTGGCATACACCACCTGACTCTTCAGATCTATGTCATAGACCTCCGCATTAATCTTAACCACTATCTTTCTCTCCTTAGCGAACTCCTCTGGGGTATATATGGCTAGGTCTTGGGCCTCCTTAACAACGCCGCCAATATAGTATGGTATTCCACAGGGTGCATGACTTATGTATAAACCCTTATCAAGCATTACTATCTCTGCCTCAGGATCAAGTCTTCTAGCCCTAGCAGCCGCTGAAGCACCGGCAGCACCACCACCCACAATAACAATGCGTTTACCCATATATTACCGAAGGCCTATTATGACTTAATTAGCTTTTCCATTATGTTAGTGCTTCATCCACAATTACCATCAAGTCTTTCCAATAATTCATTAATTATCCTCCTGGCAGTTAACAAATGTCTCCTTTTAATAGGGTATTGAATTACTAAATCATTGCCAGTGTTCACCTTATTTGTAACGCCATACTTAATGCACTCGGCCACGTACCTACTCACGTGTGGTGTTAATGTCCATGCTATTAATTCATGAATAATACCATCATCAACCACACTGGGAATTCTTTTCATCATCTCCATAAATGTTAATGCAACTAGGTATTGCTTATCAAGGAGGTAATGAAGGAATTCATGAACCGCAGTATCAATGATATTACTGATGCTATTTACCGTAGGATTCACCTCAATAATGGCGTTGATTATCCTGAGTAAATCCCATATTGATAATGCTATTACTTCATCACCATTTATAGTCATGATCTTACCATAAACAGTTGGATTATGGGTAAGTACTACCCTTGGAGTCTTAATGCTGAATACATTACTTAATATGGAAATTGCCTTTAATACTAACTGGAAGTAAGTGCTTGAATTATTCCTTGCAGTATTTACCTTTTCATCAACATAGTATTCACAGTCACGATTGCATAACACCATTAATTTAGTCATTAATGAGGACTTTGTTCTTATGGTTATGATGTACGTACGATCACGCCCATACCTCATGCTGCTTAGGGATATGTACTTATCAATATTATAATCTCTTAGGAGGGACTTCTCAGTATCTTTAATGATTATGATACGTTCACCTTCATTCGGCATCAACCTAGGGTTACTTGAGCCTAGTAAGTTGAGTATTAGTTCAAGGGTTGATAATGTGATTTTCAATTTAATACGTTGCTTATTGAATAATAATGCTATTGCATTTATTGCCTTAAGATTTGTTGTGAAGTCTTCCTGAAGTTTCCCAGCGTAAGTCCATGATGAATAATTAAGCAGCATGATAATTATCCCTAACGGATCTTACTCTACTTAGCCCAATTAAATGATTTCTTTAATGCATTAATTACTTTTTGCGCAATACTCTAAAAGTGTGAAGCAGTGCGGTTAGGTGCATGTCATTACCAATAATACCCGGAATTAAGCCGCCCTGGATAACTGAGTTAGGTGGTGTGGCCTCTGAGCATCCATTAGCAAGTAAGTTAGGTGTTGATGTGCTTAGTCTCGGTGGTAATGCCATTGACGCTGCAATAACAACATCACTAGCACTGGCTCTTACGCAGCCTCATTTAGGCGGTTTAGGTGGGGATTTCTTTGCCATGGTGTATATAGCCAGGGAGGGGAGGGTTTACTTCATAAACGCCAGTGGTTGGGCACCTAGGAGACTAAGTAGGGAGTTATTATTACAAAGAGGGTTGAATTCAATACCAATAAGAGGGCCATTATCACCAGTGATTCCTGGACTATTGGCGGGGCTCCATGCATTATGGAAGAGATTTGGAACTGATGAGTGGAAATCCCTTGTAAGGCCTGTGGTTGAGACGGCAAAGAGTGGATTCCCAGCAAGCCCAAGCTTCGCTAAAGCCATAGAATTGCTTAGGAATGACATTGCTAAAAACAATGACTTTAAGTCCGTATACCCAATAAACGCTAAGCCCTGGGATATAATAAGGATAGAGCCATTAATTAAAACATTTGAGTTGATAATGGAGTACGGGCCCGACGCATTCTATCGAGGAGAAATAGGTGAAGCTGTTGTTAATTATGTGCAATCCGCCGGTGGTGTTATGGAGATGAGTGATTTAACGGAATATGAGCCTGAGTGGCGTGACCCACTTAGTATTGATTATAAGGGATTGACTATTTACGAATCACCACCCAATACCCAGGGTATAACCACATTAATGATATTGAGGCTTCTTGAGGAGTTAAGGGTTAATGTCGATGCGTGGTCACGTAATAGGATTGAGACTTACCTGGGCATTTACAGGATTGCCTATGAACTTAGAGACTCGTATGTCGGCGATCCAAGGTTTGTTGAAATACCAATTAATAAGCTCCTTGATCCAGGATTCCTGATGTCCGCGTATAAATCAAGAGTTGGCAAGCGATTGAGTGGTTCTGGCGATACCACGTATTTCGTGGTTGTGGATAGGGAGGGTAACGTCGTAAGTGCCATCCAAAGCCTATACCAGCATTTTGGTTCGTTGGTTACTGAGCCCAAGTATGGGATCACACTCAATGATAGAGCCTCGGACTTCTCAATGGATGGGCCGAACGCATTAATGCCCAGAAAGAGGCCACTTCATACATTAAGTACAGTAATAATTACTAGGAATGGAGAACCAAAATACGCACTTGGAACTTCCGGGGCTCATTTCAGGCCACAACAGCATACTTTATTTATAACGAACATGGTTGATCACGGCCTAAGTCCTGTTGAGGCAATCGACGCGCCTAGGTTCCTGTGGGATAGAAAGTCACTAATCATCGAGGAAGGTTACGAAATAACAGGCCTAACAGAACCATACCAAGTAATTAGGTATCCAGGCAGGACCGGCGTGGCCAGTATAGCGGCATTCCTCGATAATGGCAGGAAACTACTCTACACCGACATACGCGGGGATGGATTAGCCCTTGGTCAATAACTCTACGTTAAGTGTTACGAATGTTTAGGGTGTAGAAAATGCTTATAAATAGGATGCTTATCCTATCATCGTATGTCGAGAGGTATTTCAAAGGCGTTGATCATAGGGGTGGCCATAATTATTGCTGTAGTAATAATAGCCGTGTACTACGCTACCCAAGTCCATACGTTAAGGCAGGGTATGTCGAGTATTGGTGTTAACTATCCAATAACAGTGATTGATTACTTGGGCCGTAACATCACAATATACTCACAGCCAAGTAGTGTAGGTACCATAAGCCCTGACTGTACACAAATAATATATGTGCTTGGCTTTGGCAGTAGGGTTATCCTGATCGATGCTTATTCCGAACAACTACTTAATTACCTAAATGTCACAATACCAAGTAATGCCACCACCATTAATTCAATATATGGATCACCACCGATAGAACCAATAATAACTGCACACCCATCACTACTCTGTGCAGATGCTGGTTTCCAGCCACAGCTGGTGCAGAGCATTAGTACATTGAGCGCGGCTAACATTAACGTGATATTCATAGGCGGTACGAGCAATACAAATGTGACTGGCATAGAAAATGACATAATGCTGATGGCCAAGGCGCTTGGGGTTCCAGGTAGGGGTGAGGAGGTGATAAGTCATATGAATAATGTCATTAATTACGTAGAGAGTAAGGTCTCGAATGAGCCTAGGGTTACCGTAGCCTACATATCATGGTATAACCCAATCTATGTTGCAGGTAACTCGTCATTTGTTGGTTACTACATTAATTTAGCCGGTGGTTATGATCCATTCAACGGCATGTACCCCACTGTAAGTCCAAGCCAATTACTCGCGGTCAATCCTGACTATATAATTGTGGATGATTTCATGGGCAACTACACAGCAACTCTTCAGGCAATACTCTCAATACCTGGAATAAACAGTACAAATGCTGTTAAGGAGGATCATATATACATACTTGGTAACTTTGCAGAGAGTCTCATTGAGGAGCCGGGTCCATTATCAGTCTATGGAGCCTTGCTTCTCGCCATGATACTTCATCCAAGCGCCTTCAGTCTTAACTCAACGGCCATACCACATTACATTAGTGCCCAGTGGGTTGATCAGTACGTTAAGCCCAACTTAAATATTACGTTAAGTGATGGGTGATTGCCACGGTCAGTAACCCAATTGTAAAATTCCTTTGGTTATTTATTCCATTATTATCAATCGGTATTATTCTAAATATTTTCATTGGTGAGGTCATTGTACCACTAGGGGCATTGCTGGATCCAACACAGGCATATAGGGTCATAATAATGGATATAAGACTACCTGAGATACTTGCTTGCATAGTTGTTGGGACTGACTTAGCCGTGGCAGGCGCTGTCATGCAGGCGGTTTTTAGGAACCCTCTTGCCGAACCTTACATAACTGGAACAGCCTCTGGGGCATTATTAGGTGCGTTACTCGGCCTATTAATAAACGTCCTATTTAAGGTTGGGTCACCATCAATAATACTAATGCCATTACTATCATTCCTAGGCGCTATGCTGGCCACAATTGTCGTTGTGGCCTTTGGCAGAGGTGGTTGGTTATCGCTCATCCTCGCGGGCATTGCCATTTCAATAATGTTCTCGTCAATAGTCATGATACTTGACACGTACTTACTAACAATAATCCCAACACTACCCGCAATAGTTTACTTACTATTTGGCACAGTGAGCGGCATTAATTGGGGTGATGATATTACTATGATTAGCGTAAGTCTGCCAGTACTTACGTATATAATGGTTAGTGCGCGTGAGGTTAACCTACTGATGATAAGTGATGAGGTTGCGCAAGCCAGTGGTACCAACCCTAAGGCATTTAGGAACTTATTGATTGTATTAACTGGATTGTTGACTGCCGTATCGGTATCATTCACCGGCATTATAGGTTTCATAGGCCTTGTAACGCCACACTTAACTCGTTTGTCAATATCAAGCTCCGATAATTCGAGAGTTATACCATTATCGATGATTTCGGGCTCCACAATAATGCTTTACGCGAATGTTGTTAGTAAGGTATTGATTACGGGCACGGTAATGCCAATAACAGCAATAACAAGTCTCTTTGGTGTTCCTGTATTACTATTTTTGCTCAGGGGTGGTCGTAATGAGTAGTTACATAGTTAGATTTGTTAATGCTAGGATTGGGTATAATGAGCCCATTATTAAGGAAATAACGTTAAACATACCAAGGCCGAGTCTAACAACAATACTTGGGCCCAATGGCTCTGGGAAAACAACCCTGCTTAGGGCTATAATAAAGTACGCAAGAATCTTTGGTGGTTATGCATACATTGATGGTAAGAGTATTGATGAGATTCCCATTAGGGATTTGCCGAAGTACGTTTCGTACTCACCTGCCGAGATTTACTCGCAAATGTCGTTAACAGTTCTAGATATTGTCACGAGTTCTCGAAATGGTGAGGGTTGGATAAATAAGGATGATGCGGTCGCAGTTCTTAAGTACCTGGGTATAAATAATATTGCCAGTAAGAGATTTGATGAACTAAGTACTGGTCAGAAGAGACTTGTTTTAATAGCAAGGGCTTTGGCTTCAAAGGCGTCATTATTATTATTGGATGAACCGACATCAAACCTAGATCTCAGTAATAAATATAGGGTTATCCTAACATTAAGAAGGATTGTTAATGATAAGGGAATTACTGTGATTGCCACTGGGCATGATATTGACCTTGCATTAATTAGCGACTGGGTTATAGCGATAAGGAACGGGGATATAATGGCTATGGGTGTTCCAGGTGACATAATTAATAGTAAGATACTAAGTGAATTGTATGATATTGATGTGGAGGTTCTTGAGATAAATGGGCATAGGCTTATTTATGTACATAATGAATTTATGAATGATTGATTGTTTTCTCATTATCCCTATTTATCTTATTTTGACATAATAAGAAAGATTTATTTAATGCATTTTCACTGAACCACCGTTATGTTTGGATGGGGTGGGCATATATTAAGGATTGATCTTTCCAGAAGGAGGTATGTTGTTCAATCACTAGATCCATCCCTTGCACAGAACTATATTGGTGGTAGGGGCTTTGCAATAAAGACTTTATGGGATGAATTGCCGCCAGGAATCGACCCATTAAGTCCACTTAATAAGTTAATACTTGCCGTGGGGCCATTGACGGCATTACCAATACCCAATAGTGGTAAGTTACTCGTGGCTGCTAAAAGCCCATTAACGGGTGGTTATGGTGATGGTAATATTGGTTCATGGTTAGCAGTTCATATGAGGAGGGCGGACCTTGATATGATAATAATTGAGGGTAGGGCTGAGAAACCCACGTATCTATACATTGAGAATAAGGGCGAGGAGTTCAGGGTTGATTTTAATAACGCAGATGATTTATGGGGCCTTGACTCATTTACCACTGAGGATAGGTTAAAGAAGGTTCATGGTAGTGACGTGGGCATGGTTCTCATAGGCCCCGCTGGTGAGAGGCTCGTGAGATTCGCAACTATCGTTGCCCAGAAGGGACGTAGTGGTGGTAGACCTGGCATAGGCGCTGTTATGGGTAGTAAAAACTTGAAGGCAGTGGTTATGAGGGGCCATGGCGACATTAAGGTTGCAGATCCAATGCTTAGGAAGATTGGCGTCGATGCCATAGTGGCCACGAAATCTAAACCAGGTTATCCATTCTGGATGAGGCAAGGAACCACATCAACGGTAGAGTGGGCTCAAGAAGCTAGTGTGTTGCCCACGTATAATTATTCCGAGGGTCAATTTGATGATTATGAAAAAATAGGTGGTTTTTCTGTTGAGAAAAATAAGATCACGACTAAATCATGTCCGCAATGCGTCATGGCTTGCGGGCACGTGGTTAAGGACGCTGAAAACGAACCTGCTGAGTTGGATTATGAGAATATCGCAATGCTCGGTAGTAACCTTGGTATTGGTGATTTAGCTAAGGTGGCGCACCTAAATAGGATCGCGGATATGATGGGTATGGACACGATAAGCCTCGGTTCAAGCCTAGGTTTTGCAATGGAGGCTTCAGAGAAGGGGCTTCTTAAGGAGGGAATTGAGTGGGGTGATTATAAGAGAGCTGTTGATGTTGCCATGGATATAGCACTACAAAGAACCGAGCTGGGTAGGTTACTTGGTAAGGGTGTTAGGGCAGCGTCGATGGAGCTGGGTCAGGAAGCCACTGAATTTGCAATGCATGTTAAGGGTCTTGAAATAAGTGCCTATGACTGTCACGCAGCGCCAGGTATGGCATTAGCATTTTCTACAAGCCCAATTGGTGCTCATCATAAGGATGCCTGGCTAATATCCTGGGAGGTTCAGAGGGGTAGGTTTGACTATACCAAGGATAAGGTCGAGAAGCTTGTGGAAATGCAGAACATAAGGGGTGGTCTATTCGAAACAATAGTGACCTGCAGGTTCCCCTGGGTCGAGGTCGGCCTCGAACTTGATTGGTACTTTAGGTTGTTTAAGGCTGCCACGGGGATGGACATGAACATGGATATACTAAGTACTATAAATAATAGGATTTATACATTAATCAGGGCGTTTTGGGTTAGGGAGTATGGACATTGGGATAGGGCGTATGACACACCACCTGTCAAGTGGTTCAAGAGACCATTGAGTAGGGGCCCACTCAAGGGTGCTAAGCTTGATTATGATGGTTATCAGAGAATGCTCAGTTGGTATTACGAGTTGAGGGGTTGGGATGAGAGAGGTATACCGAGAAAGGATACCTTAAGGCGTTTAGATCTTGATTTTGTGATTTCGCAACTTGGATCTAAGGTTAACCTTAATTGATGAATTAAATTTATATAATGAATAATGTGTAATTGATATTAATGAGTGATAATTGTCGTTTACCGTTATTTGCAGACTGTAAAGAGGTAGATAATAGTATTAAGTGTCCTGGCGATAGTGGTTATAGTGTAATACCACTGTTTGGCAAGAGAGTTAGAGTGCGTAAGGACTCAGCTCCAATAATGCTCATGGGTTGTTTAGATGAATTATCAAATATAGCCAATAGTACTAGACTTGATTTTGGAGGCAATGTTATTGGTGAGATAGCCTCAATAGTAATGGCATTATCAATGCAATTAAATGCCTACCTAGTGCAGGGTAGTGATGATCGATTAAGTAGGGTTAGGAGTGTTGAGGATTTATTAATGGCAAAGATAGCTGATTTATGCCGTGGATTCAAGGGACCACTTGGTTGGATAATAGCAACAACACCCGAGCTTCAGGCTCTCGATACCATAAGGGTTAAGTTGAGGGAGTGTGGTAGAATTGCATCATCAATGCTTGATGACTACCCACCATCAGTAAACGTAATTAGTGTTATGAACCATGCCGATAAATTAATAGCCCAGGCCATGTATTGCATGGGTGGTCATGTGTTTAGGTCTGTTGATGATGCTATGAATTATTTACTAGGCAACATCACGAGATAAGAACAGATTTATTAGTAAATAATTATTTGTAAATTATTAATGGAGAATACGGATAAAATTAAGGAAAAGTATGATGAGTGGGTTAGGGAATTTCTATTACCAACTCTTAAAAAGGTACCTGAATGGAGGAAGTTCATAACATCATTTGGCGTTGAGATAAAGCCTCTTTATACACCACTTGATGTTAAGGATGATTATCTCGATAGACTAGGCTTTCCTGGAGAGTATCCGCTCACTAGAGGTATATACCCAAGTATGTATAGGTCAAGGCTCTGGACATTTAGGGAGTACTCAGGCTTTGGGTCGCCTGAGGATACGAATAAGAGGTATAAGTTTCTCATATCACAGGGACAGACCGGGTTAAGTGTTGCCTTTGATTTGCCAACTCAGCTAGGTCTTGATCCTGACCATGAGCTTGCGTATCCTGAGGTTGGTAAGGTCGGTGTTTCGGTTCCTGAGGTTGTTTCCATGTCAATTCTTTTTGATGATATTGATATTAGCAGAATAACTACCTCGTTCACAATAAATGCCACAGCTGCTGAGATACTATCCATGTATATAACCGTTGCAGAGAGTAGGGGTATTGATAAGGCAGTGCTTGATGGTACTATTCAGAATGACATACTCAAGGAGTTCATAGCAAGGAACCTATACATATACCCGCCACTGCACTCAATGAGATATACAACGGACATAATAGCCTACACATCTAAGAACCTGCCCAAGTGGCATCCAATAAGTATTAGTGGTTATCACTTCAGAGAGGCGGGAGCCACTGCCGTCCAGGAACTAGCCTTCACACTAGCTGACGCCATTGAGTATACCAATTGGGTCATAAACAGGTGGAGGATGAGTGTTGATGATTTCGCGCCAGGGCTATCCTTCTTCTTCGCGGCAACAACAAATCTTTTCGAGGAGATTGCAAAGTTCAGGGCTGCCCGTAGACTCTATGCGAGGATTATGAAGGAAAGGTTCGGTGCTAGGAAGCTCGAGTCTATGAAATTGAAGTTTCACGTACAGACATCAGGTGCGGCACTAACAGCTCAACAGCCTGAGGTCAACATCATAAGGACCACAATACAGGCATTAGCTGCCGTACTTGGCGGTGCTCAATCGCTTCATGTTAATGCCTATGATGAGGCATTATCACTCCCCACAGAAAAGTCTGTGAAACTAGCATTGAGAGTTCAACAAGTGATAGCCTATGAAAGTGGAGTCATTGATTCAATAGATCCCCTGGGTGGTTCATATTATATCGAGTGGCTCACTGATACTATTGAGGAGGAGGTCATGAAGATAATTGATTATACAGATAAGCTTGGTGGTATGACGAAAGCCGTGGAAATTGGTTACCCACAGAGGGCTATAGCTGAGTCTGCATATAGGTATCAAAAGATGGTCGAGGAGGGCGAGATAGCCGTGATTGGTGTAAACATGTTTAGGGAGGAGGAGAAGCTTCATATTGAGTTTCATAAGGTGGACCCAGTATCCAGGGAGAGGAGTATCAAGCGTGTTAGGGAGGTTAGGGAGAACCGCGATAGGGAGGCTTGGGAAAGGGCTCTTAATGAGTTGAGGAGGGCGGCTGATAGGGAGGATGAGAACGTATTCCCATACATACTGAATGCCGTTAGGGCCAAGGCAACCATCGGTGAGGTATCAAGTGTATTACGTGATGTCTGGGGTGAGTACAAACCTCCGAGTATTTACTGAGGAAAGATTTTTATGGTATGACACGCGGTTAGTGATGCATATGCCTAAGCCTAAAATAATCATTGCCAAGCTTGGTCTTGATGGTCATGATAGGGGCGCCAAGGTAATTGCAAGGGCGTTGGCGGAGGCAGGCTTTGAGGTTGTTTATACGGGTATTAGGCAGACGCCTAGCCAGGTTGTTGAAACCGCTATTCAGGAGGATGCTAAGTTAATTGGCATTAGTATATTGTCTGGTTCACACCTGGAGCTTGTGGGTGAGTTAATGAGGATTATGAAAGAGAAGGGTGTGAGTATTCCAGTGCTTGTTGGTGGTATAATACCACCTGAGGATAAGGAGGCATTACTTAAGATGGGTATTGCGGGCGTTTATGGCCCAGGTACTTCACTTAAGGAAATAATTGATATTGTAAAGAAGCTTGTGGGTGTTTCCTAATGAGCATTGATATTAATGAGTTGCTTATTAGGGTGCGTAATTGGGATAAACTTGCAATTGCAAAGCTAATAACACTGGCTGAGGAGGGTATTGAGGTACCACTAGGTATTCAGCATAGGAGCCATGTAATTGGCATAACGGGACCACCAGGTTCTGGTAAAAGCACGTTGATATATACAATGGCTAGGAAAATACCTCAGGAAAAGAGAATTGCAATATTGACTATAGATCCATCTAGTCCGTTCACTGGTGGTTCATTTATGGGTAATAGGATTAGGATGCAGGAGCTTACCTCAAGGCCGAATATATACATTAGGAGTATGGCTACGAGGGGAATACGTGGAGGACTTAACTATGCGACAATAGCCGCGGTTAATGTACTTGAGTACGCAGGTGCGGACTACATATTCATTGAGACTGTTGGTGCCGGGCAATCAGATACAGATATTAAGTATGTAGCGGACACAATACTAGTATTAGTACCACCGCTCTCTGGCGATGAAATTCAAGCACTTAAGAGTGGACTTATGGAGATTGGTGATATTTACGTAGTTTCAAAGTCCGATAACCAAGTATCTGAGTCAACGTATAGGGACTTAATGGCCATGGTTGATATGATGAAGGAAATAAAGGGTAATTCATGGAAGCCCATTGTTGTTAAGGTATCTGGATTGTATGGATATGGTGTTGATGATTTATTAAGGTTAATTGATGATAGATTTAGGGAGTTAATTAATAATGGTAGATTAAGCGAGTCCTTGATTAGTAGAAGATTACTCGAGATGAGGCTTTACGCGTATGACTTGCTTGAGAAGAGCCTTATTGAGAGGAAGGATCTGGAGAGTGAGGTCGTTAGTGGTAAGTTAACACCGCAGGAGGCGGCAAGGAGATTACTAGGTATGGAGAGGCCGAGGCTTGATCACGTGGCTATTGCGGTTAAGGATCTTGATGGTACGATTGAGAAGTTTAGGAAGTTGGGGCTTAGGGTTAGTGATCCTGTAATTGTTGAGGAGCAGGGGGTTAAGGTTGCGATGGTGTGGCTTGGTAATACAAGGATTGAGTTACTGGAGCCGCTTAATCCTAATTCAACGGTGGCTAAATTCCTAGAGAGTAGGGGCGAAGGTATTCATCATATAGCCCTTGAGGTTAATGACCTAGAGGAATTTATTAAGAGGGTTCAGGAGGCCGGCCTTGTAATTACTGGTAAGCCGAGTAAGGGTGCTGAGGGCCTTGTCGTATTTATCCACCCAAAGAGCCTTAACGGTGTGCTCCTTGAATTGGTGCAGCACAGGGCATAATAAGTGATCTTTAAATAATCTAAAAGTGCAGGTTGAGCTTGCGTGAGAAGGGGTAGGTCATTTGAGCATGGCTATACAATAGTGTTTAGGGGAGGGGATTCAATGAAGTACTCATTATTGGCGTTGATAATCATACTACCTTACTTAATGAGTATATATGTACATGAATCGTTAATTACGTATTTTAAATCACTCATTATTTATGGTGTCATGTTTCTTTCAGTGCTCATAACCTTGAGGGTAATTGTTTTCGCTAATTCCTATAGAGGCTTCGGCACAACATTATCGCTATTTAGTACGGCGCTCGCGGCAATAGTAGACCTGCTAATTACATTGGCGATTCATAAATTCATAGTTGGTTTTGGTGCATTATCATTTGTTTTACCGTTAAGTGCCATGATAATGGTACTGAGGGGTCTTGAGCATAATGGCAAGTCAATGAAGAAATATATCCTATATCCACTTTATACTTTACCTGGCATATTAATCATTCAATTAATCTCGTATTTCCTAATCGGTACGGTAAACCCTGTGAAATACGCTGCTTTAGATTCTATATTTTATGTATTCTCATTTCTATTTATTTATTATGTGATTTTTAAGTTCGAAGTTTCGTATGGTGGTACTGATATTCTTAAATTATTTAGTTCATACCTATACACAGCACTTTTTGAATACTCTGAGCCCTTTGAGAGGGAATTGAGTAAGCGGTCTGTTGTTAAGGATGCTAAGGTGCATTTATTCATGGTGAGGAATGATGAAGGTATTTATGCAGTTACTATACCTGAATTGCATGCAGGGCCTATAGCGAAGGTTGGTGGTGGTTATTTAATAAGTGACACTGTTAGTGAGTTAGGTCGTTACGTGAATTCAGTAATTTATCTGCATGGTATTGGTAGTCATGAATTGGATCCAGCAACGAGAATTGACGTACGTAGGGTTGTTAGGGCAGTTGCCATGAAGGTTAAGGAATACTTGAATGATCAGTATGTCAATAATGAATGTATTGGCAAGATACCGTTCCAAATACAAAGTAGTAATTTCAGAATAACGCATGTACCGTTATGCGGTAAGTCTATTGTGATTGTTAGTCGCCTTGTTAAGTCTAGTGATGATATACCTCTTAGGGTTTATGATGAGTTGAAAAGGAAGGTAAAGCTTGATTGGGATAATATAATACTTGTTGATGCGCAGAATTATTATTCGGATAATAATACGTGGGATGAGGATGACATTAATGAATTGGTCTCATTGTTGAGTAAGATTGGGGAGTTGGAGGAGCAGAGACTTGAGATTAAGTCGTGTTTTGCTCATATGCCTAAGTATGCGTTTGGGCCAATACAGTTTGAGATTGGTGATAATGGGTTAATAACATGGGGGTTGGAAATAAATGGTAATAAGATATTATTGGTAATATTTGATGGTAATAATTTAAGGAGGGAGTTAGCTGATGCAATAATTAATGAGTTTAAGAATTACTTTGATATAGTTGAGGTCTTAACAACAGATAATCATCAATATACGGGCATTGCTAGGTTCACGAGAAGTAGGGGTTATAAGGTCGTTGGTGATTCAATCAGTCATGATTTAATAATGAGAAATGTAAGAAGAAGTGTTAAGCAGTGTCTGAATGGCTTAAGGCAGGTTCATGTTAGGTATTACCCGGTTATTGTTGAGGGTGTTAGGTTGGTTGGTGATTCGTTTAATGATATGGTGAAGGCCGCAGAGAGGGGTGTGGTGGATTGGAAGAAGCATTTTGCGGTCTTGATAATACTACCCATACTAACCATGGTTATTCTAGGGATATTACTTGGTATTCTTTAATACTTAATAAATACAAAAGGTTTAATAGAGTGGGTTACGTTTTTACTCAGGAAGGAATATGAGTTCCGAGGATCTAAAAAGGCAAGCAATTAGGGCTCATATAGCGGGACTAATAACTAGGCTTGAGAATTGGGTTAAGGACCAGAGAAAATTCATGGATGAGTTACAGAAGTATGGTGACTACATAGTTAGCCAAGATAGATTATCACTACTGCTTTCCTCACAGGCAATGCTTTATTACATAGAGAGGACCCTTAAGGACTTTGAGTCTTGGCTGAATAATCCAATGATAACCTCAATAATGCCCATAGACATGCTAAAGGAATTAGAGGAGAGACTTAGGGATATAGCCATTGAATTTGTGAGGCTCGATATAGATCATACAAGTAGATACGTGGATATACTTAGGAAGATGGAGAATGAGAATGAGATACCCGACATACTGAGGCTCTATATTGAACAAAGGGGAATTGCGCCACAGAGGGGTCAGCAGGGAGAGCAAGGAGAGGTACCAAGATTCATGTGACCTTAAATTAATTTTAACCTCTTATTTTCCGCTAACTTCATTTAAATAGTCCCTAATTATCTGAATGGCATCCTTACCAAACATCTTAATTATCAAGCCAATATGCTCCTTAATAATCTCGCTTTTTACGTCATAAGGTATCGAAAGCTCATAAACAAATTGCCTAATATTATTAATCACCTTCTCATGCTTATTAATAAAACCCCTGGTGTATAATCTACTTAATACCGTTAGTACGGTTGTGTAGGCAGTTTTTCTACCCCTCTTAGTTAACTCCTCCCAAATTGTCATTGCCGTAGCCTCCTTAAGCTCATTAAGTATGCCAATAACCTCAGCCTCGAGTGGTCCAATCATTAATAAAAGTCTTCTTTTGCGTTCACCCTGCTCCATTATATGGATTTACACGTGTAGTTTTATAAACCTATCACACAGGTCTAAAACTTACCAACTTTAATATCTAGCCTAACCTTATACACATATGGAGCATAATCCCTAACAACCCTCCTATTAATGACCTGGCATTCATAGCCTAACTCATTGCAATAGTTCCTGACAAGATTCTCCGCATCACCGTAAGGGTTCTCCTCAGTACCTAAGTGATAGAAATGTACAATACCACCGTTCCTAACGCACGTTAATGACTGCCTCAGGAATTTATGAGCACCCAATGGCAATGTAAGTATGACCCTATCAACACCACAGAATGACTCCATTAATTTCGCAGCATCTCCAAGCAAGGGCAGTACCTTACCCTCAAGTTTATTTAATTTAATATTATCAAGCATATAGTAATACGCATACTCATTAAGTTCAATCGCAATCACTAATTTAACAAGGGATTGTCTCTTTAGTATAGTAACGGCGTATGGCCCAACACCAGCAAATGGATATAGAATAACTTCACCAGGCATTATCTGCCTAGCGATATCCTCCCTATCGCCTTGATCCCTAGGTGAGAAATAAGCCTTCGTGGGATCTACCTTAATTAGGTAATTACTCTCCTTATGAATGACTTCAGTGGGCCCAGGAACCAAAACCTCATACCTATACAACCTAAACTCGCTCTCCCTTGCTCCAACTCTCCTAAGTACGGCCTTAACATGCTTATTCAATTTAATTATGGTCTCACCGATCACGAACTTATAATTCTCAAGCTCTGGTGGTATTTCTATGATAGCTACTGCACCTGACCTAGAACCAATTATGTCAAAGCTCCTTGGTACCTTATCCCAAAGCTCCCTAGGGATTAACGGCTTAATAACCTCCTTGAGGGTTGGCACTGATGCTCTCCATAATAGTGCGGAAACCCTTAAATTGATTTAGTCCGTGCGCTCGTGTAGAATAAAAATTAATAAGCACTATAAAACTCTGTAAATCGATGAGCAAGATCATAGAGTCTGTACCTGGCATTGTATCTTATAGCACGGTTAGGGAGGTTAAGGGGCCATTAATTGTTATTGAGAAGACCAGGGGAGTTGCCTATAACGAGATTGGCGAGGTCATAGGCCCTGATGGAGAGCCTAGGATGGTTCAAGTCGTTGAGGTTGGTAGTGATTATGCAGTGGCTCAGGTACTTACGGGTACACTCGGTTTGCCTGCCAAGGGCAGTACTGTGAAGTTTTATGGAAGAACTCTCAGGATGCCTGTCACTGAGGACTTATTAGGTAGGGTTCTTGATGGTAAGGGACAACCAAGGGATGGATTACCACTGCCTCCAGCCGAAGAGTACCTAGACATAAATGGTGAACCGCTAAATCCATATGCAAGGGAATATCCTGAGGAACCAATAGAAACTGGCGTCAGTGTTATTGATGGTTTAAACACAATGGTTAGGGGTCAAAAGCTACCTATATTCAGTGGCACGGGATTACCGCATAACATGCTAGCTGCCCAGGTAGCTAGGCAGGCAACAGTTAGGGGACATGAGGAGGAGTTCGCAATAATCTTCGCCGCAATGGGCCTTAAGTCTGAGGAGGCTTTATTCTTCTTGAATGAGTTCAGGAGGACTGGTGCGTTGAGGAGACTTGTCATGGTCCTTAATCTAGCAAGTGATCCAATTGCCGAGAGAATACTAACACCAAGAACCGCATTAACAATTGCTGAGTACCTGGCGTGGTATAGGGATTATCACGTGCTAGTAATATTGACAGATATGACGAATTATGCGGAGGCCCTTAGGGAATTATCATCATCGAAGGGCGAATTACCTGGCAGACGTGGTTATCCAGGCTACATGTACACGGACTTCGCAACTATTTACGAGAGAACAGGTAGGGCTAAGGGTAAGAAGGGCAGTATTACGCAGTTCCCAATACTGACGATGCCTCACGACGATATAACGCACCCAATACCTGACCTGACGGGTTACATAACCGAGGGACAGCTAGTGCTCAGTAGGACCCTGTGGGGTAAGGGTATTTACCCGCCATTTGATGTTATTATGAGTTTATCAAGGCTTATGAAGGATGCGGTTGGTGAGGGTAAGACGAGGGATGACCATAAGTATGTGGCCAATCAATTAATTGCCGCCTACTCGAGGTCATTAGATGTTAGGAACCTAGCGTTACTAGTTGGTGAGACTAACCTAAGTTGGCGTGAGAGGAGGTATCTCAGGTTTGCTGAGCAGTTTGAGCGTAGGTTCATTAACCAGGGTTATTATGAGAGGAGGACCTTTGAGCAGACTCTTGATATTGCTTGGGATGTTATTAGTGTATTACCTGAGGATGAACTCACGAATGTACCACCAGATATATCTAAGAGGTATTATAGGCGCTCGATTTTTGAGTCCATAAAGGACGTAGGAGCGTAAAATTAGTACTTTGTAAATAATGTTAATATCCTCGATTGTAAATATTTACAGAATTCACGGTAGAGAATCTTAATAAATCCTGTAATTATCTAGTTCTCTATGCCAAAGACCAAAGCAAAGGAAAAAATGGTACTGATAAGCGTGCACATACCGAAGCAAATGCTTGAGGAGTTGGATGAATTCGTAAAGCAAGGCGTATTCCCAAGCAGGAGTGAGGCAATCAGAATTGCAATAAGGGACCTGCTGTATAGGGAGAATTCAAGGAGTAAGACGCAGAACGTTGAAGACCTGATATTATTACCAGGTAGGTAATGATAACCATGGTTCCAGTAAAATCATTAGAAATATTAAAATGTGACGATCAAATACTTCTTTTAAAATAATTTTATATAAATATATATAACATATATAATTAATCGAACTAAGCAATAATGTTATTTATTAGCGCCTTATAATTAACTATGATGAGAAAGATCGTCGTCGGTATAACTGGGGCAAGTGGTGTGATTTATGGCGTAAGGTTTCTAGAGACCGTCAGGAAATACTCAACCAATACTGAGATTCACCTTGTCATGAGCAATACCGCAATTAACATCATAAAGCATGAGGTCGGTCTTGATGGGGAGTCCTTATCAAGACTTGCTGATAGGGTTTATGGTGAGGATGAGTTAGGCGCGCCAATAGCCAGTGGTTCCTTTAAGCATGATGGCATGGTGATTATACCGTGCTCAATGAAGACCTTGGCATCCATAGCTCATGGAATAACCGACAATCTAATCTCAAGGGCAGCCGATGTAACGCTAAAGGAGAGGAGGAAGTTAATATTAGTCATTAGGGAGACGCCACTTAATCTAGTGCATATTAAGAACATGGAATTAGTTACTCTAGCAGGTGCCATAGTAATGCCCGCAGCTCCAGCATTCTATAATAAGCCGAGGACCATTGATGATATGGTGAATTTCATAGTTGGTAGGGTTCTCGATCTATTGGGTATTGAGAATGAGCTTTATAGGAGATGGGGCGGTTATTCTGAGGAGTAGCATAGTAATTTAAGAGTGTGTTTGTTAAAACGATGTCAATAGAGTTATGGATGTGCCAATGTGTACGAGATGCGGCAGGAGACCAGCGAATTATTATAGAGTATCTAGTGGTGAGAAATTATGCTTTAATTGCCTGTTTAGATCCATTGAGGATACTGTGATCAAGACAATTAGGAGGTATCGATTAATAAATGAGGGCGACAAGATTGGTATTGCAATAAGTGGTGGTAAGGATAGCCTAACACTTATGTATCTGCTGGGTAAGTTTAGGAAGCAGGGTAAATTACCGAAGAATGTTGAGCTAATGGCATTCAGTATTAATGAGGGTCACCCATATAGTTGCTTTTATAGAATGGCTAGGAGTGATTATGTACAGAAATTAAGTGAGGAATATGATATACCATATAAGGTCTATACATTTAAGGAGTTGTTTGGTGTAACGGCTACTGATGTTGCCCATGGACTGTGGTCTAAGGGCATTAATGTGCATATGTGCACGATAGACGGCGTACTAAGGCGTAGGGCAATGAATATCATTGGTCACAAATTAGGCCTAACAAAAATCGCGACTGGACATAATCTAGATGATGAGGCACAAACCGTATTACTTAATGTACTTAGTAATGACCTAGATAGATTCGCTTGGTTTGGACCTAAGCCGGAGATAGATAGAGAGGGCTTCATACCCAGGATTAAACCACTCCGTTTCGTTAGGGAGGAGGAAATTGCAATATATGCGCATTACCATGGTATACCATTAATGGAGTTGGAGTGTCCATTCGTGTATAGTAATCCTAGGTATGAACTTAAGTTCACGCTAGCCCGCTGGGAAAGGGATAACCCAAACATCAAGTATTCCTTAGTGGCATTCGGTGACTCATTGGCTAAACTCATGAGTGATAAGGCGGTAAGAACACCATTGAGGAAATGCAAGTATTGCGGTCAGCCAACGTCTGGTGACGTGTGCAGGGTTTGTGAATTAATGAGGAAAGCTGGTTTGATGGAGAAGTACTTAGCTCATTTTAAAACTTTGAAACTTATGGATACGCAGTCATCTTCATAGCTTCTATTTGTGGCTTCAACATTGCTCTTTAGGATTTGTGATAAAAAGCCGGTGTAATATTCAACCATTAATTCCTCAATTACGTGCTTACCACTCAGCTCGGAACAGGATCTTATGGTAATTACCCCATCTCTTTCTGTAAGTGTTATCTTGCCTAATCCCCTGAATTGCCCTATCTTGATAAGTTCACCTAGGTTACTATTACGTAGGAGTGATGCATCGTAAATCCCTAAATCCCTAATGATTCTCCTAAATTCAGGGCTTGGTAATAAGTTCTTGATCTTATCAAGTTCAATTGCCAGGACCTGGTTATCCCTAAATGTTGGTAGTATCATTGATGGTACCATGAATGCCTCTTTTTCAACAATTCTATACCTGACCCACTCAACGAAGGAGAACTTTTTCAATTCCTTCTCTAAGTCATTTAGTGAGGTATCCATATTCGTGAGATCAAGAACAAAATGGAGAAGTAGTTGGGTCCTATTTACGGATATATTTAGTATGTTTATACCGTGATCTGCAAAGACGTTGGACAATGCTGCAAGTATGCCTGGTTTATCTGCCGTAAACTTAACCAGGAATTCACCAAGTACTTTATCCTTGCCTTCAAATGCCATTGCAAAGTCTCTATACAATGCCTCCACAAGCAACCCCCAAAAACCATGGCTTAAAAACTTATTTGCTTATGTAATTCGTGGAGGAATTTCAACAGGTATTCACGTATTATTGCGCAACATGAATGAGTTATCTTTTAAAGGTGCTCTTATGCTGTGTATTGGGACCTTTATTGGTATGGAGTTCAAACCAAGACTTCAGGAGAAGAGATGGGATATTTCAAAGGAAATAGACTTAATTAAGGAGTGGGAGGAGGAGGGGTTGTTTAACATTAAGATCGATGAGAAGAAACCAACCTTAGTAATCGATACGCCACCGCCATACCCATCAGGAAGGCCCCACATTGGTGGTATAGCTCATTACGCCCAAATAGACATGATAGCCAGGTTCTTCAGGATGAGGGGTTACAACGTAATATTCCCATTCTACGCTGACAGGAATGGGTTACCTGTAGAGGTTCAGGTGGAGAGGACTTATGGCATAAATATGTACGAGGTTCCAAGGGAGAGGTTTCTTGAATTATGTAAGAGGTTCCTTGATGAGTATGAGGGTGAGTTCGTAACGATATTTAGACGTTGGGGTGGATCATTTAACTACTGGAGAAACGGAACGGATAGTGAGGAGTATAGGAGGGTTACTCAGGAGACATTCATTAACCTGTGGAATAAGGGTTTGATTTACGAGACGAGTAGACCAACTCTTTGGTGTCCAAGGTGTAGGACAGCATTAGCCGAGGCTGAGGTTGAGTATAAGGATGAAGATACGTATCTAAATTACGTAAAGTTTAGAGTAAGGGAAACTAGTGAGGACATAATAATAGCCACCACGAGGCCTGAGTTATTGCCTGCCACGGTAGCTGTGGCCTTCAACCCAAGTGATGATAGGTATAAGAGATTGGAGGGCCTTCATGCGATAGTTCCACCGTTAAATCAAGAGGTTCCCATAGTGTCACACCCATCTGTAAAACCTGACTTTGGTACTGGTCTTGAGATGATAAGTACGTTTGGCGATACCAGGGATTTGATGGTTGTTAATGAGTTGAAATTGCCCATGAAGATTGTGGTTAATCCTGATGGTACATTGAATGAGTTGGCTGGTAAGTATAAGGGATTGAATGTTAGGGATGCAAGGGAGATAATAATTAAGGATTTACAAGCAGTGGGTTTATTGGTCAAGAGGGAGCCGCTTAGGCATACAGTGCCTATTTGCTGGAGGTGTAAGACACCGATAGAGATAATAGTGACTAAGGAGTACTTCCTGAAGCAACTTCCGTTTAAGGATGAATTAATTAAGCTCGTGAAGAATGAAATGGTGATTAAACCACCAGAATACGCACAAACACTCATTGACTGGATAAAGTCATTAGAATTCGATTGGCCAATATCAAGGCGTAGGTATTATGGCACTGAAATACCAATTTGGTACTGCATAGACGAAGAGGGGAATGCAAAGCCTATTGTTCCCAAGCCAGGTAAGTACTATAGACCGTGGAGGGATGAACCACCACCGGAGGTTAAGGAGCAATGTCCAAGTGGTAAGTTAGTTGGCGAGGATAGGGTGCTGGACACATGGTTTGATTCGTCAATATCCTGGATATATGCAACGGGCTATACAAAGCCTGAAATCAGAGCCTTTGAGAAGGTTTATCCGCACAGTATACTTAGGCCTCAGGGCTACGACATAATTAGGACCTGGCTTTACTACTCGGTGGTTAGGGCATACCTACTCTACGGCAAACCGCCCTTTAAGTACGTTAGGATAAGCGGCATGGGACTTGATGAGAGAGGTGAGGCAATGCATAAGTCCAAGGGTAATATAATAGACCCAATACCACCCGTGGAAAAATACGGTGCAGATGCAACTAGGTTCTGGGCCGCGGCATCAGCTAAGTTGGGTAGTGATTATAGGTATAGTGAGCAATTGATTAGGACTGGTCACGATTTCGCGATCAAGCTTTGGAACATTGCGAGGTTCGTGTCATCATTTCCAGAGGTTAATGATGACTATGAATTAACATCGTTAGATTTGATGATACTGGCTAAATTGAATGATGTTATTAAGACCTCCTTAAATGCGTATAGTGAGTTTGATGTTTATGTACCGGCGAATATATTGTATGACTTTATGTGGCATGTCTTTGCTGATCATTACCTTGAGGCTGTTAAGTCGAGGGCCTATAATAGGGATGGGTTATTCACGGAGAAGCAACAGAGGGGTGCTTGGTATACACTATATAGGGTATTAAAGACTGTGCTTAAATTATTGGCGCCCATAATGCCTTTCGTGACTGATCAAATATGGAGAAGTCTATATGGCGGATCAATACATAGGCAATTAATTGACGATCCGGATCCAAGGTTTGATAATGAGGAATACCTAAAAATGCTTGAGCCGTTCATGGAGTTCAACAGGGCAATATGGACATATAAGAATAAGGCTGGTTTAAGCTTGAATGAATCTATAAACGGGATAGTATATGCACCGGAAGTACTCAAGTCGCTGGAGTTTGAGTTAAAGGTTATGCATAAAATTAGGGAGATTAGGTTCGGAAAACCTGAAGGAAATTATGAGGTATTGAATGATTCATTGCCTGTATATCTTATTAAGTAAGTTACGATCATTAAACAGTAATATCGCCCCAATAACCACTAGTACCATTGATATAATGCCTATGGCCAATAATGTCTCCGTAAAGTTATAATATTGAAGTAAAAAGCCTATTACATAAGGCGATACTGATCCGCCTAATTGGCTCATGAAATTAAGGAATCCACTTGTTGCGCCGATATTTGTTGTGAATTTCGAGATGGCAATCGATGGCGCTGCGTAAAAACCATAGAAGAAGCCTAGAAGGAGCATTAATAGCATTAATAGGTATATAACTGATGATCTAGGTATTATGGAAACAATGATCGCCAATGACAATGAGGATAAAATACTTGGCCATGTATAACCAGCCCTATCACCTAAGTACCCACCGATTATGGCCCCGGCTGAACCCATTATTGAGGCTAGGAATGCATAGAGTCCGCTTAATGATGGGCTAACATTGAGTACATGCACAACGTAGTAAGTTGACCAACTTAGGAAACCTAGATAGGAGAAGCCTGAGGATAATCTAATAAAACCCATGCCAAGGATACCCATGTTCTCAGGACCTATAGTGATAGTGCTATTAATTCTCCTATTTCCTGGGACCTTAACTAATGGTATTATTGATAAGGCAACAAGCGTTGAAAACGCAATGAAAGGTATATACTTATTTATCGAGAATAATAATGGTGACAGTATTATTGATATTGATGATGCTAAAAAGAACATGCTTTGATAAATCCCAGCCCCAAGTCCACCCCTACCATAATTCGACAGTACTATGCTTATTAGGGCCACATAAGTTATTGCTAATAACGATCCCATTACAAACTGAACAAGTAATAACAAGTAATATTGAGTAATGATAATTGGGTAAAGGGCATTTAGTACAGCAATAAGTATTAATACATAGAGTACCACATTATACCCATACCTATCGACCATTAACCCACCAATTATTTGAAAAATGGTATAGCCTATCCAGAGGAATGAGATTAATAGGCCTCCCATTACCGTATTGATACCATTTCTTCCAACCATGTACGGTAGCAATGATGGTATGGAGAATCTAACGAGTACAACCGAGAAGAAGGCTAGGGAGGCCGTTAATACAATTACAAGTCCTTTTTTCATTTTCATGTTCCGTCCTTAGAAGGGTTAATAAATACTTAATTCTACCGCGTCATTACTATGGCAGAGGTATACCTGATCTATAGGGTTACTCCAAGTAAATCAGATGTTAATTACGAGGAGTTGAAAAATGAAATAAAGAAAGCCCTTGAACCTAAGTATAGGGTTGATAAGGTTGATGAGGAGGACATAGGCTTTGGGATAAAGGCTATTAGGGTCTACATAAGGATGCCCGAGGAGTCAGAAGAGCACTCAAGTGATGAGGTTGAGAACATATTAAGTGGGATAGAAGGAATTGGAAGCATCGAACTTGAGTATTTCACGAGACTTGGTTTCTAATTTTGCCTAAAAATAAATGATAAGCGAAAATTAATAACGCAATAAGTTTTTTAATTCTACGGAGAAATAAAGTGGTGAGAATATGATAGAGGGTGGTCATGCTGATGAATGGATTGAATTGGTAGTTAAGGAGGCGAAGCAAAGGGATGCCCAGAGGCCCATTGTTAGGGTTGACCCTGAGGTTATGAGGAATTACGGTATTGAGCCAGGAATGATATTACTCATTGAGGGTAAGAGGAGGACTGCGGCCAAGGTTTGGTACGGACTTCCCGAGGATGAGGGTAAGGGTATCATTAGGATGAATGCCATTATTAGAAAGAACACCAATGTGGAGATTGACCAGAAGGTCAGGGTTAAGAAGGTTGATGCAAAGAAGGCCAGCATTGTTAAGTTAGCGCCCGTTAACATGACGATTAGTGTTGATCAGAACTTCGTTCAATATACTAAGCAGAAGCTTAGGGACTATGTACTGATGGAGGGAGATCTTGTGCAGATCCAGGTTCTTGGTCAACCACTAACATTCCAGGTAGTGCAGGCTAAACCCAATGATGCCCCTGTCCTTATTGATGAGGACACTAACCTAATGATTTACGAAAAACCTGTTGAGAATATAAATATACCAAGGATTACTTGGGAGGATATTGGCGATTTAAAGGAGGCCAAGGAGAAGATTAGAGAGCTTGTGGAGTTACCACTTAAACACCCTGAAATATTTGAGTACCTTGGCATTGAGCCTCCTAAGGGCGTTCTTCTCATAGGACCTCCTGGTACTGGCAAAACCTTACTAGCAAAGGCTGTTGCCACTGAGACTAATGCATATTTCATAGCCATTAATGGTCCTGAGATTGTTTCGAAATATTATGGTGAGTCTGAGGCTAAGTTGAGGGAGATTTTTGAGGAGGCTAAGAAGAATGCTCCTGCTATTATCTTTATTGATGAGATTGATGCCATAGCACCAAAGAGAGAGGAGGTCACGGGCGAGGTCGAGAAAAGAATAGTGGCGCAATTATTGACTCTAATGGATGGTTTGCAGGAGAGAGGCCAGGTAATCGTAATAGGAGCAACCAATAGGCCAGAGGCCGTAGACCCAGCACTAAGAAGACCAGGAAGATTCGACAGGGAAATTTGGATTAATCCGCCAGATACCGAGGGTAGGTACGAAATACTCCAGGTGCATACAAGGAATATGCCCCTTGCTAAGGATGTTGATTTAAGGAAGCTTGCTGAAGTAACCTATGGATATACAGGCGCTGATATTGCTGCATTGGCTAGGGAGGCTGCAATGAGGGCTTTAAGAAAGGCTCTTCAATCGGGTATTTTAGATGTTAATAAGGAGGATGAGGAGATTAGGAAGGATCTTGAGAAGATTAAGGTATCGATGAATGATTTCCTTGAGGCAATGAGGGAGATAGTGCCTAGCGCGCTTAGGGAGATCCACATTGAGATTCCAAAGGTTAGGTGGAGTGACATTGGTGGCCTTGAGGAGGTTAAGCAGGAGCTTAAGGAGGCCATTGAATGGCCATTGAAGTACCCTGAGAGGTTTAGGAAGATGGGAATTAGGCCGCCTAAGGGTATTTTGTTGTTTGGTCCTCCTGGTACTGGTAAGACTTTGTTGGCTAAGGCTGTGGCTACGGAGTCGAATGCGAATTTTATTGCTGTTAGGGGTCCAGAAATACTGAGTAAGTGGTTTGGGGAGAGTGAGAGGGCAATCAGGGAAATATTCAAGAAAGCAAGAATGGCAGCACCATGCGTAATATTCTTCGACGAAATAGACGCAATAGCACCAGCAAGAGGTTATGCAGAGGATTCACCTGCAATGGACAGAATCGTGGCTCAATTACTGGCTGAAATGGATGGTGTGTCGAGGCTTGATAACGTGGTTGTAATAGCAGCAACAAATAGACCTGACATTGTTGACCCAGCGCTGCTAAGGCCAGGACGATTTGATAGGATAATCTATGTACCACCACCTGACTTAAGGGCTAGGTTCGAAATACTTAAGATACATACCAAGAATATGCCGTTGGCAAGGGACGTAGACCTAGAGGAATTGGCTAAAATGACAGAGGGGTATACGGGTGCGGATATTGAAATACTCACTAGGGAAGCCGGTTTATTAGCCATGAGGGAGATTAATGGTGCTGGGGAAGTCTCTATGAAGCATTTCATTGATGCAATGAAGAAGATTAAACCATCAATAACACCTGAAATGATTAAGTTCTATGAGGCTTGGTACGAGAGAATGAAACAGACATTGTCACGTGAGAGACAAAGGGCTCCGACACTTTACGTATAGAATAAAAATTAAAACTATGTTTTAGTAATTACCGTGACTTAGTAATTATGAGAAGGCCAGTACCTATCGAGGCATTGATTATGGATTTAATAAGGGAGAAGAATGACATATGGTTTAATGACTTAATACAAGCCTTAAGAGCTTGGTATCCTGATATTACGGAGAAGGAGGTTTTAATGGCACTCATGAAGCTTGAGCTCAGTAGGTTAATAATTACTCAGAAGATTGTTAGGAAGGATGGTGTGACATACCATATAAGGGTAGTTAAGGATTAGTAAAAACTAGGGAAAAGAGATAAAGGGGTCTTTCACCATTTAACTTGGGTTACCTAAATGGGCGTTACTGAACTTGGTAAGTTGATACCTGATAGTATTAGAAAGGCTGTAGATTTCATGCAATTATCAAATAGAATTATTGCGATGGATGCCTATAATGCTCTCTATCAATTCCTCGCATCAATTAGGCAACCCGATGGTACACCCCTCATGGATACTAAGGGAAGAATTACAAGTCACCTAAGTGGTCTCCTATACCGAACAATAAACTTCCTTGAGAATAGAATCTGGCCTGTATATGTATTTGATGGAAAACCACCCGAGGAGAAGACTCTTGAAATTGTAAGAAGGAGAAGAGTTAGAGAAGAGGCTATGGATAAGTGGGTTAAATTGCTTGAGGAAGGTAAGAGAGAGGAGGCAAGAAAATACGCACAAAGGGCCTTATTTCTTACTGATGATATGGTTGAAGACGCGAAGAAACTCCTGGTATTAATGGGAATACCCGTGGTTCAGGCTATGGCTGATGGTGAGGCCCAGGCAGCGGTTATAGCTAAGGAAGGTAAGGCATGGGCCGCTGGTAGTCAGGATTATGATTCATTACTATTTGGAGCACCCAGGCTAGTTAGGAACCTTGCCATAACTGGGCGTAGGAAGTTACCAAATAAGGATGAGTATGTGGAGATCAGGCCTGAAATAATTGAATTGAATGAGATACTTAGGGCATTGAAGCTTAAGGATAGAATACAACTAATAGATTTAGCTGTTCTACTGGGTACAGACCTAAATCCAGATGGTGTGCCTGGTATCGGACCACAAAGAGCCCTTAAGCTAATTCAGGAGTTTGGGAGTCTTGAGAAGTTACTTCAGGGACCACTAAAGAATGCGCAATTCCCAATGGATCCACTAAAGATACGTGACTATTTTCTAAATCCACCATATAACCCAAACTATGCCATAGAATTTAGGCAATCGGACGAGAGAGGAATAATTGAGTTCTTAGTGCATGAACATGACTTCAATGAGGAGAGGGTTAGGAATGCGATAGAGAGGCTTAGGAAGGCTATGGGTAAAAGGAGGGAATCAACCCTGGATTCATTCTTTGGTTAGGATCATTGACCGGGTTAAACTTAAAATAATTGAGGTCCTTAACCATGCTGGGTTACTTGCATGAAGTTAATATTATCAATAATTGGCTGGGCAATCAGTTGGGTATCAGGTATAATTTCATCTGCAATTCAGTTACTTTATTCAATAATCCAATACATACTGACAAGGCCTGAGGTTAATATACCATTCCTATGGCCAATAATTAATTTCCTAAACCACGTACCCATAATAAACATCATAGTACACCTAATACTCTGGAGACCAATATTCGACCTACTCTTCGCACCTGGATTAGTCTCGGTTCTGATAGCTATAATTTATATAATATGGTTCGAGAGAAAGTTAACGGCCAAGGTTCAATGGAGGATTGGGCCGCTCGAGGTTTCAAGGCCCATAGGTGGTTTTCTCCAGCCCTTCGCTGACTTATTCAGGTATATGTTCCAGGAATTTGTGGTACCAATGCATGCAGACAAGAATTACTTTATCCATGCGCCAGCAATTGTATTCATGCTATCCACATTACCTGTGTTTTTTATACCAATTGGACCTATTCAATCTAATGGAGTCGTTAATGGAATTTACGGCATATACACAGGCTATGATGTGCTAATAGCCATAGCCCTAATAACACTATTCAATATAGGGATAATACTAATTGGTTGGGCTAGTAATGATAGGTTCACGTACATAGGCACCGTAAGGGAGGCATTACTGTACACTGGTTATGAGGTGGTCCTAATACTATCAGTGGTGGCAATTCTTCTAGTATATGGAACGGCAGATCCATTCAAGATTGTTAATTGGCAAGTAACACACTTGCCAGGCATAATAGCAAACCCACTGGCTTTCCTTGCCTTCCTAATAGCCACACTCATGGCAACATCAAGATTCCCCTTCGAAATACCTGAAGCCGATACCGAGATAGTACTGGGTCCATACACAGAGTATAGTGGTATTGTGTATGGCTTGGTGATGACAATGAGCTATGAAAAACTATATGTACTAAACCTACTAATGGTCATATTGTTCCTAGATGGTTGGGCGGGACCATACATACCGCCTCTTGGAGCCTTATCATATGCAATATGGTTTGGTATAAAAACATACATTGTAATGATGATAATGGTATTCACGAGATCCGTATACGGCAGGTATAGACCCGATCAAGCCGTAAAGATGAGCTGGACATCACTACTTGGATTAGTAATAGTGGCGCTCCTTCTTTCCCTGGTAATTAAGATTTTCTAATTATTTTAAATTTAAATAATATTTAATAATAAATAAAAATATTAAAACTAATTAAGGTATATCTCATTAATTATTAATAAATATTTTCATTAACCGCTTGAATCATTAATAATTAGGCTAACCACTAAATTAATAAGGAGGCTTTCCAGGGTTCAAGACAATGGTCATTTGCCCCGTATGCGGTAAGGAATATGCAAATTCAAGTTCGTTATTGAAGCATGTTAAGTTGAAGAGTAGATATGACCCAATGCACATGGCCTTTTGGCTTGAGTTCCAGAAATACATGAGCACGCCAAAGGAGGATTGGGCAATGTTAACAAAGACAGACCTATTCAGGGAGTTCCTACGTGAGAAGGGACTGCTTTAAAACTATTAATCAGCACTACATCATTAACTTAACTAATAACCTAATTAATAACATAGTATTACTAATTCCGTGGCCAGGAGAAGAGTTAGGGAATTAACTCAGGAAACCCTTGATTATCAATTAAACTGGCCAATTAAGTTAAGAGAATTATCAATAAAACTTCAGGATAGATCATACAAAATAGTCCGAGAAGCAATTAGGCTCTACACCAATGGATTATTAAGCAAAGATGCACTTATGGAGATAGTAAGATTGAGTGGGATTCCTCTAAATAAGTATGTAAGTCCAAAGAAATACCTGATTTATGAGAATAATGAAGAGACTGTAGAGGACAATGAGGATGTTATATTTAATGATTTTGAGGAGGTTAATGATAATATTAAGGAGGTTAAGGAGGAATACATTGGCCAGGGAGTAATTAGGAGGTTGATGGATTATGATCGATGAGTTAATACGTAAGTATGGGAAGTACATGGGAGGAATAAATTATGAGAAAGTGCTTAATGATTTAATGGGTGAGGAGGATATACTTAGGGAGATGGAGAGGAGACTAATAGGCATAGAGACAGGGCCTCAAATAGACCATAGGAAGATGAGGGATTTAGAAAGAAGACGATTAATCCTTAAGTACGTAGAATTGAAGAACCAGGAATTGAGGTCGCTTGAGTTGATTAAGGAATTAAAACTAAGAGGATACACAAAGACCGAAATAACAAAGGCAGTGAAAAAACTAAGAAAAATAAGGAGACAAATGCGTCAAATTAGGCAGGAACTAAAATCAATAAGTGAAAATGTACAGCCATAACAAAAGGCTTAAAAATCGACGTGTTTCTAATGATTACGAGCCCCGGTAGTATAGCCCGGTCAAGTATGCGGGCCTCTCGAGCTTAGGCGAAGAAAGCCCGTGACCCGGGTTCAAATCCCGGCCGGGGCACCAGTTTGCGTTCAATCTTATGACTGTGAGAATAATGTCGCCTTACTCTTTTGCAGTTATTATTTCCTAAACTTTAATTTATTTATGCTTAGTGAGTATAATGATATTTTTATTTTCATTAAAGGGATAAAGCTTTTATTTTCACGTGTAAATAGGGATATAATGGGTTCGTCACAATCCCAGGTTAGGCTTAGGAGGGCCTTAACCATGACTGACTACTTCATGTTATCGTTCACAGGTATGGTTGGTAGTGGTTGGTTATTCGCTGCACTTGGCGCCTCCGGCGCCATGGGTCCAGCATCACTCCTATCTTGGGTAATAGCAGGTATATTCTTTATATTCATGATATTCCCCTTTGCAGAACTCGGTGGTCTCTTTCCATTCAGTGGCTCCCTGGCTAGGTATAATCATTACAGTCATGGAACAATTAGTAATTACCTACTGGCCTGGGCATACACGCTGGGCGCCATTACTACAGTCAGTGTTGAGGCCGTAGCAATCATTGAGTACGCCAGTTACTACGTACCACAATTCTGGAATTCAACACTAGGCGTATTAACACCACTTGGTCTAGTCGTTGCTGCGGCATTAATACTCCTTTTCTTTGCAATTCAATTAATTGGTGTTAATATTTTTGGCTGGTTTAATAGGGTGGTAACGGCCTGGAAAATACTCATACCTGGCCTAACAATAATACTATTAATCGCCCTATACTTCCACCCAAACTATGTAATTGGTAAGTTACCAGGTGGTTTCGCACCATACGGCTACTCAGCTGTTTTTGCTGGCATGATTACCACAGGCATTGTCTGGGCGTATGAAGGTTTTAGGCAGGGCCTTGAGTATGCTGGTGAGGGTAAGAATCCGCAGAGGGATGTGCCGTTAGGATCAATACTCGCGTTAATAGCTGCTATAATACTTTACATATTACTTGAGGTTGCGTTTATTGGAGCCGTCAATTGGCAAGCAGCTGGTGTGAAGATCGGTGATTGGCAGGCACTTGCATCGAGTAGTTGGCAGGCTCATCCGTTCGCCAGTGAGGCTATGGCAACCGGCATACCAATACTAATGGGTCTTGCTGTATTGCTCCTTATTGATGCTGCTGTATCCCCAGCAGGAACATTAGCCGTTTATGTCGGAACTAGCGGTAGGAATGTATACGGTATGTCCAGGGTTGGTTACATACCAGAGTTCTTCTCACGAATACACAGGAAGTTCCAAACACCCTGGGTAGCTCTCACGGTCGCTACAGTAATAGGTATTGCATTCATGGCACCATTTCCAACATGGTACGCGATAATGTCCTATTCAACGGTAATGACCGTTTATGGTTATTTGCAGGTTGGTATAACCAATCACGCCCTTAGGAAGATAGCCCCTGACCTAAGGAGACCGTTTAACCCACCTGCCTGGTACATATTCTACCCACTTAGTTTCATTGTTGCATCACTGCTTATTTACTGGTCTGGTTGGTCCTACGTTAACGCGATAATAGCAGGCGTTGTGCTTGGATTCCCACTATTGCTTCTCGGTCCGTATAGGTCGGAGATCAAACTTACGCGTGCCGCATCAGTGGTGTTCGCGGTGGTTTACTGGACAGTCTCATCACTATTAATTGCTGGTTGGTACCTGAATTGGTTCGCGAGCCTAGGCATGATTGGTTCATTCGTGGCTTACTGGACATTAATAACCCTGGTTCAAGTAATAAGCTTACTATACCTATGGTTCAGATCTAAGCACCCAGATATTAGGGCTGCCTTCTGGGTGCCAATATACAATGTGTTATTGGGAATAGTATCATACATAGGCTCGCTAGGTCCATTATCAACGCCGTTAATACCATATCCATGGGACTACGTAGTAGCCGCAATACTAAGCCTAATAGTATACTTTATAGCCATAAACCTAGCCTACGAAACAAAGGATCTAAGGCAGGTAAGGGAGAAGGGACTGCCAATAGAATAAATAGGCATAAATAGCTCATAAAAACCTAGTATATTCCTTGATTCATTTTTCATAAATTAAATGGTAATGATAATTTGACTATTTTATTTAATTTTTGTAATTAAGTTCAATATACTTTTAAATTAATATAGAATAGACAATATTTAAATTTAAATGTTATATTATTGGGATAATTTATATCTTTTGTCGTTTATTTGGCGCATTATATACCAGTATATTTTTCAGTAGATTTAATTAATATAATTCCTTGCTTTTTTAATTTTTCTATTTCTAATAACCATTATCTATATATTAATACATAGAAAAATATTCATGATCTTCATGATTTTTGTATATTCTATAACGGAGAAAATACTTTAAAAGATCTTGATAGAGGTAATTCTATGGCGAATCCACCTGAGGCTGGGCCTGAGGTTGGTGAAAAGATAGCTGTTCAAAGTGATAAGCAGTTAAGGAGAGCCTTAAGTCAATGGGATATCGCGTTTTTAGTTATCGGTGCAATGATCGGTAGTGGTTGGTTATTTGGTTCGCTTGGTGCAGCGGCCACGGCAGGGCCTGCAGCCATACTATCCTGGTTAATAGCCGGTTTCTTAATGGTTTTCATAGCCCTTGCCTACACTGAAATCGGTGGTATGTTACCTAAGAGTGGTGGTATTGTTAGGTACCCACAATATACACATGGTGGCTTTGCCTCATTCATAATGGGTTGGGCCTACTTCTTAAGCGCAACAACTGTTGCGCCATCTGAGGCTATAGCTGCTGTGACCTACATGTCAAGCTATTTACCGCAGCTAATGTCTAATGGCTTATTAACCCCACTAGGCACCCTGGTGGCTGCCGTTTTAGTAGTGTTCTTCTTCCTGCTTAATTGGTATGGTGTTCATGTTATGGGTAAGACGAATACGGCTGTTGGTTGGTGGAAGCTAATAATACCATCACTGACCTTCATTCTATTGATGGCATTGGCAATGCATACGGTTAATTATACGGGCTTAGCTGGTGGGTTCATACCATATGGCTGGTCTGCTGTTTTTCTGGCAATACCAACCACGGGAATAGCCTATGCCTACCTAGGTTTTAGGCAAGGCATTGACTATAGTGGTGAGGCTAGGAAGGCAACTGATGTTGTTTGGGGTACGATACTTGGTTATGTAATTGTAATGCTCATATACGTAATGCTCCAGTTATCGTTCGTTGGTGCAGTCAATTGGAGTGCGGCTAAGGTTAGTCCAGGTAATTGGCAAGCCCTATCCTCCTCAGTACTCAGTAGTGGTCCATTCTATGAGATAATGGCCACGAGTGGTATAGCAATACTCGCGGGTTTTGCAGTGATACTTCTCATTGATGCCATAATTTCGCCATCAGGCACTGGCTGGATTTACATAGGTACGACGGCGAGGACAATTTACGGCATGGCCGCTGATGGTCACCTACCACAAGCATTCCTGAAACTTAATAGGTATAAGGTTCCACTATGGCCTATGATAACGGCCTTAGTACTTGGATTATTATTCCTGTTACCGTTCCCGAGCTGGTTTGCAATATCATCTTTCATAACAACGACAACAGTATTCACATACATAATAAGCGGTCCATCATTAATGACCCTTAGAAGGACAGCACCAAATGCCAATAGGCCAATTAAGTTACCCATAGCCTCGATTATTGGCGCAATAGCCACGATAGCTGCCTTCCTAATTGTTTATTGGTCTACTTTCTACTACTTATGGTTTGCAACAGCCCTTATACTCTCTGGGTTGCCACTATTCTATATGTATACAACAGTTAATAGATATGGAGCGAGTAGAATTGCGGCAATAATTTCAGGGTTGATATACTGGGTAGTGTTGGTTATATCAACTTACTACTTAATATATGTGCCATTTGCTGCACCAACTGGTTGGCCTGCTTCATCACCGATCACAATGCTAAAGTTGGAGCCTACTCATATAATTGATTTCGTAACTTACGTAATAATAATGATTGGTGCTACGGTCGGATTAACGCTGTACGTTATATCAACGTCTAAGGATCGTGAAATCGCAATGAAGCATGTGAGGGCTGGTTGGTGGGTTGTGGCAACTATATTTTCAGCGTTTATATTATCATTCCTAGGTTCGTTCAGTGTCTTCCAGACGCCAATAATACCATTCCCATGGGACACCGTTATAGCGGCGTTAGTGGCGCTTGGTCTGTACCTCTATGGTTCTTATAGTGGGATTCTTACTGAGGATCTTGTTGTGGCTTTGAGGGAGCTTGGAGGCGTTTAATGAGTTTCATGGATGAAGACTTATCAAAAGGAAGTCATATTTTTGACTATAAAACAAATAAATCCAGAACTTTTTTGTCATATTCGTGCTTGGGAAATACCCAGTATTTCCACCCACCGATCAGGAGTTTGAGGATCAACCAAGGCTAGGTAAGTACGATGTTATTGTGATAGGTGGTGGAGGAGGTGGTTATCACGGTGCCTTTGAATTGAGCAAGGGTGGCCTTAAGGTTTTGATGGTTGATGATAAGGGTAATTTAGGCGGTAATTGTCTTTATGAGGGTTGTATACCATCTAAGTCTGTTTATATGACGATTTACCTAATGGAGAAGATAAGGGGCATACTAAATAGTGTTGGTAATAAGGATATAAATGCTGTTAGGGTTCTTTGGGAGAATGCTATTGATCATAAGGATCATGTTCAGTACATTAGGTATCTACAGCATATTAGGGAGATTAAGGAGCATGAGAATGTGGATTTTGTGAAGGGCATTGCGGAAGTCATTGATGCTAATAGGGTTAGGGTTAAGGCTATTGATGGTTCCTGGACTAAGGATGTTGAGGCAAGGCAGCTATTAATAGCTACAGGATCAATACCAATAAAAATACCAGTACCTGGTGCTGATTTAACGATTGGTAGCCAGGAATTATTCGGCTATAAGACAAATTATAGAAAGATTCCTAGTGATGTCTTGATTATTGGTGGTGGTTATATAGGAGTTGAGGTTGCCTCAGTCCTTGGTTCTATGGGGATTAAGGCCACAATAGTTGAGATGCTACCTAGAATACTGGCTGGTTGGGATAATGAGATTGTATCAAGAATTGAGGAAAAGCTTAGATCTAAGGGAGTTGAAATATTCACTAACTCTAAGGTCGTTGGTATTAAGAAGGAAAGTGGTCAGAAGATTGTTGAATTCGAGAGACCGGATGGTAGTAAGGGTTATGTTACTGGTTCTGAGGTTATAATGGCAGTTGGTAGGAAACCGTATGTCGAGGGCTTGGATAGGCTTGGCATTGTTGAGAAGGGGCGTGTTGAGGTTGAGTCATCAATGAGGACTAAGGCGCCAAACATATACGCCGCAGGCGATGTCTTGGGTAAGTACATGCTTTATCACTCTGCTGTTAAGGAATCCGTAGTCGCTGCATGGAACATACTCCACGGCAAGCCCATTTATGAGATTAACTTCAACTCAATACCAATGACAATATTCACAGAACCTGAGGCTGCAATGGTGGGTTTAAATGAAGAGACTGCCAAGGCCAGGGGTATTAATTACGTAACCGTTTCATACCCACTTGAGGATGATGCGTATGCGCAAATAATGGGTGTTAGGGAGGGTTGGGTCAAGTTGATTATTGAGAGGGAGAGCCAGAGAATTATTGGTGGTGTTATTTATGGCGAGGCAGCCTCATTATTAATTAATGAGATTGCTTTAGCTATTGCTGTTAATGCTAGGGTTAAGGATATAGCCCTACTTGCTCATCAGCATCCAACGATCTTTGAGTCCATTGATAGAGCAGCCATTAGGTTTGCTTTATAATTTTACATAAAATTTGTCATCATTAGGTTAAGAGACTCATAATTAAATGCATTCTCTTAGGTATTAGGGATAGGAATTCTATGGCAACGTTTAAATTCTGGTATTTAGTACTTTATGCCGTGAGTGAGAATTACTTTGATAGGATTAGGAGCGTTTATATGAAATTGAATAATATGTTCTTTAAATATGAAAACGAAGTTCTCGGCGCATTAATGGCAACATTATCAAGGGAAAATTACCTACTTGTTGGTCCACCAGGTACTGCAAAGACTACACTGGTGTATGCATTATCTAAGTTGCTAAATGCCAAGTGGTTTTATAGGCAGTTGACGAGATTCACGGATCTCGAGGAGATTCTCGGGCCAATAAACATAGCCAAGCTTCTGGATGGTAAGGTAGAGAGGATATATGCAAATTCAATAGTCGAGAGTGAGTTTGCATTGCTTGATGAGATATTTAATGCATCGAGCGCAATATTAAATACATTATTATCAATACTTAATGAGAGAGTTGTCTATGATGGTGAGAAGGTAGTGCCCGTAAAGACCTGGACCGTCTTTGGAGCAAGCAATAGAATTCCGGATGAGGAGGAATTGCAAGCGCTCTATGATAGATTTCCACTGAGGGTGTTCACGGAGTGGGTTAGTCCTGATGATACTGAGCCGTTAATAGTAAAGGGTTGGGAGTTGAGAATGGATCTTGATAGGATGGAACCATTGGCTACAATGGATGATGTTCAGGCTGTTAATAAGATAATAACAGAGTACGTTTATGATCATATAAAGGATATATCAAAGGTCATAAGTCCCATAATAGCCAATTACGTGGAGCACATACCAATTAGTAATAGGACCAGGGTTAAGGTGCCCATGTACGTGGCCACATACCTAATGCTCCATGGGATAGATATTGGGCGAACTGAGTTAAGTTCATCATTATTGAGGGTAGGTACGATAAAGGTACTGAGGTATTTAGTTAGTAATAAGGATCAGCTAAATGAGTATTATTCCTTTGCAACAGTTCACATGCCCGAGGACCTATTAAGGCTTAGCGAGCTACTTAGTGAGGCTAAGGCATTGATTAATAACGAGGTCTATGATGAGGCTAAGCAGAGAATAAGGGATGCCAAGGAATTACTAAGCCAATTAAGGAGTAGGTGGGATATTGTAATGACTAGGTTATATGCCGATGAAATAAATGATCTAGAGGAATTACTGAAAAGACTTGAGGATGCGGTAACCGAGAGCAAGCAATAATTAGTGCCTACTATATAAACGTAATACATCACGTATAAGGAATACCACCGCGTTCATTAACTCAGACGGTGCATTATATAGCCTCATATCCGTAAGGATATCACTCATTAATTCATTAATGCCCTCAACAATAATATTTAAATCCCCTAACTCCCTTAACTCCTGATTTAGCACCTTCAGGTATATGTACGAAACCACAAAAAACCTAGTCCTAAAGTCATCACCCTCACCTGGCGGGCAGTTAAACACCCTAATAGGTTTCTCCCTGCAAAGTTCATTAATATCAATGCCAAGATCCCTCAAATAATTAATCAATAACTGTGGATTCCTAACCATGGACCAAAAGGATTCACGGACATTAACCACAAAGATCACCCAAGGGGTTTCTCTCTCATCAGCCTTACTGCATCAATCACCGTGAATACACGGCCTCTCCAATTAATCGATTTAGTGAACATAGTCTTAATTATTGCAAGCCAGGAGAAGTATACATTCAATATTGAGGTTAACGCCAACAGTATTGAATATCTCCTAGTTATATTAATGCCATAGAATTGATCAAGCGCCCTAATACTACTTATCCTTACATAATCCTTGATCACGCCAAGAATAAAGGGTAGAAGCCCAAGGGCGAGAAACCACGTATTAATGATGGAGAGAGATATGACAATGGGTAGTGTGATAGCATATAATGTGTAGGAAACTGCATATAACAAGAACCCCCTAAACCCATAAACCCTGACATACCACAATTGCCTAACGGACCAGGTAAAGGCCTCCCTAATGTCTATATCCTCGAGAGATAAGACGAGGGATTCAGGAACAAAGTCTATGGCCAAGCCCTCCCTATGTACGAAGTGCGTAATTACATAATCATCACTCAGATAGTAAGGCAGGTAATCACGAACACCCCACTTATCGAGAATTCTCCTCCAAACCGCTGTAGAGCCACCCCAGGTAAACCTAGCCACTGGGTTCTGCATTGCCGTAATGCCAATCATGTTAAAACTAGCCCTTAATAATGATCCGAGGCTAAGTCTCCTAAGTGGTATGTAAAATCTATACGTTGTGGCGGCGCCCGAGCCATTAATCAATGATGAAACTAGGTCCCTAAGCCAATGCCTATGAACAAGTACGTCACTATCAACGAAGACCACAACATCACTAGCCACGTGATCTAGGGCAAAGGCCAACGCCTCACCCTTACTGCGACCCCTATTAATTAACACTGAGATCTTAACATTAAACTCCTTAACTAAGTCCTTAATAATGCCGTATGCTGGATCATCCTCACTATCGAGTACAAAGATGTAGTTTCTACGACCTGGATAGTCCTGGCTTAAGACACTGGCGATATTGTTCCTAAGATTCTGGTCCAGACCTCTCACGGGCATTATCACGGTGATCCAGGGATAATTACTATCATTGATCAGTCTATTGGTATTCTTCCTATCTCTCCAGAACCTAATTTCGAAGTAGAGGGATAGTAATGATGATAGTGCCGAGGCAGTAGTGATTAATGTGCCAATGATTATTAATATTAATAATGGTATTATCATTAGTGGATGATTACGATAACGATTTTTAAGCTATTACTGCTTAGTCAATACCTTCAGAACGACTGCGAAATCCTCCTCAGAAAGACCCAGCCTCTCGGCCATCCTATAAAACTGAAGTGCAAGGGAAGCCATTGGTATTGGAACACCACGTACCGAGGCCTCCTTATTAACGATATCCAGGTCCTTACGCATATGCTTAAGGGCAAACTGAACCGAATAATCACCACTGAGCATCTTAGGAACCTTCAACTCAGAGGTCGGTGACCTCGCACTCGATAACTTAGTCAATACGTCTAGAATGACGGAGTCACTCAACCCAAAGGCCTTACCTAACTGAACAACCTCGGCCAGTGCAACAACGTAGGAACCGAGCAATGCATTGTTTATGAGCTTAGCGTAGAGTCCGAAGCCGTTTGGTCCAACGTGGATTATGGTCTTAGCAGTGTATTGCAAGACATCCTTAGCTCTGTTAAATGCCTCTTCAGAACCGCCAACAAGCACCACTATTTCCTTCCTCTCAACGGCCACGGAAGTACCAATCACCGGCGCATCAACCATGTCACTACCCCTAGACTTAACAATATTGGCTAGTTCTATTGAAACGCTTGGCGATATCGTGGACATATCTATAACTAGGGAACCAGGCCTTAAGTCATTTAATACACCGTCACTACCCGCGATAACATTTCTAACAGCATCATCATCACTTAGCATGGTGATTACCACATCGGAGACCCTGGCAAGCTCGCTTGGCACCTTAAAGGCCTCAACACCAAACTCCCTACTAAACCTTAGGGCTTTGTCGAAGGACCTGTTATATACCCCAATCAATAACCCCGCATCCCTGAGATTCTTTGCTATTCTCCACCCCATCACACCAAGACCCGCTAGTCCAACCTTAACGTTGACCATACAATGCTCAATATTACCTCCAGTTTAAATACTAATTTCGGATTGTAATTATCCAAAATGCATGGAGTAAGTGATTTATATTTTCTAAGTCATAAGCATGACTTGATGTAGTATAAATGGTTTGTCCTATCGAATACTACCATTAGCACACTGCTATCGTTCATGATCAACACAATCGTCATATTCTCACTACCAGCTATATTCAATGAAAACAGGATAAATCCACTAAGCCCAAGCGCCTTCCAATACCTACTATAGGTTTTGATGGGTTATAACTTGGTCACCCTGGTCAGACATGTTTAGGCTTGAGTTCTTCAGGATTAGAATGTTTACAGCAGGCACATTAGCGACGACGTTCAAGTTCCTGGCCTCATTACACCTACCCTTTTGCATAAACTCAGCCTAACCTTCACAGTGGCGGTAGCTCTGCATTGAGAGGGCAAGTATACATATACGATGAGGAGACACAATACGCAAGTAAGTAGGACTAACGTTCTGACATAAGCAATGAACAAAAAACTTAAATTCTTCATGAAGCCAACACTTAGCTGGGCCCGTAGTCTAGCCTGGTTAGGATGTCCGCCTTACGAGCGGGAGGTCCCGGTCGCGGTTAACCGCGGGGAATGTTCAAGTCCCGGCGGGCCCACCAATTTGTGTTAGTTGTGTCTATTACAATGTACTTAATTCGTTGGATTGTGATAGTAACTTGATGCGTTTATTGTGAAGTCTCAATAATGCTACCAACCTTAACGTTAACTTTACCTAGTGTATTATCCCTAACGTATAGTAGTGTACCTGCATCCTTGGTTCTTACCATAATTTTACTATCAATCTTAATGAATTCCAATGGGTACGGTGGTAATGCCTTCTCCATTATACCTATTACGGCATTACCGTTAATTAATGGTGCCAGTACTACTATCTCTACTTCAAGTTCGTTCAGTTCAACTTTGACTGAGCCATTAGCCTCAATAATACCCCACTCACCACTGATAACTTTATAATATACGTACTTACTGCTTAATTCCATGGGCATATTGCTCAGCCTAAACTCCTCGCTAATCCTTAAACCACCTCTGTTGATATTCATGAAGGCTATTACTGGGTATCCATTAACTGCTGACGCGAGTTTAAGTAGTACGGCTTCATTATATGGATCCCTAAATAAAATGTCCCTAGTGGGTAGTGCAGGTTCATTAACCCTAACAACCTCACCATTACTGAGTGTGATCCATTTAATTAATTCAACGTTTGTCTTTTCAGGCTCACGGTCAGTAATGTAGACCGGACCTCCACTGAATATCCTCGTTACAGCCATCAACCTGGCTGATGGATCATAGCTCATCCACATATCGTAGTCTGGGTATGCAAAGTGGTTATAGAGTAGGCTATTGTAGGCGTTCCATAACGTGTGCAACTTAGCATCTGCACGCCACATTGGGATGTAGTCCTGTGAAGCTCTCATGACGTTGCTTAAGGCATAATTACTGTAGTTTCCAGGGGACATATCCATGCAGTTCAGTATGTCAATTCCATTTGAGGCAGCAGCCAATTGAAGGGCTAGTTCAACTGCTCTGGACGCCTCGGCATCATTCGCAAAACCCCAGTAAAGCCTATGAACAATCCACTGGTTATCAACCTTAGCAAAACTAAATCCCTCACTTTTAAGTATCCTGAACCAAGTATCATAAAGCCTAAACGCACTATCAAGGTTAGGCATGGGTACATAACCCGCGCCTGTCTTATAACCCTCCACGCCGAGCGAGTTTAGGAAGTCCTCAGTAACACCCCTCCAGTACATGTTTATTGTGAACCACAACCCAGCATCCTCAATACCCAGAGCCTTCAACTCATTTACAAGGGCCTTAAAACCCCTGGGGAATTTAGAGGGGTCCGGTTTAACGTTGTTGAGGGATCCATTCCTTAATTCCTGCCATCCATCATCAATTATAATCCACCTAATAGGCACTCCCTTATCCATAAGTCCTTTAATGATCCTTATGACACTTTCATGGTTTAAGTCATCAGTTAACAAGGCATTCCAGCTACACCATCCTAATCCATTCATGAACTTTGGCTTAGCCTTACTTTTCCTATGCTTAATGGGAGCCACAATTGAGGCTAGCTTAACAGCATTGTCAATAGCCTCATAAGGATCCTTACTGACGCCTATTACCAAGGGCCAGCCCTTAATACCCTGGCTTGGTCTACCAGTGAATATTATTAACCTAAGCCCAGGCCCTATGAATCCCGTTAATTGACCCGAGGACAATGCTAGATAAGCCTCATATGAATCACCTAGTTTAGCTAATAGAAATACTGTGTATGGTGGTATTTCATTAAGGCCTCCTGGAAACGTCGGATATGCCCAACAACTGACCGGATCGTGCTCCCACTTACCAACATAGTTAACCTTACCTGGGTACTCAGGTCTTTCAGGCGGTGGTTCAGACCTAGGCGCCTTACCCTGGGCGACATAGCTATAGTAATTAAAGGCTCTGTCCATGAATGGACCTGCAAGGTTTAAGAGAGTCAAAGCCAGTAGACCCTGGGGCTGTCCACCAGGATTAAGGCTTATTGAGACCGGGTACTCACTTAAATCAACTCCTTTGGATTTTACGGATAATTCAACTATGCTTCCATAATCATACCTCAATATATTAAGAAAAAGCTCAGAGTTACATAGCTTGAGAGAACCTTCAAAAAACTTAGATGTGCATTTCTCACCATTAATGAAACTTACGGTCAATGATCCTTCGAATGAAGTCCACATGCTTGCTTATGGCAAAGCTTCGAGTTTAAAAATGCCACTTCTTTTAACAGGTATAATTTATGCAGTGACTCTTGTAAAGCACGTACGTCTCTGATGAAACCATATATCGTTAATTCCTTAAGTTATTAATAATGATTTAACTTATTTTAATTACGGCCAGGGATTAATAGAAAACGAATTGGTGGGCCCGCCGGGATTCGAACCCGGGACCTCCCGGTATCTGCGTTATTTTATTATATCATATCAGCCGGGCGCTCCAACCTGGCTGAGCTACGGGCCCTCGAGTTAATCCTTATTCGTGTTTTTATGCTTTTCTTCCCTGACCTTTGTTGTGGAAAACCTTTATTATTTATTGCCTTATTTTGTCATTACGTATGGGTAGTAATGTTGTTAGTGTTGGTAGGCTTGTTGTTAGGTTGTTACTTGAGTGGATTCTTCTTGCCATAATTGGTGTTTTGATTTATGTTCTATACATAAACATTGTTTTTTACATAATACCCATTAGTTGGAAGAGTGTTCTTTTGACCTATGATAGTGTTGTTAGGTCTATAATCATTGTAACAATTGGTGTCGTTCTTGTTTGGGACACAGGGAGGAGGATTAGTGATTATATTAGCAAGTATGATAGTGTTAAGGGTACAGTACTTAAGTTCGTGCTTGATACCATACTAATCGTTGCAATACTGATAGCGTTGGCAGTAACCTTTGAGAGATTTGGGCTCTCCGTAGCGGCTTTCTCAGGCACTGCGGTTGGTATTATTGTTGGTCTCGCGGCGCAGCAGACCCTATCAAATGTCATTGCGGGTATTGTCATCATAATGACTGGTAGGTATAAGCCTGGTGATAGGGTTACTATTGTTAATTGGAGGTATGGTATAATAAGGGTTATGTACCCACATGAGGGATTACCAAATGGTTTCACCGGCATCATTAGGAACATAACCCTAATGTTCACTGAGGTAGTTAGTGATGCTGGTTGGGAGTATACGATTCCTAATTACGTAATGCTTGACGCCTTAATAATACACAGGAATTTAGCGCCATTTAAGCGTATTAGGGCTAGAATTGACATGCCATCGAGCATTGATCCATGGATCTTTGAAGAGAGAATTAAGGAGTCGCTTAAGGATGGTAGGATTAAGAGTATTAAGATTAAGGTTGGTGAGACCTGGCAAAGCACTAACCTGTATCAAGCGATCATTGAGGTTCTGGCTGATGGCAAGGCTGACGGTGAGGAAATAAAGGATTTAGTGCTTAGGGAGGCTGTGAGGATTAGGAATGAATTAAGTAAACAGCAATGATTATTTTAAATTAAAGCTTATAAGAGGTATTCAAACTCCTCAAGCCCTAATTTCTTCAGCGTATCTCTCATAGGCTTGCCATCGACCCAACCCCTCAACTTATAGTACACCTTTATACCCTCATCAAACATCTTAGCTGCTGAGTGTCCCTTGGCAGGCCCATCTGGTATTGGTTCCCTCATTCTAGGCGGTAACTCATCCTTAATCCACTTACCCTCTCTAACCCAATGTAGTCTCTCAACATTGAATATCCTCTCGCCGATAGTGAGCACATCCTGCGGTGTTAGATCCCAGCCGAAGGCTGCATTGTATAAGTCTGCGAAGTCCTTCTCGGTATCTATATTGGGCATTAGGTTCTCGAATTTGCAGAAGACCGTGGAGTCGACAACGGCAAATATATCCTGGTTCCACTTAACTATTCTGGCTTGCTTCTCAATACATTCCTGGGTCTCACAGAATGGATCAACTTTTTCAGGAACTCCGAATATCTCCCATGTTGGTGTGTATGCCTCCAAGTGATCACCACCCCTATTAGCTGTGTAATAGGCTATGGCAAAGCCCTTGAGTGCCCTTGGGTCATAGGCAGGCAATCCCTGACCCCTCGAACCAACAAAGAGCTGTGGCATTCCGTACTTAACAGCAAGTCTATAATCGCCTTCAGCTAAGTCGTCACCGATGCCATCCCTATACGCAATCTTGTATATTAGGTATTCAAGAGCACCTGCATCGCCCCAGTCAACATCTAGGTTCAACTTACCATTTTTGGCTAGTTCCACAGCCATGGATAGTGTATTGCCTAGGCTTATTGTATCGAGACCGAGTTCATTAGCGAGCTTCTGGAACTTCATATTTGCCTCGGGATCCGTCAAGCCAACATTTGGTCCAAGGGCCCAAGTATTTTCGTACTCCTGCTTGACGTATTTCTCAGTAACTGTAAATTTGAATGGTCCCGACTTAACTGTCGGCATTTGTGTGCAGGCTATTGGGCAATTGTAGCAACCGTGGGTCTCCGTTGGGTAATGATCCTTTATGTACTCCTCACTAACTGGTGTTACATCCTTAAGCTTCCCAGTACCACTAAAGTTATAGTGAGGTAGTGCACCTATTGACTGTACAATGTTCATTAACACGTTTGTACCGTACTTATGAAGGACCTTTGTCGTATCATGTGTCGCTATTCTCTTTACAATGTCCGTGTTAACCTTCATGAACTTAGCCCTATCAACAAGTTCCTTATTTAGGTCCCTAGTTCCCCAAACCAATATGCCCTTGAGTAGCTTACTACCCATCACAGCGCCAACGCCGCCCCTGCCCGCGAACCTCTCATAATCACTCATCCTAATACCCGCAAACTTAACCAGGTTCTCACCTGCTGGTCCAACCACTGCAACACCTGCCTTTGTCTCATCAGGTGGAAATCCGTTCTCCTCAAGTATTATCTTAGTAGATGCCCCAGTCCACTTACCCCAAATGTGCTTTGCTGGTCTTAGCTTTGGTTCACCATCCTTAATAACCAGGTATACCGGTTCATCCGACTTACCCTCAATTATTAAGCCATCATAACCAGATTTCCTAAGCCAATATGAGAAGTTACCACCTGCATTTGCGTGAGTATAAACGCCATTTAATGGTGATCTAGTGGTTACATTTACCCTGCTTGAGGATATTGTGGCTATGCCACTCAACGGCCCTGAGAATATGAATAACTTATTGCTTGGACTTAATGGATCAATACCCCTTGGTATCTCCTTAAGAGCCATGTATGCTGCTAACCCCCTACCACCAAGGAACCTCTTTAGAAGATCCTCCTTTATCACCTCCTCAGTGAAATGCTCCCTTGATAAGTCGACTCTCAGTATTCTGAAAACCGTCATAAAGTAATCAATTAATGAGTAGTATATAAGTGCGTTGTTATCGGTAATTTAATAATATTCAGTTAAATATATTCATATAAATTGCATTCATACATCTAAGTAAAATTGATTATTCCTTAAGGATAAGTATTAAAAATGACAGGGCCATGTATGATGATTAGAGAAGCGATGGTGAAATTCCCGTATTGGGTTATTGAAGGTGCGTTGGCAGGCTCATCAATGCCCCTTGATGAGGATACAGTGGCCATGTGGCATAGGATGAGGATTAGGGCCGTGGTGATACTTGTTGAGGAGTGGGAGTTCGCTATGGAGGGTTGGGATTTTCATGAATATATAAATGCCTTGAGGAAGTTTAACATGGATTACTTACACGTACCAACAAGAGATGGCTATTCACCACCTGAGGATGTTCTTTACAATATCGTTACCTGGATTGATAAGAGTATAATGAGTGGTAAGCCAGTCCTTGTTCATTGTCATGCAGGCATTGGCCGGTCACCAACTGTAATAGCAGCCTACTTGATGTATAGGAGGGGTTTAAGCGCCGATGATGCCATTGAAATTGTTAGTAGGTATAATGATGAATTAACAATAACTAATGAGCAGTACCTAGCCCTTGTAGCCTTTGAGCACTACTTACGAAACATTAAGAATGGTAGTACTAATACTCCCTAGTTCTTATTAGGGATCCTAAAACCACTAGTAATGCGCCAATAACCATTATTATTGAGCCATATATGGCAAGTGCTATGGGATTACTTGGCGCTAGTTCTAGGAGTAGTATTACGGCAATTGTGGTTAATGGGCCGATTGATGCATTTAAGTTCCATCCAAAGGCTACGGCACTCCACCTAACCTCCGTCGGGAATATTGACGTGAAGTAAAGCGTCTGAGGCGCAGCGGTTAGGCCAAATAGGATACCCATTAATAGGCTCGTGTATGTTGATAAGGGGTTCAATGTAAATGCTAAATAAGCAATGAATGGACTCGACACTAATAGAAGTGCTGATGGCGTAATGAAGGATCCCCTGATGCCTAACACCCTTATTAAGAATCCACTGAGTAATTCGCCAATCACTGCCCCTATACCACCATACATACCAAGTACCAAGGCCCAGGTATAGGCCTTATTGGCAGATAATTGGAGCTTTGGTGCAATTAATTTCGGCATTACGTAGGCCCAATAACCTGATCCACCGTAGTAATAAATAGTTAATCCAAGGTTAATCAGTATTAATGCTATAAATGGCACCCAGTAGCGAGATAAAACAACACCTAATGGTACCTTAACAACACCCCTAGACTTAACCTGTTCAATCCATTCAAGTGATTCCGAGCCCCAAAGTCTAATTATTAGGGCTATTAAGGCTGGTACTGCGCCTGTTATGAAGAGTATTCTCCAGCCATAGATACTAAAGGTTTGGGGCATTGCTGACTTTACGCTTAGTGTTACGAATGATGTTAGGAACACAGCCCAGGAAAGCCCTGAGTACATGACACCATTAATGTAAGGCCTAATGTTCCTAGGAGTTAATTCAAGTGCCCATGTGGCGCCGCCACCAGCCTCACCACCAAGTCCAATACCCTGAAGAATTCTCATTAAGTACAATAGGATTGGCGCTAATACTCCGGCGGTACCGTATGTTGGTAGTAATCCTATGAAGAGTGTTGCTAACCCAACAAGTGCTGCGTCTAGTATAGTGGCTAGTCTTCTGCCATGTACATCGCCAATCCAACCAAATATTATTGCGCCAATGGGCCTGACGAAGTATGTTGTGGCGAAGGCACCCCAAGTCTCTATTGCGCCTATTATGGCGATTTTTGATGGGAAGAAGTACATCTCCAGTATTGGTGCTAGTGATGCGAAGAGTATAATGTCGTAGTACTCAAGGCCCCAAACAAGCATTGTACTGATGGCGGCAAGTAGGCTCTGTCTAAGTGTTAATTGCTTTGGTGCACTACCAAACACGTGGATTCATTTCAATACTATTTAATATGCTTTTTCCCTAAATTCATATGGTAGTTTGATTTAAATTAGGCATATTAATAAGTCAATAATGTGGTGATTAATTGAGTATTAAGAGCCTTGTTGATGCGTATGATCAATTGGATTCCTTCGATTTAAGGGTACTTAGGGTTATTGAGATTGGTCATAGGAGGTTTGAATTTGTTCCTCTTGAGGTTATTGTTGATTGGAGTAAGAAGTCTGAGGAGCTGATTGATAGGTCCCTTAAGAAGCTTAATGCCCTTGGCATGGTGATTAGGTACAGGGGTAATTACACTGGTTATAGGTTGACCTTTATGGGTTATGACTCGCTTGCACTACATACCCTGGCTAAGAGGGGGATTCTCGAGAGGGTTAGCCCGACGCCGATAGGTGTCGGTAAGGAGTCCGATGTATATGCTGGTGATGCCGTTGGTGATGGTAAGGTTGTGCTTAAGTTCCATAGGCTTGGTAGGACGAGCTTTAGGCAGATTAGGAGGTTTAGGTCTTGGATTGGTAATAGGAGGCACATAACCTGGCTCTACGAATCGAGACTTTCGGCGCATACTGAGTATAAGGCATTGGTTCTTGCCTATAATGCTGGGCTTAATGTACCTAGGCCAATAACGGTTAATAGGCATACTGTGGTCATGTCGTATATAAATGGTGTACAATTGTCTGAGGTTGGTGATGTTGAGGATTCCGAGGATTTGTATTGGAGTATTATTGAGAATATTAAGAGGTTATTTGCTGATGTGGGTATTGTGCATGGAGACTTAAGCGAATTCAATATAATGATTGACTTAGATAGTGGTGATCCTTATATCATTGATTGGCCCCAGTGGGTTCCAAGGAATGCACTTGGTGCTTTGGATATGTTACGTAGGGACATAATAAACATAACTAGGTATTTCATGAAGAAGTTCAAACTTGGCATTGATTCTAATGAGGTTTATAATTACGTTGTTGGTAATGTGGAGGTTAAGGAGGAGAGTCTTGAGAAGGCGCTTGAGGAGTTGCTTGGTAATGAGGGATTGAGTGAACTCATGGGTTCCGAGAAGGAGGAGGAATTTGAAGACACCTAGGGATAATGTGAGTAAACAAATTTAAGGCGTGGTAATTACTGAATTTGATAAATAATTACTATGTTTATTGAGGAATTGAGTTCAGGCCCTGTAATTGGGATTGACATTAACGGTAGGAAGTTCTCATATGCAATACTCAATAATGGTGAAATAATTGAAAGGGGCGTTATTGAACCTCAAGACTTAATAAAGATTGTTAAGAAGGTAAGGCCTAAGGCCATAGCCATTGATAATATTGGTGAATTAATGGAATTAAGCCCCTCCGTCATCAAAAAACTTGGTAGGCTTCCATTCAATGTTTACTTAATCCAAGTAACTAAGGTTAGGCCTGATGTTGATGAGACCATGGAATCCCTTGTAAACAAGTACTTTGGGTTAAATATCACGAAACTTGATCCAGATACCACGGCCGAATACCTGGCGAGACTTTGTACAATGGGTGTTGGGTCCATTGTTAAGGTTTATGAACCTGAGACTAAGATAGTCGTTAAGGCTGTGGTATCAACAACACCAGGTGGCATGAGTAGGAATAGGTTTGAGAGAAATATTGCCCATAGGATTAGGTACCTGGCCAAGGAGATTAAGGAGAAACTTGAGGGTAGTGGCCTTGATTATGACATGTTCATAATGCCTGAAAGTGAGGGATTGAGATCCGTAGTATTCATCGTGTATGCTGATAGGGGTGCTGTTAGGTCCGTAGTTAGGCCTCGTAAGAGTATGGACATTAAGATAATAATTGAGTCCGTACCTACTGACTCAATAAAGTTTGTTGAGTTAACGGAACAGGAGAGTGCGGAGAGTATCAGTGCAGTTAAGGATAGGAAGTTGATTGTTGGTATTGATCCAGGCATAGTCACTGGTGTGGCTGTGCTTGATTTGAATGGTAATGTATTGGCATTACATAGTGGTAAGAACCTAAGCAGGAGACATGTGCTCAAGATTGTTTACCAATACGGCATACCCATCCTAATTGCAGTGGACACCGCCAAGCCCTCTGATTACGCTAAGAAACTTGCTGCAATGGTCGGTGCGGTACTTTATAACCCAGACAGGGACTTAAGCATTGCTGAGAAGAGTGAGATTGCCATTAAGATTTCCCGTGAGCAGGGAGTTACAGTTAAGGATCCACACATGAGGGATGCACTTGCGGCCGCCTATAAATCATTCATTCAACTAAAGCCGAAGCTTGATAGAGTTGAGGAGGAGGTTAAGAGGGCGTATGTGAGGGCTATTGATGATGCAAAGGCGCTTGTGATAAAGGGTATGTCAATAAAGCAGGCAATTGATGAGGTTAGCGGAAGGATTGAGGTTCAACCTCAACAGGAAGTTAAGTTGGTTAGTCCTGAGAAATGCGAATGTGAATGTGATAAGTTGCGTGATGAGTACGAGAATGTTATAAAGGTTCTAAATGCCGAGATTGAGAGACTGAATAAATTATATAATGAAACTAGGGAGAGGGTTGAGGAATTAATTAATAATTATGATATTGAGGTTAGGAAGGACCAAGTTGTTAGGTCTTTATATGCTAGAATTGACATGCTTGAGGGTGATATTGAGAAGTATAAGCTTAGAATTAAGGATCTTGAGAATAATATAAGGAACTTAATGAGCAATTTCCTAGAGTATCTTAGAGGTAATAAGTACGTATTAATAAGGTATTCCGAGGGACTTGATCTTAATTCTATTGTTCAAATACATAATTCCATCCTGGTTATGAGTATAGGCGAGTTAATGAATGTGGGTATTGACAAGTTGATAAATATTGGTGTGAATTCCATAGTATTGACTGACATTAATGATAAAAATGTATTAAGGCCCGTATGGAAGAGGGGACTAAGGGTAATACCGCTTGGTATGGTTTATGATGGGTCATTAAGTGATGTTATGTTCATAGACAGGGCTGTGGTAAATAATGCAATAGAAAATCTTGGTAAGGAATTCCTTAGTGCTCTTGATGAGGATCGCTTAAGAAGAATGATTAATGATTATAGACGTTTAAGGAGTGGTGCATTAGAATAGTGATACCTTGCTCTTAACCACTAGCTCCGTTAATGTCGTTATATTATCTAGCTCCTCATTAACTATTCCCTCAGCCTCATTCCTAATTTCACCACTTAATGTAATACCGGGTTCTGGAATAACCTCCACATTAGCCACTAACGGTTCGTTTATCGGCTTACCGATCTGGCTTAGTAGGTAAACATAGACTTCTCTCAATCCCTTAACCTCACCATGGATTCTCTCAGCAATCTTATTAGCAAGTACGTTATAGAGCTTACCAATGTGACTAACTGGGTTCTTACCTGCTGTAGCCTCCATAGTCATTGGTCTCATGGGTGTTATTAAGCCATTAGCTCTATTACCGCGTCCCGTGGCTCCATCATCACCATGCTCCGCCGAGGTACCAGTGACTGTTAAATAGAATATTCCATGTTCAGGTTTATCAGCGGCATTAATCGTTACATCGACCGTTAAATTCGGCGTAATCTTCGCGGCTAGGTCAAGTACCTTATTCTTAATTTCATCCTTAACATTTAAGTAATGATCCTTATCCTTAACGAGTGATGATATTATTGCTGAGGCTATTGTTAACTTTATATCCTTTCCAATCCTGAGGCCCATAACCTTCACGTCCTCGCCAACCTCAGGAAGCTTAGCCTTAAACTCCCTGGAATTAAGTAACCTCTCAGTCTCAAGTACTAGTCTCTCCGTATCCGTTAATGGCGCAAAGCCAACGCCAATTGATGTATCATTAGCCAATGGAATCCTTGTTGCCTTAACGCCAAGCTCATAAACACCTACTAAATCAGTGGAACCCATACCAACTCTATAATCAATGACTACGTGCTTATCCGGATCAAGAAATCTAAGGTTATTCCTTATCCAATCCTTAATTGCTGATATTATTATTGTACCAACGGGGACCTTCTCAACACCAGTGGTCGTCTTAATCTCCGTGGTTACCCTACCAGCCACAAGTATGTATATTGGCTGAATAACATCGCCACCACCAAACCGTGGACTAGCCTGACCACCAACAATAAGCACCTTATCAACATTATGGTGAAGGATTACGCCGTACTTCTCCAGGTAATAACTTGATAAGGCCCTACTCACGGCCTCAGATGATGCATCAGCAATATAGTCTGGATGACCAAGGCCCTTCCTCTCAACCAACTCAACATTTAGCTCAGAAACAGGTTTCCTATCTATTGTATTTATGGTTATTGTCCTAGCCATGCCCATCACCCCATAGTCTCCTCCGACGTTATATACAATACCTGTGTCCCCCTAATAACTAACCTACCATATTTAACAACCACATTCTCACCCTTTTGGTCAAGCTCCTCACCCTCATCAATTATCAAGTTCATACAATCGTCATAATTCACAAGAACGCCTCTCAAGACTTTATTGTTCTTAAGCCTTATTGTTACATGCTTACCAACCAGCTTTTGCAACGTTTTCATTGGTTGTTGGGGTCTCTCCATTAATGACGTGTCGAGAAAGCCTATATTTAAATCTTAGCACCCTCTAAGAGTGTTAAAAGTAACAATGTTAGGGCTATATATAGTATATACTATGTGTTACTCACTTTCAATTCTAGAGTACTCAAGAACCCTATCGATTAACTCAATATGAGCAAGTAAAGTCCTTCTGCAGCAATAACGCGTAACGCCCAAGTCATCAAGGACCTTCTCAGGATTCTCACCCTTAAGAACCCTCTGTCTAAATGGCTCCCAAAGATGACCAAGTGGTCTTCCACAAGTCCAGCACCTAATGGGTACAATCATTAAGGAACGCAGCAATGAGCCCCTTTAAATTATTTTTGTGCTAGATTGAGGAATATATTACGAAGAATCATCTATACGCTTTTTGCCTCTTGCTTCTGGCGTGTTTTAGACCTGGTTTCTTGGGTTCGGTTCTTCTTGGGTCTCCCTTAATCATCGATGGGTCATAAGTCATGTAGAGCTCAAGAAGCTTAGAATCCTGGAAATACTCAGCTAAGCCCCTTGCAATAGCCATCCTAACGGCTGTTGCTTGTCCCATGAAGCCGCCACCCCTAACGTTAACATCAATATCAACCTTACTCATTAATTCCTTACCAGCGAGTAATAATGGTTCCATCATCCTCATCCTAGCCATCTCAATGGGCCAAATCTCAATTGGTACGCCATTAACCCTAACCCTACCAATGCCAGGTTTAATTACGGCCTTGGCAATAGCCGTCTTCTTCTTACCAACAGCAATAACTACCCTAGTCCCTGCAACCTCCTGTGCTGTTGCATTCGGTATCGACCTAGGCAATACTGAAGACTCGCTACCCTGTTCACTCATGCCTTATCACCCTTACCTTGAGCCCTTTTAAGTCTAGCCTCCCAAGCATCCTTAGCCTTCTTCCAAGCTTCATATTGTATAGGCTCTATGTGGCTCCAGAGTTCCTCAAGTGTCACGTACTTAGCGCCAGGTCTAATAGATAGCAATGCACCCTTAATAATGACCTTATCGACGTTCATATACTGCGGAGGAACACCCATGAAAACCTTAATTCTCTTATAGGCCTGCTTACCTCTGAGTTCCTTTCTTGGTAACATGCCTCTAATGATCCTTCTCAATATCCTATCAGGCTTCCTAGGTATCTTTGGACCAGCCTTCTCAGGGTTATAGTGCGTTAGCCACTCACTTATCCTAGTCTTATACCAATTAAGCACCATGTTGAAGTCACCGGTAACGACAGCTCTCTCGGCATTGACAACGATAATCCTCCTACCCTCAAGCGCCCACTTAGCCACCACTGACGCGAGCCTACCAACAACGTGATTAGTAGCATCGATAACGATCTCATCTAGCTGTGGAGGATTCCTATCAATAATTATTACTTTATTGCTCATGGCAATCACCCTAAATAATGATCTTAACATTGCTACCCTTATTATTCCTCCTAACAAGCTCAGGTATTGTAATCGCCTCAGCACCAACCCTCTTAATTACGTTAACTGCGCCTCTGGAAAAGGACCAAGCAGCTATTGTGATCTTCTTATTCAATGTTCCATAACCAAGTACCTTACCAGGTACAATAATCACATCACCATCATTAGCAAGCCTATTAATCTTACTAATATTAACTTCAACTCTATGCCTAGTTGGCTTCTCAAGGAGGTCAGCCACGTAGTCCCAAATTGCGGCCTTATACTCATTAGCTGCACGCCTAAGGAATCTAATCAACATACGAAGCTCCACGTTAGTAGGCCCCGTTGGATTTGGCGACATGCGTGATAACGCCAATACAACCCTTTTTAAATAATTCGCAGCCGTAATTACTAATACTTCACTCCTCAGTAAAGCTCTCCTCTCCACCAAACTCCTCCGGTACTTGGGTCGCTTTCTCAGTCTCCTCAGTCGTTAATTCACCGCTCGATGCCTGGCCTCTTGATAATTCAAGTTCCAGTTCACTAACGAGTTCCTGGAATTTACCCTTGAGTATCCTAAAGCCCTCCCTAACCATATCCTCAACGGGCATGTTTCCGAAGCTCTCAACCCAAAACACGTACTTATTCTCATCCCAATCAACCTTCAACGCTGAACAAACCTGTTCGCAGGTCTTCCACTTATTGAATGTACACTTGAGTACGTCATGAATCATTATCGAGCCATCATCCTTAATCTCAAGGGCGCCATTACATATCTCGGTACATGTCATGCATTTATCATTGGCCTTATCAACAACACTTACCTTAGGATAGTAATAATAGGCTGCTAAACCGGCCTGCCACTTGGCATGGTTCCTAGCCCTACCAAGCTTTGCGTAGGCCTCAAGAACTATCTTCTGGCCAGGTACTAACTTAACGATGGGTACATCCTCATAAACAGGCCTGACCTCCGGATCATCGGACTTTAAATCTCTACCATAAACGACAACTGGTTCCTTAGCTTCCACATTAAGTTCAAACCTAACCTGGCATAGACTTGGATCAACAAGCTCCTGTTCGCATTCCTCAATCTTAGGCAGCTTCTTTAGGTCTGTCTTTATTGGTATCATGGAGAGCCTATGTGCAAGTACCTCGTCGTAGAGGACCGAGGTGTTATCCAATATTATTACCTCATCAATTGCTAAAACAGGCACATCGGAAATGAATACCCTACGTAATGCATTAATTAGCGGTGGAGTAATCCCGTCCACTACCGCCTTCATGTATAAGTCTGACTTCTCAATAACCTTTACTAAGACCACGAGATGAAGGATTGCGGTTTTGAGTAAATAAACATTTCTTGCCCTATGCATTTAATGGCTTCCACTAAGCACTGCGTCTAATTGCCATGGCTATGCCAGTGCCAATAAGCACTATCAGTAGGTTCACGGCAAGGGCTATAATGGCTATAAAAACGAGATGCCCAGCTATTGGGTATAATGGGGACATTGCAGAGGGCTTATGAGGCGTTATGAACATGTAAATACCGAGTCCTAGCCCAACAGCCCAACCAGTCATGAGGGAATATTTATCGAGCTTATCCGTAACTAGGCCTAGGAATACGGCAGGTAAAGTCTGTGTGATTATTATGCCACCCAATAATTGAAGCCATATTGCGTAGGTTGCTGGAACGATGAAAACAAAGCCCAGGGCTAGGAACTTGAAGATCACGGATGCCCATTTAGCAGCCCTTGTTTCTCCCGGTGGCGTTATTCTTGGATGTAACGGCTTAATTATGTTCCTAACCAATAGGTTCGCCTGAGCCATTGCCATTATTGCGGCGGGTACGAGACCACCAACGAAAACACCAAGTAGGGCTAAAGCCGCAAGCCACTCAGGCAATGCAGTTACTGCCAGTGTCGGTATTACCAAGCTACCCCTGGCTGATGCTGGGAATAGACTTAGTATTTTCATGGCCTCTGGACTACCGTATACTAATATACCGTACATTGCAAGTAATGCCAGTGCGATACCATATATAGGCAGTAGGGCGGTGCTCATGGCAAGCTTTTTATCGCTCTCGGCACTTAAGGCACCATTGACAGAGTGTGGGTATAGGTATAGGGCAAGGCTACTACCCATCCAAAGTGTTGTGTATGTTATGAAGAATGGGCTCTTCAATGTGGATACTCCAGTTGGTAATGCCTTAAGTGTTGCGGCCTTAAAAGCTGCTGCAAAGCCGCCGGGAATTACGAAGGGGACAGCCACGAGTATTGCTATGACACCTAGGAACACGAGTACGTCCTTAAAAACGGCTGTTAGGGTAGCGCCTCTAAGTCCGCTGGTGTATACGAAGGCTGCTAATATTATGAAGGAAATTGTTAATGCTATATCGCTTACCATCTTAACGTTCTTAACAATGCCAAGGAGCATTATCGTTAGGACTGCCTGCATACCAACTATTTGTAGGGCTATGTATGGGAATTCAGCAACAACTCCAGTGGCGGCAATAAAACCAGCCAGTAACTTGCTCTTGAACCTATCCTGAACAAAGTCAGCGGCCGTAACATAATTTCTTAGCCTACTCCACCTCCAGAGTGCTGGCATTGTAACCGCGGCCAGTGCAAATACCGTAGCTACGTATGGAACGGCATAGAAATAAAGAGCACCACTGGCAAATACGCCGGATGGTACTGCAACGAATGTATAGGCCGTATAGAGGTCAGCACCGACAAGGAACCAGACAAGGAATGTACCTAACCTACGACCGGCCAAAGCCCATTCATGTAGTTGGTTAAGATCACCCCTACGCCATCTAGCGCCATAGAAACCGAGGAATATGAACACTATAAAGAATCCAAGAAATATACCCCAGCCCAGAGGACCAACTAATGGGCTTGCCATACTCATCACCTTTTACCAGGGTAAAGGAGTAATACTCCAATTACAAAGAGTATTGCCGATATTAATAACCATAATGTCTGAAACCAATAGAAGAACGGAACGCCACCAAGCTCAGGCTGTATGGTGTTATATATTGGTAGTAACGTGTAGAGTACCCATGGTATTACAAACAATATACCAGCAACAAACTTACGTCAAGTAGGTATATTTTTACTTGTTTCCGTTGTCATAATGATTACTATATAATAATGATTTTTAAGTAATACCTTTGCAGACAAATTTATTTAGGATTAGGTAATTTTAATAATATTAATGGGCATTAAAATATTGCATATATCCGATATTCATGGTGATATGCATTATATAGACTCAATAGGCAATATCGCAGAGAATGCCGATGCAATAGTCATTAGTGGTGATTTTGAGGATTCGGAGATACTCAATTTATTGAGTAATTACGGCAAGCCCGTATATGTGGTTACGGGGAATATGGACCCAATAAATATTAGGACAAGAATTCAGAGGTACTTAATAGAGGGGCGCGTAATACTCACTGGGTCAATATACCTGGCTGGTTATCCAATAGGCACCGAGACAATTAAAGATCTAGGGTCTAGATTAATACTTGTATCGCATTATCCGCCTTATGGAACTAATGTTGATATGGCATGGAATGGGGCGCATATTGGTAGTAAATCAGTACGGAAATTGATTGAGGAGGTTAAGCCATTAGCCGTATTGTGCGGTCATGTGCATGAATCCCGTGGTGTTGATAGGATAGGTAGTACGGTCATTGTTAATCCAGGCCCATTATTCAACGGTTATTATGCCATTATAAATGTAGATGATAATGGTAATATCAATGCTGAGCTTAGTAAATTATGACCCGCCCAGGCCATTACCTGGGCGGGTTTACGGTGTGGATGCATGCAAGGGGCATTATTTGATTATTTCGCGATTAATTTATTAGTATTGGTTAAGATCTCTATTTTGTTACCGTGAAGTGCAGTAAATCCTCATCTATTGATATCATTCCTTTCTTTCTTAATGACCATAGTATGTCAACTACGTATGGCCTTATCATGGCCTCTAAATCATCGTTTAGGGCAATACCCCTTTTCTTAAGTTCCTCAATTACTGAGTCAACAAAGTTTATTGTTTCGATCCTACCCTTAATGCCACTTAATTTATTCATTGTTATTTCTTCAACAGTCCTTCTCAAGTCTTCAGGTATGCCTATGCTCATTTTATGTTCACCCAGGTAAACTTCATACAAACCTTATTTAAGGGGCATTCGTTGCACTTAAGTCGTGAGCAATAGTCATGACCTATCCTAAATGCACCTCTTTCATAGGTTATTGGATCATTACTCAATCTACCAGTTGCCCTGACTAATCCCTTAACCTCATCAATCTTTATCGTAATCCCATTATTTCTATTGGCAATTATTCTACTTAATATTTTCATAGTATGCTCATTGTTTAGGACTAGGAATGCACCACTCCTTATTGTTACCATGGTACTATACACGTCAGCTATCATTGTGTAGCGCCTATGGCTGCCCCTGGATATAATGCCAAGGGCAACCGGTAAGTTTGTTTCATGGGAGACCCACCTAATGAATGTTCTAATGGCCCTCTTTCTCCTTTCATTAGCCCTAGGTGGGTAAAACATGGGTAGTGCCTTCTCGAAGTCATTAATGTCTCGAAACTTGGGTATCCACCTTAATAGAGTTGTTCCATAGGCCCTCGTTAACTTTCTTAATCCATAAATGAAGCTATGAATGGCATTACTAACCTCCTGAACATCCTCACCCTTAATGCCCTCGTTCTCATAATCACTTAAAATCTTCATGCTGGTATCATTAATTAATGAATAGCTGGGATTTGATATGATGCGACTTATCTCGCTATAATTCCTGAGCATTATTTTATATATTAATTCGTTCCTCAGATTTCGGAATCCCATGAACAATACTGTGGCGAGTAATAAATACCTAAGGAGTTCCTCCACCCTAGGTATATTTGCGTATAACTGAATGAATGAGTTAATATCAACCCTTCCCTTACTCCTCGTTGTTTCCTGAATGTATACCTCGCGTATTCTTTGATATGTAACAATCAATTCATCAGGTAAGTTCTCAAATATTGTCTCCTTCACTGATGATCCATATTCATTAATTAACCTTATTATATCCTCATACTTACTCCTATTTTGTAAATCAATTTCGAGAGAACTCATTGGCATTAATACGTGAATCCACAGAAATATAAACCTTAGGCATTACATGATTTACTAACGATACTAGGATCATATTAAAAAGGGGGGTAATTATTGAGTGCTCATATGGATTTAGGCCTAAGGAATAAGGTTGCTCTAATAACTGCGTCAAGCCGCGGTATTGGACTTGGAATAGCCAGGGTGCTTGCCCAGGAGGGTGCTAGGGTCATTATTAGTGCTAGACGTGAGGATGAGCTTGCTAGGGCTAGGGATGCCATAATTAAGGAGAGTGGTACTGAGGTGTTGGCGGTCAGGGCTGATTTAACCGTTAAGGATGATGTGGATAGGCTTGTTAGGGAGGCTATGAATGCTTTCGGTAATATTGACATCCTGGTTTTTAACGCGGGACCACCCAAGCCAGGTACATTCTCCCAATTGAGTGATGATGATTGGGATTACGCAACCAAGCTATTACTCCTCAGCGCCGTATGGCTTACCAAGCGTGTTATTAATAGCATGGTCAATAGGAATTGGGGGAGGCTAATCTACGTAACGTCACTAACCCTTAGGCAGCCAATACCAAACCTTGTTCTTTCAAACACAGTCAGACTTAGCCTAGCGGGTCTTGTTAAGTCGCTGGCTATTGAGTATGGGTCTCATGGTATAACGACTAATGGCATAATGCAGGGCTACATAATGACAGAGAGAATAGATCAATTGGCTCAGGAGGAGGCAAGGGCAAGGAGCATTAGTGTTGATGATGTTATTAAGTCATGGAGCAAGGAAATACCGGTGGGTAGGTATGGAAAGCCCGAGGAAATAGGCTATTTAGTGGCTTTCCTAGCCAGTGATAAGGCTGCTTATATAAATGGTTCGATGATACTAATTGATGGTGGTTACGTAAGGTGTGTATTTTAATACCAAGGACTTATTAAGTTTAATATGAAAGTCCTAATAAAACACTGGTAATTCCTCCTTCGGCGGCTTCATATATTCCTCCAGGTTTTTGTCTATTAGGAATGCGTACTTATCAGCATGCTCGGCCAATTTATCGGTGGGTATCTCAAAACCAATGATCTTACTCAGGGCTTTTATTAATTTGAGAGCTGCGGTTACATCGGGTCCATACGTACCAATTGTTTGATTGAGTATTGACAATACATCCTTATGACTCGATAACTTACCACTCTCAATCAACCTATTGATTGCGGTTAATACCTTTGATTCAGCGAGTAATAAGACACCGTTTATGTTCCTGGATAGTACAGAGTCTAGGAACACAGCCTCAATACCCGTTATTGTCGCTTCACGAAGTGGTATCAAGCCTAACTGCCTATATTCGTCTACATGTCCCTCCTCACTTACAAAGTAAATATTATCAGTCTCCTGTTCACTAAGGAGTGATGTTGATGTTAGGCACACAACCCTACCTACGGCATTATCCTCGGCCCAATCCAGGATCTTATCAATAAACTGCCTATAGAGCGTTGGTGGGATTGGCACATGCTGCCTAATTACCACAATTGCGTGCTCTCTATCAAAAAAGAGCCTATAGGGTAGCTTCGCCGCGCCGTCAATTACTGTGACAATGGGTACGTGGACCCTCGGCTTTATTGAACCAATCTCCTCCATCTTAAGTGTCTCCACGAGATACTCAATGGCCACTATGGAAGCCAGCGATGGCTCAGGACATGCCATTATGAGTGTGTTACGTGGATCTCGTGGAATTGACTTAATCTTGATATCGAATACCGTGGTTGAGGACATACCATGACTTAATCAATGCTTGATTTAAATACTTTATGTAAGTAATGCTGGATCAATGGGCACCCTGTCAATCTTGACCTTACTGCCCCTCCTCCTTAGTATGTCCTCCACGGCGTTGGTCACCGCAGCCGCGGCCACACCTACGGGCTTTTAACCCGTAGGACCCGGGTTCAAGTCCCGGCGGGCCCACCATCCTTCGTGTTTTTCTTTGTAATTTAAGTAAGGAAAGAGAAAAAGGGAGGAGGTTTTGTTGGCCCGTGGGTTTGGGTGGGGCTAGGCGTTGTCGAAGCACTTTAGTTTTTGTACGGCCTTGGCTATCTTTTTCTTCCTCCTTTCGTTACTTGTCTCATTGAGCCACTCACCCAGTTTTCGGCAAACCGGCTCCCTGAGTTCTGGCTTATCACGAATTTTCGAATGCAATATCGCAACCTCGTAGTACCTTCTAGCTACACGCAATGATGTTTCATAACCAGCTTTTTTCAATTCCTCAACCAACCTCAAAGTCTCGATTTCATCCTTCCTCCTTGCCCTAAGCTCGACCTTGCAATCACCCCTTACAATAATAGTCATGCTTATGTTCGTTCCAGGAATCATGATTGATTTATTACCCGACTCCTTAACCTCCATGTTCGCCAACTCAATTATTCGCCTCAGCTTCTCTCCGCCAAGGCTTGCGCCAAGCTCGATGAGCTCCCTGATGTCGGGTATTGCCAACCAATCCCTAACCAGCTTGACGGCCTTGCTCCAATTAACCTTAACCTCGACCTTGTAATCCCTCACTTTTATCGTGAAGCCCAACTCATTAACCAATCTCTCGATTATGCCAAGCCACAGCTCATATTTGGCAAGGCCCACCACGAGCTTTAAATACCTCTCACCAACATTAATATAGCCATCACCCCAAACAGCAGGTGCCAAGAACATACTAAGTCTCTCGGTACTGAGCTTCCTGACCTCCTCAGCCACCTCCTCCTTCGGCTTTGTCTCATGGTCATTGGCGATTAAACGCCACGTGATTGAAGCGGCATCCCCATTTATATTTATACCGCTTATGTACATGTGGATTCTGCCTGGGTAACACAGCGGCCACAGGACGGCTTGCCATGGCTGGCTCGTGACCATACTCGGATGTCCATGTTCGACCGATCCATCCGTCATCTCCCAGCCGTGTTGGATAGCCTTGAGAGCTTCCTCATCACTGAATGTGTTGGCTACCATGACGTCATCCCCCTCGAGCTCAGACAGCGTTAGATTTATCGTGATGCCCCTGCCCTTAGCGACCTTATTCACCTCAATAGCCACGCCCTTGTTGTACAAGTGTATCATGAGTGATTTATTGCCGTTATTCTCGCCGGTCACGATTATGTCTATTGCGCTTTTCTCGAGCAAATCCATGAGCTCCATAAACTGCCTCCAATAAATTTCGACCCACTTCTTTCTGAGTTCCTTGAGCAACCCAATCATCTTCCTAACGACCTTCCTCGCCTCCCTCACCTTCCTACCCCTATCGCCCTTATGCTCCCCAAGCCACCTCTCCAACAAATCAATAAGCTCATCAATGAATGCGACATTCTCGAGCTTGCTCTTGTGCCTCTCAACCCTTTCCTTCAACTCACTGATTAGCTCCTTAACCTCCTTGATCACAGTCTCATCAGTCACTGGCTCACCACAGACAAGTCTCCTGCCACGCCTAACACCCCAACAAATCCTTAACTTCTCGACATTAACCTGAGCAGAGGACATTAAACAACCAAATGCATGAACTCTTTAAAAACCTTCCCATTTTACCAGAAAAAGTTAAATATAGTTCAGCGAAAGTTTTGGTTCGCTCACCGGTTTTGATTGAACCACGTCGGAATCATGGGCAGTGGCGTGAGGGTGATCATGCACGTCTTGACAAGTCATTGTTCCATGGAAATTATCGATGTAATGCTCAGTTTGTGGCAGTCGTTGGTTATGGCAAATTAACTAACCAACGCTTTATACACTACGTACTGCAGACGTCGAGACCTGCAGAAGGTGGATCCTAGGGCTCGTCAATAATTACGGCAAACAAATATGCGGCAACGCTGAACCAATCGAAGCATAGCACTAAAGCACACCACCAGCAGTGAGCACAATCAAGAATTGCCCGAACAACTCCAACAAAACCATAGGCACCACCCAAACAACCCACACATCAAACCTAAATATTCACCAGCAAGCACATACAGAAACTGCGCGAACAAAGTTCTACAAAACCTAGGCAATGCATAATCACCCCCAAGGTAGAGTATTAGGTGCACCACACCCCATGATAATACACACACCTCACCAATAATCCTTAACGCCCATTGGCGTCATTGGTGATGGTGATGGAACTATGTGAACCTCTATTTCCGGTATGTCCATGACTGTTGGTAATCCATAATCACCAAGGCTTAATGTTAATAGATTACCATCTTCATCATATCTATACGCCTCATAGAGCGCCAGTGAAATACCTATGGCAGTACCACCTATTATCTGTTCTTTAACGAGCTCCTCATCAATAACATTACCCGGATCTAGGTAAACCACGTGCTTAATTGGCTTAAACCTACCATCCTCATACCTAACGACAGCAATATCACAGGCAAATGGATAGGCAATGAACCTACCAATCTTCGCCTCTGCTGTATATGTGAATGTAACCTCCTCATTACCGAGCTCAAGGATGCTGATTCTCTTGCCATCGCTTGAACGGAAGTAACCCTTTTCATACGTAATGTTACCACCAAGTACATTAGCAGCCTTATTGTATAGTCTAGTTTTCAACTCCTCAACCGCACCAAGCACAGCGCCTGCTGTGAAGACCGCCATACGACTACCACCTGGTCCAAAGGCTTCTGGACTTTCATCACTTGGCAAGTACTCGTAGGTAACCCAATCCATTGGTACATCAAGGAGTTGAGATACGAGTTTAACCGCGGTATGTTCATTACCCTGTCCTTCACCACCAAATCCAAGTCCCACTATTATCTTCCCATTCTTAATACTTAACTTGATACCCTCGGTGCCTTGTGGTGTTGAGGGATCTGTCGATACTGCGATACCAACGCCGGTACTCTCATCCATTAGTGAGAATATGTCGTTACGGGATAGAGCAAGTTCAAGGAGTCCCCTTGGATTTCCTGAGTCGTAGTATGCGTAGGGTGCTTCGTATGGGAATGAATCAATTAAGTTCCTCCTTCTTACCTCTGCCTTATCAATTCCAAGTTCATCTGCTATGGCATCCATAACCCTCTCCAGAGCCCAGGTATGTGGCGGCGTACCAGCGCCTCTGAATGCGCCTGCTGGATTCTTGTTCGTTGCAACAACCGTGGCGTTATATCTTAGGTTCCTAATCTTGTAAGGTCCAGCCAATATACCAAGCGGCTTAAAGGCTTGCCCACTCCCTCTACTGGCTCCAGCATCTTCCCAAATACTTATGTCCAACCCCTTAACCACACCATCCCCATCGAAGTAAGCCTTAATCCTGAACCTCCTCTCAGGACCACTTGAATTAGATGCCATTAAGTGCTCCGTCCTAGTCTCAATCCACTTAATCGGTGTCTTGAACTTATAGGCTGCGTATGCCAGGATTATTAAGTATCTAATGAGGGAGAACTTAGATCCAAAGCTACCTCCGTGCCTAACTGGTATGTGCTTAATCGGTATTCCAAGTGACCTCTCTATCTCAGTAACTATTGCCCTACCGCCTTGTATGTTAGATATTATCGTGACACCACTACCCTCCGGATATGTTATGGCTGCGAAGGTCTCTATGGGGTTTCCCGAACTCCTTGACCAATAGAGACTAAGCTCTATCTCCCTTGGTCCGTTGGGCATTTGCCCGTATTCAATTACCTGTGATTGAACAATATTAGTACCCAATTCCTCAAAGACCAATGAATCATTCTTGAGCGCATCGTCTATATTACGTACAGACTTCAATGGTTCATACTGTATGTCGACGAGTTCGGCGAGGTCCATGGCCCTATACACATCATCAGCAATAACCAGCGCCACCGGCTCTCCCTGATAACGGGCTTTATCTACGGCCAGTGGTAATGTCTCAAGACCTGCACCCTCTCTCTCCGTTAGGCCTATGGTTCTAGCCATGAAATCCCTGCCTGTAAGTACCAGCGCCCCCTCATTGATTGCTTTAGATGCATCTATACTTAATATTCTAGCGTGTGGATATGGACTTCTAACGAACACTCCATACTTGCCTCTGTGTGGATGATCATCCAGGAATCCACCTTTCCCAAGCAAGGCGTTGAGTACGTCAATCCTCGGCATGTTGAATAGGGAAATCGATGACTTTTAAGTGTTTAAGAGACATTACTTTATGTGATACATACCTTAATGCTTTAAATAATGCCTTCTAATACCTAGGTAATGCCTGTCGTGAAGGTTGGGGATAAGGTGCCAAGGATTGGTAAAAACGTCTTCATAGCTAGTACAGCATACGTGATTGGTGATGTGATTATTGGGGATAACGTGGGTATTTGGCCCCATGCAGTTATCAGGGGTGACGAGGATAGCATAGTTATTGGCGATAACTCGAATGTCCAGGATGGTGCGGTAATACACACAGATGTTGGTTTTCCAGCTAGGATTGGTCGTGGTGTAACGATTGGGCATAGAGCAATAGTCCATGGCGCTACTGTTGAGGATGAGGTCATAATTGGCATGGGCGCAATAGTGCTTAATGGTGCGGTAATCGGTAGTGGGAGTATTGTTGGTGCTGGCGCGGTGGTTACGCAGGGCACTAAGGTACCGCCTAACAGCATTGTGGTTGGTGTGCCTGCTAAGGTTGTTAGGCAAGCCACGGATGCCGATAGAGAGTACATAAGGAATAACTACCAGGCCTACCTCAGGCTTGCGAGGATGTACATGGATAATGGGGTTAACTTATAATTATGCCATGCATATCATTGGTGACTGATGGTATTGATGGCATCACGGGACCCATAAGAGTCGCCTATTTACTTGGTAAATCGCTCATTAGTACAGGCTTCACTGTTAATGTGATTGCGCCCTACGTGAATGAGGAGTTGAGTAGGTATCTTGAATACGTAGGTATTAAAGTAAGGGATTTAGGCGTTAGGTTAGTGTTTTCTGGTCAATCTGGGCATCTTTTGATATGGTTGGTTAATGGCATAAGGGGGTTGATTAATTACGATAATGATTGTGCATTGATTAACTTATCCTTTGAGTTACCCATTCCATCAACAATATTTTATGCACAGGGTTATGTAAGTGACTTACTCAGGGACTTAAGTAAGGGTTTTCCCACACATTATAAATTGGGTTACTACCTTGCGCTACCCCTGATCCGTATTGCTGATTCCACCTATCACAAGGCCCTCTCACTTTCTAAGTATGTAATTGCTAATTCTAAGTACTCCATGGATTCCGTAGTTTCAAGGGGAGTGAGGGTTTGGGGTGTGATAAATCCTCCAGTGGATACGGACCTCTTCAAGCCAGTGCCCAGCCCTACTCAGGACTATGTATTGACCTATGTGGGTAAGGAGACTCAATTCGATGTACTTAAGGCAATGGCAAATGCAGGGATTAAAATGGTGGCCTTTGGTTCCAAGATACCTTGGTTACCGCGGTGGTTCGTTAAGCATCAAAACATTGATTATAGGGGTAGGGTTAGTGATGAGGAGTTGGCTAAGCTATACGCCAATGCCAAGTTCACAGTATTCCCATTCATGCATGAGCCCTTTGGGTATGTTCCCATCGAGTCCATGGCTTGTGGAACACCAGTCCTCACCTATAATAGACAGGGACCTGGAGAAACCGTAATTAATAATGAGACTGGATGGTTGGTAAGTAATCCCAGTGATTTTGTTAATATGGCGGTTAGGCTGTGGATGCATGGTTATAATAATCATATGAGGATTAGGGCTAGGGAGAGGGCAATGGTCTTTAGCATGCCTAGGATAATTAATAAATGGATGAATGTAATTGGCGCAGTTACTCACGGCGATTAAGAGGATAAAATAATAAAAGGTCGATTTAGTAGGGTAAGACAATGGGTAATAAACTTACATTTCACTTCGGTACGGATGGCGTTAGAGGCGTGATTGATGAGGAGTTCACGGAGTTCCTGGTTGCAGTGCTTGCGGAATCAACATTTCGCTATTGGTCACGTAAATATGGATTACATAGAGTCCTTGTTAGTTTCGACGCGAGGAGGAAGTCAAGGGACTTCGCGCATGTTGCGGCCAGCGTGGCCGTGAATCATGGCTTGGACGTCGTGATTGTTAATAAACCTACACCAACCCCAACAGCTGCCTGGTTTGGTTCTCGCTTTGGTTTTGATCTCATTATTCAGATCACGGCTAGCCACAACCCACCAATATATAATGGCTTTAAGGTAATAACAAGCAAAGGATCACCAGTACAGGAAGAAGATACAAACCAAATAGAGAAATTGTATAGTGATGAGTATAGTGATATTACGAGATCCGTTAAAACTCTCGAGTTGAGGCCCATACCCACAATAGACCCAGCCCCTGAGTACATTAATTACGTCTATGAAAGTGTAACTAAGATGTTTAAGCCAAGGAATAGATTCAAGGTCATTATAGACCCCATCTATGCAACCTCAATTGGTTACACAAGTGAGGTCCTGAGAAGGCTCGGTATGGATGTTATGGAAATACACAATAACTATGACTCAAACTTTGGAGGTAGGGATCCAAACCCAGAGCCTCAAAATATTCCTGAGCTTGTTCAGGAGGTCACTGCAGGCAAGTATGATGTTGGTATATCACATGATGGTGATTCTGACAGAATAGCCCTTGTTGACAGGGTTCATGGTTACCTAAGTGCCAACGACATTCTGCCAATAGTCGTTGAGAGACTGGCCTCTGCATCAATGATTAAGAGAGGCATTGTTAGGACTGTATCTACGACGCACATACTCGATAATATAGCCGCCAAGTACGGTTTTAAGGTCGTTGAGGTACCAGTGGGTGTTAAGTACGTGGCCAGGGCAATACTGAGTGGTGAGGCTGACATGGGTGGTGAGGAGAGTGGTGGACTTGTTTACTCATGGCACATACCTGATAAGGACGGTATATACACGGCATCCCTAATAGTAGTCATGGCCTCGGAATACGGTAGCTTAACAAGCCTAGTGAGCAATGTTAGGAGTAAGTATGGCAGGGCATACTTCAAGAGGGTTGACCTTGACATGAGGAATTCAAAGAAGTTCGTAAATGATAACAAGGAAGAATTACTTAAGTTATTGAGTTCATTGGGGCCGAACCCAAGGCCCATAACTATTGATGGTGTTAAGGTCGTGTTTAGCGATGGTTCCTGGATCCTAATCAGGGGTAGTGGCACCGAGCCTAAGTTGAGGATTTATAGCGAGGCCTTAAGCATGGATAGGGTTGAGGAATTGATAAATAATACAACAAATATTGTTAACCAATTATTAAAGCAATGAATCTAATTTACTTCGATGCAACCTTAATAGTCTTCTCCCTAAGTTTTTGAGCAAGCTTCTCGTCAACTCTCGATAATGCTTCACTGAGTAGTTTAGCCGCATTAATTGCATCATCAATACTTAATAACTCCACAGGACTATGAACATACCTGGTGGGTATTGATATCGTAGTTGCCGGTATACCATCCCTCCTAAAGGCAATTCCCAATGCATCAGTCGTACCACCAATCAACACCTCTAATTGGTATGGTATCTTCAGCTCCTCAGCAACCGATATTAGGAAATTCGTTAGTGTTGGGTGAGCAATGAAGACGCTGCCTCTACCGCCATCCATAACCTTAACGGCCGGTCCCTTGCCAATCCTAGTCACGAACTCACGCTCAGTGACGCCAGGCACATCAGCCGCAATCGTGGTATCCAGAGCAATCGCGAAATCTGGATATACCCTATCAGCCGCAATTTGGGCGCCCCTGAGACCAACTTCCTCCTGCACCGTAGCCACGAAGTAGATAGTAGCCTCACTATCCCTCAGCTGTCTAGCGGCCCAAAGCATTACGGCCACGCCAACCCTATCGTCAAACGCCTTACCAGTGACCACATTCTCATTAAGAACCTCAAAGTCCCTATCAAGGATAGCCACCGAACCAACCTTAATACCCAACTTCCTAACCTCCTCATCACTTGATGCCCCAATATCTATGAATAAGTCCTTAAGCTCAGGGGCCTCTCTCTCCTTACCAGGTGGTGTAACGTGAGGTGGCCTACTACCAATTACACCCTTAATCTTCCTACCATCAACGGTCTTAATAACAACCCTCTGACTAACTAAGGTCACCTCATTCCAACCACCAATGGCCCTAAATCTCAGGAAACCATTCTTATCGATATTATCAATCAATAGGCCAATTTCATCAATGTGGGCGGCAACCATGGCCTTTAGGTCCCTTCTCCTGCCGTATCGAACACCAATTACATTACCCCACTTATCAACTATTAAATCATCGACATAAGGCCCCAACTCCTTAATGACCAGATCCCTAACCTCATCCTCAAAGCCTGATGGCCCGAATGCCTCACTCAACCTTTTGAGTAAGTCTATGAATTCCTGTGACCCCATCAATGAACATAGACCTAACATATTTATTTAAAGGATATCCCCTACTATTGCTTGGCTTCATTTGAGTTACGACACATGATCACTATGACATCATGCATGAAGTGCGGGAATCATAGCCGTGAAATATAGGATGAACACTAACGTTATTATTAACGTTGTTATTGAGATTTCACGGAACCTACCAGTGATGAGTTTCGTGAGCGTGTACGTTATAAAGGCAAGTCCAATACCAGTGGCTATACTGTAAGTGAGCGGTATGCTTATCATGGCCACAAAGGCAGGTATTGACTCGGTCAAATCGCTGAAGTTGAGCTTGGGTATTAATGATACAAACATTAAACCTACTAAGATCAGTACAGGTGCCGTTGCGCAGTCGGGCACCATAACCACTATTGGCCCTAGGGGTAGGAATGCCAGGAATAACAGACCGGTCACCAGCGATGTGAGTCCGGTCCTTCCACCGCTCTCAATCCCAGCGGCAGACTCAACGTAGATAACCGTGGTCGTGGTTCCGGCCAACGCACCAACAATTGTGCCCGTGGCGTCCGTGTACAATGCCCTCTCTATATTGATCGGTCTACCGCTCTTATCCACAAGGCCTGCCCTATTTGATAAACCCACAATAGTACCTATGCCATCGAAGAACTCGATCATCCATAACGAAAAAGCGACCGGGAATGCCAAGCTTACTAATCTGAACCACCACATGATGTTATCGGGGAAGTTCGGTATTAATGATGTGGAGAACAAGGGTAATTGTACCAAGGTTGTCGGCGGCTTAACTAGGCCTAGCCCGAGGCTTATCAACGTTATTGTGATGATCGTTATCAAGAACGCACCTGGCACATTCTTTATGTATAGGAATATCGCGAGTATAAGCCCTATAAATGCAAGTATTGAGGATGGAGTCACAAAGGCCTTCGTATTAAAGGTAACAGGCGTACCACTGCCGGGTAGCACAAAGCCTCCGAGTGAAAGCCCTATAAACGTTATGAACAAGCCAATCCCAACACTGATGCCTATGGCTAGGTTGGACGAGATTGATTTAAGGATTCTTTCCCTAATCCCTGACCATGCCGTGAATAGGAATATTAGGCCATCAATGAATACCGCCGTTATTGCTGTCATGAGGGCTATCTTAGCGGCCTCGGGACCGGCAATACCCATGTTAATTAGCACCGTCGTGAAGGCAGGAATTACTGAGAAAGCTATGAAGGAATTCTCACCCATACCTGGCGCCATCGCAAATGGTAACCTGGCAAAGAACGCCATGAACAACGTGCCAAAGGCAGCCGCAATAGCCGTTCCAGCAGCAATACCTAACTTAATCGTATAGACCAACGCCTGGTACTGAGCACTCAAAGTATTCGTACCCAACGCATGCATTAAGGCGAGCTCAAAGCCACCACCAACTATTGTGGGGTTTACGAATAATATGTATGCCATTGTTAAGAATGTGGTTACACCGGCCAATACCTCCCTCCTAGGGTTAACCATAGTGACGGTCGGCGGCGTTAATCGATTAATTAATGGCATACTAAGTATTGTTATTATCATTTTCTTTTAAACGTTATCTTTAGTATCTAGCACCGTATTCTGGATAATTATTTAAAGAATTGATTAAACAATTATTAAAACAATAGGGTTAGTATGATTGTATTTTGACTACCTAAATTCGCTACCTTACGATTTAAATACTGCGAAATAGGCGCGAGTATACCCTCATAAGCTCAAGACTCGCCCTAACACCCATTTCAATACCCGATATGTTCAACCCCATTAAGAACCTCTCCACCTCATCCTCCTGACCAATACCTATAAGCGGTACCGAGTACGTAAGTACCCTAGACAATACACCGGGGTCTCCATAGGCCTCTATGAAACGCTTGTAATTACTCATTAACCACCTCAGGTTCAAGTCACGTACATACGGATTCCTAGAGCCAACCGTGAAGAATTGGAGATCCTGTCTCTTAACCTCACCAGATACCAGGAAATCAAGGGATTTCTGATACTCACCCCTATCAGTGATACTTAACATTGCAGCTAAGACCTTGGTCCTATCCTCATCTGTTGTTAATGACCTGTAAAGCCCCCTAAGGGTCTCAAACGGCCTTTCACCAACCACGGCATACGCATTAACAACCGCCTGCCTCATGACAGGGGTTAAGCCCTGGTAATCCTTAATCAAACCCACTATAGACCTTGCGTAATCCTCGTCGATCAATGCACGGCGAGAAAGCACCAACTCCCTAACATCATCCATACCAGAAACCTTCTCAAGCAAACTACCCTGTACCCTAATATACTCAGTAAATACCTCCTTAACTGCTGATGGCTTTATTGAGTATAACGTACCCAATTGGGAGATTATGGTAATCGTCAGTAGGTAATTAACTATATCACTTAATGACCTAACTAAGCCCAAATACTCGTCCAACTTGATCGAGCCCTGAAGCAGGTGGGCATATGCATCATTTATTACACTCCACCTCTCAAAGTGATTAGATGCGTTGCTTAAAGCCCTAGACCAATCACCGTACTTAACCCTATAATAACCGCTACCGTTGACGTTGAGGAACAGGGATGCCGATGAAGCACTGAGCATTAATGAGTCGCGCTCCATGAGTATTGTATTGACAACGCCATTAAGCCTATAGATAATCGGTGTTGGCCAGGTATCGGCCGTATTGCCACCAAGCACGAACCTAGACTGCCTAAGCGTTATCTCCTTACCACTATCCTCAATTGTTATGACTGGGTGGCCCGGCTTATCGACCCAGGCCTTCATGATCCTAGTAACGGGCTTGCCGCTTACCTCCTCAATACTGCTCCATAGGTCATCCTCGGTGGCGTTTGAGTAGGAGTACTTCCTAAGGTAGTTACTAAGGCCTCTCCTGAAATCCTCCTCGCCAACGTAATTCTCAAGCATCCTAAGTAGCGATGCACCCTTACCATAGCTAATGTCATCAAATATCTCGAAGGCCTCCTCCTCACTACTAATGGGTACATGGACAGGGTGGGTACTCATTAAGGAATCCCTGAGCATAGAGCTCGTGGTCTCATCGGCAAGGAATCTATACCAGACACCCCAATCAGGGAAGAGCTTGTCCATTGCCTTGTAGCTCATGAATGTGGCGAAGGACTCATTGAGCCACAGGTCATCCCACCAACGCATTGTGACCAAGTTGCCAAACCACTGATGCGCAATCTCATGCGCCACAACCTCAGCCACACGCCTCCTAGTCAACTCAGTACTGCCCCTACCCACGAGCAGTGCGGTCTCCCTAAACGTTATTGCGCCCCAGTTCTCCATAGCGCCAGCCGCAAATTCCGGGACATGAATCAGATGAAGCTTGGGTAGTGGGTATGGTATGCCGAAGTAATTACTGTAGAATTCAAGCACGCCCTTCGCGACATCAAGCGCGAACCTACCATCCTCAACCCTATCCTTAATTGGCGTGGCGAAGATCACATCAATACTACCGACCCTATCCCTGGACTCAAAGAACCTGCCAATACCCAGGTAAAGCAGGTATGTGGACATCCTAGGGGTCTCCGCAAACTCAAATACCTTCCAGGGGCCATCCCAGTAAACCCTGACCGGTGGCGTGTTGAATATCACGTCATAATCACCATCAACCGAGACCCTAAACCTAAACCTAGCCTTGGCGGCCGGGTGATCAACACAGGGTATGAAGTACCTGGCGCCCGTGGGCTCAAACTGCGTAGTTATTATGTAGCCACCCCCATACGGAGCCCTATAAATACCCAACAACCTATCGCTAACCCTACCCTCAAACAAAACCCTAACAACACCACTAACCGGTCCCCGAACCCTCAACACCTTCCCATCATAGGAATAATCAACGGACCTACCACCAACCTCAACAGACCTAATCCTAAGATCAACAGCATTAAGCATTAAGTCGCCCACGGAATTAACATGAACATCCACAACACCCTCATACAACAAATCCCCAAACCTAAACCTCAAATCAACCACGTACAACTCGATATCGACGTTAAGCGACACACAACACATAAGGTGCACACATTATTAAATATAACGCAAGCCAGATCTAAATACGAAGAAAAATCCCCAGGGCCTATTAACCATCGTTAATACCAACGCCTCCGAAAGCGCCTCTGCCTTACTATCTACAAATAAATAGTATTGTACTTTTAGTAAATTATTTATCCAACATAGAGGCTCTCACGCAATTCTTAGATTTTCACGTTGGTAAGACACCCATGATAGCATTACACGGCATTTAAATATTGAGCCAAGACGAATGCTACAAATTCCCCTCATTGAGTAAGATGTTGTGGATTCACAGCAGTTGAAACTGAGTAAACCGTGGTTAAATACTGAGGAGTATAGGAGAGAGCGCATTTTAGAGACCAGGTACGATACTAAGCTCGCATTGAAATTCCTTGAAGCAGGCCTGTACAGAAATGCCAAAGAGAAAAAAGAATCTGGTGCCGGGGCCGGGATTTGAACCCGGGCCCCCTTGCGGGGACGGACTTAGCAGGCCCGCGCCTTCACCGTGCTCGGCCACCCCGGCGTTTTGTTTACCATGTTTTTGATTTAAAAGTCTTTTCCTGCGAGTTACGGTGCCAATTAGTAAGAGCGAAGGACTTGCATTATTTATTAATTTCAACTTTAAAGTGAGGATACTGCAACTCATTTATGGACAATATTCTCATTCTAAGTATAAGAATAAGGAAGGGAAAAGAAGATTTTAATTTTTCATGTGCTTATACGGTACTATTCTTTTAATTGTTTACTTACATTTTGATTTATAATTATTCTCGTAAGTGACTTATTAGTCCTGTTGAGGTTAGTTCTATGGATGTTTCATGGCTCTTAATGGTTTGAGGATTTGCTGGGGTGTGAAGGTTAGGGGTAAGAAGCGATTAGAATGTGGTGAGACCGTCAATAACCCAGAGATAGTTAGTGAGGTGATGAAACTAATCAATGAGTTCTTAAACCGAATCGAGAAGCATAAAAACGTATTACTAAGCAGTGAGACTACGCCATTTGATTTTGCTATCAATGCCGTAAGTAATTGGTCGTCTAAGGCAATCGTGATTGCTAAGAGTGATGAAATAATTATGGAACTTGAGCTGACAGAGCATAATGTCGGTAGGACAATGATCGAGTTACTGAGTCAAGCTAGGGAGAGGTGGCTGGAAATACATAGGCTGGAACTGGAGGAGTTAATTAGGAAGTTGAGAGGTAATGAGATTTCAATAATCATAACTGGAGAGCCATTTAATAGCAATAAGTCGTTTATAGTGCATTTATATACGATACATTTAGCAATTGAGATAGAGAGGGTGGCTGGGGCTAAGGGGGCAACGATACGCATGTCGCTAACGGGATTTAAGGGTACTCATATTATAACGCCGAAGCTTCTTGATGATGAAAAGCTAAGGGCTATGCAATACGGCTTATTACTAACAGATGGGTCTATCCATGAGGGTGGTTATCCGATAATGAGCACAAGTCAACTTTGGCAAGCTGTCACCTTCACACTTGTGTTTCCAGGTAAGGTCTATGCAGGCATAATAGGTTTAAGTCTCAATGAGGATGACGTGGGAATTATTTGGCGTCTAAGGGCTGTTGATTATAGGGGTATGTTTAAGAGGAAGGCTGAGGTTGCTGAGCGAGTCCTAGAGCTTGGTGATGAGGATTTCATGGGCTTCCTGCTCCTCGCGGTATTGTGTGATGGTGATGTAGATGTTGGGAAGAGGATGATTAGGCTTACCATGGGTGGGTCGAAGCGTGGGTTGTGGGGTGAGGTCATTGAGAGGTTGGTGGGTTATGGATTTAGGGAGGGTGATGGTGGGCGTAGGAAGGCGTATAGGGTTTGGGAGTCGAAGGCTATTGCCGTTGCTCGTAAAATGCTGGGTGACTCGGTGATTAGGTCTATAATAGAGAACCTAAGTGAGTTGCCTGATGCTGAGAAGCTTAGGCGGTTGATTGGGTTGGCTGATATGGAGGTTAGGTCTTTGGGTCGTTCAATGGTTGAGGTGGTTGATGGTGTTTGGATGAGTATTAATGTGTACAGTAGTGGTACTATCCAGCTTAGGGTTGTGCGTAGAGACTACGAGGGTGCGAGGAAAATTTGGGAGAGGTTACGAGGGGTAGGTTATGACGCCAGGTTGAGGAGGTATGGTGAGGTCTTTGTGGTTCGCATAAACATGGGCGAGGTCAAGAGGCATCCAGAGCTTGCTGCCAAGGTATGCGGATTACTGAGGGGAATGCACGAGGAAGTATTGGGTGAGGGAAATACAAGGAGAGTTCAGAGTATAGCTAAGGTGATGGAGAAACTAAGCTGTCAAATAATGTCCCGGTCAGAATTCGAACACATAAGATGGGGTTCCTGTTGACTCTGTGGTTCAACGCCTTGGGCCTGGTTCGACTGTTCTGGCGTTTTCTTGGTCAGTTTTTGTTTGTTTTATGTTTTATGTTGTGGGTTTCGTGATTGTTTTTCTGGAATAAAATTTTAATAATGTCTTATGTCTTGTTTCGTTGATGGTGAGTAGGAGGGTTATCAGGGTCTTGGTAATTGCAATGATAGCGCTTAGTCTCGTGGCTTTGATCGTTCATGCACAAGCTACTGATCAAGCGCAGGTTGAGGCTGCTAGGGCCTTGGCAGCTGGTATTGGTTTTGGACTTGCGGCTCTCGGTGCCGGCATCGGCATCGGCATTGCTGGTGCTGCATCAGTAAGTGCCTTGGTTGAGAGGAGGGAGTTGTTCGCGCTCTACCTAGTATTCGTTGCCCTGGCAGAGGCAATTGCGATTTATGGCCTAGTGGTCCTCTTCATATTGTACTAATCCAGGTCCTAAGAATAATTAGCGTCAAAAATAACCGCTTTTTAATCACGAAGAAATCAATCGCCTAACTAACAATGGGTAGAATCTACTCGTGATCTCCAGGGACTTTATACTCACGTATTCATTAGGACCATGCTCATTACCACCCACTGGACCGAAGTCTATAGTCTCAATACCAAGTGGTGAGAAATACCTGGCATCGCTCGCACCAGCCATCTCCATAACCCTAGCCTCAAGACCAAGCTCACTAAGAACCTCGCTGGCTGTTTTAACGAGTCCTGAGTCACGCGGAGTGTATAGGTAACCCCCACCGCCCTCACTTTCAACCTTAACCTCGATTCCCTGGAAATCCTCCCTCAACACGTCGATCATAGCCTCCTCAATGGCCTTGGCATCGTTAGTCATAGCCCTAACATTTATGATGACCTCATGACAATCACCAACAAGCCTATACACATTAGGAACAGCGGTGACATCGAACACGCTCTGAGCCTTAACCCTAGGCACAAACCTTGTCAACGGCAGTAGAGCCCTAACGAGTCTAGTGAGCCCATCATCAACCTCCTGCTGTGGGCAATCACTGCAGGGCTTAACCACGTCAGCCTCAACCCAGGTAGGCGTGACATTACTCTTAACAAAGCCGCCCCTAAGGCTGACTACGTATGCATTGTTGAGCCATACGTATTGGGAAAGGGCAATGACTGGGTGTATCGACACCGTTTATGAAGTAAGCGGCGTGGTACGGAGGCGTGACCTTATAATCGAGTTGAAACCTAATGGGCTCCCTACGCCCGTTAACCACCGCCTTCTCAACCCTAGACCTGACCCTGGCATTGAATATGGCCCTCCTCCTATTTATGATAACCATCGAGTGTCCATCGGCATTAATCACGTAGTTCGGCCTAAGACCATTACCCAGTAGGTAATCCCTCACGACCCTAGCCCCATTCTCACCACCAACCTCCTCATCAGTTGTGAATGCGACGATAACCGTGCCCCTGTCTATATTTACCAGGTCCTCTAATGCCTTAAGCACGGCGGCTACATTACCCTTATCATCAAGGGCCCCACGCCCATAGGCGAGGTCACCCTCAACCGTTAATTTGAGTGGGTCATACTTCCACTCACTGCGTATGAATGGTACGACGTCTAGGTGAGCAAGCAATAAAACTCGCGGTTCACCAGAACCAATAACACCAACTATACTCTTGTAACCACGACTGACCAACACTCTCGTCCTCATATCAAGCCCATTTAACACGCCCTCGACAAAATCAATGACACTAGGGTCGGGATATTTACCGTTGTCAGGGTCATTCACGGTATCAAAACTTATCAGGGATCGTAATAAATCAATGGCCGAACCTTTACTCATGCTTACGCCCCCAATTCAATACCCTTAGTCTCCTTGTATAGGACAGCCGTTAGTATTATTGGTATTACTATGAGAGGTAATAGCCAATATATTGGTGCAAGCGGCGTGTGTAATGAGGATATGAGGTACGTCACAATGAATGGTGTAAAGCCGCCAAGTACTGCGACCCCAAGGTTATATGAAAAGGCGACTCCTGTATACCTTGATACTGTTGGGAATATCTCGGCAAGTATCTGCGCATAGGCACCATTATACACAGCATGGAGCGTCTCTTCAATTATGTAGAATGCAAGTACGATTAAAAGATTGGATAACGTACTATGAAGAAGTAGAACGGTATTACCAGAATCGCTTCACCAATTAATCCTGCAAATACAATAGGCTTTCTTCCAACTATGTCTGTCAGATAGGCAAATGGTAATGTGAGGATTAGATAAAAGGCGGACGCTATGAATGTGATGAACGTTGCCTGTGAGTATGGGAAATGCACATATTGTGTTAAGTAAGTTGCTCCATAAACGATGTACGTGTAGGATAGCGGCACACCTGCCAGGAATAGTGCCATAAGGAGCATTAATATATAATGCCCCTTCGTCACCAGTGGCGCTATAGGAACCTTAAGTGTTCTCTTCTGTCTCCTAACTTCATCAAATGCTGGTGTTTCTGTAAGCCTTACCCTTATATAGAAGCCGATCAATGCTATTATAACGCCTAAAATAAATAGTATCCTCCAGCCATATGTTGTAAATGCCTGTTTTGTCATCGTGCTGGAAAAGAGTGTTAATAAACCAGTCGTTAATAAACCGCTTTGAGCCATCTGAACAATACCAACGAAAAACCCACGTCTCTCCCTTGGCGCGAGCTCAGCAACCATTGTTATACCACCACCCCACTCACCACCTAATGAAAAGCCCTGTAATAACCTCAAGGTTACTAATAATGCAGGTGCTAATACACCAACCTCTTGATACGTGGGTAATAAACCCATAAACAAAGATGCAAGCGCCATAAGTATTATAGGGATCATAAACGTATTTCTCCTACCCCACCTATCACCAAGCCAACCAAAGAAAAGTGCACCGATTGATCTCATGATAAATCCAGTACCGAATACCGCAAAATAATAAAGCAATGTTACAGTATACTTTTACTAGGGAAGAAGAGAGGACCTATTACCGTAGCCAAGTAGCCAAACAATGTGAAGTCATAGAACTCTAGAAAAGTTCCGAAAAATGACGCTATTGACGCCTCATAAGCCAGCTTAATTTGTTTTGGCCTCTCTATGTTTTTATCTCTATATCTTATTTATAGGCTTTTCTCTCTATCCAATATAAATTACACGATCCACATCAAAAGAAATAAATAATATCCTATAAGTCTAAAATGAATTTTGATAAAGCAGTGTCATCATCCACCTTGTAATTGAACCCCAAGGCTTTCAAGGGTGTTCTTTAGCATGTTCTTTATTTCGTTAATGTCCACGGGGACTATCGTGCCCTTAGCCGTAGTGAAGTAATACCAATTCATTGAGTGTGAGACACCCTTCATCCTCTTAACCCTCATCCTCCTGACCGGTATGCCTAGGTTCGCCATGTTTTCATCGAATTCCATCTCTATAACGCCATCAAAGACATACTCAATACTATTGAGTAGGTTGTCGATGTCCTCCGTGGTTACATGAGCAACTATGAACGTTACCATGTTGTAGAGTCTTGATGTTGATTTCAACTGCTTAAGCATTGCAATTAAGCCCCTTGGGTCAATATTAATGAGTAGGTCATTAATTGAGTCAATTATTAAGCCACGGGCGCCCCTTGAATAAACGGCCTGGCTAACCTTACTAATTAACTGTCCAGGATCCAACTCAGTAATTGCATCAATGACGTTAGGGGTCTTAATCCTGCGTTGATCACCCAGTGAGAATCCATCAATTACGAAGAGCCTATTACTGAAGTCCTTTAGGTCGTTAACCACGGCCTCTGGATTATCATCAAAGGAAACATAAACAAGTGGATAATTACTAAGGACGCTCTTAGCGAGCAACTTAACGAGGAGTGTCTTACCCATACCCAGGTCTCCACGGATGAGGACGAGGTAACCAAAGGGAAAACCCGTGGGTAATAAATCCTCTAAAACCTGGCACCTAAGAAAATCCATAATTGATCATGGATTAAGCCAGAACAAAATAATTAAGCATTACCTAGACTTGACACCGTCAGGTTTTCTTCACATGGTTACAATACAGTTGAGGAGATTGAGAAATTGATTGAGATCCTGAAGACGTATATTAAGTCTAGGGCTTAATCAATGAATTCTTTCTCAATAACCACTAATTTCTTCACATATGAGGCATTGCCTAGGTTGCATGCACAAACCCCACTTAGCGTCTAAAATCTAAGTTGGGTGCGCTTGGCTTTACCCATGTTGGGTGTGGGCCTAGTGTTGGTGCTTGGCATGCTCCATCAACCACTCCCCGGAGGCTGTCTCGGCGTTTCCGTATATGGGTATCCCAATGGGCCTAATTGATTCCACCGGCCTTACTTATTACGCGGTTTTAGGCGATGGTAACATTGATGCTGAGAGAAGGGTGATTGAGCTCAACATTGGTAGCGAGAAATATGAGCTACGGAGCGAGATTATCAATAGAATAATGAGGCATGACCTTAAGGAGCATGATTTAAAGACTGCAAAGGCTGTCGACATAGACAAGAGGCGGCTCGGCGATTCGATAATTAGGGCCTTGATTGATTATTTGAATTAACTATCAGATGCTAGGAAATTAAGGCACCTAATAACGCTGATAAACGTAGAGATCAAGCCGAGAGGTGACTCTTCGGTTGATGCCGTGAATGGCATGAGGATGTGTATTAACGTGAGGCGAAACGGCAATGTGAAACTCATGGTCAGGCGTAAGAACTTCGAGAATGCCAGGAATATTTAGGAGACGCTTCGAGTCGCAGGCTACAACGCTAATTTAAGTAAGCGAGATAGCCAATTCGTGATCTACATAAGCCAAGATGAAAATACGAGACATCCAGAGCTTATCATTAAGGTATGCGAAGTACTTATGAGGTTGCACGAGGAGACAGTGAGTGAGGACAGCATCGAAAGAGCATGGAGAATAGCTAAGGTAATGAAAAACTGAATTGTAGAGACTCCGCCAAAAGCCCACGGGCTCAAAACAAAGCACAAAAAATCATAACTGGTGGGCCCGCCGGGATTCGAACCCGGGACCTCCCGGTTATGAGCCATACGCGGGGCAACACGCCCCAGGGCGCTCTACCTGGCTAAGCTACGGGCCCTCCGAGATAAGCTCCTACTTCACAGTTTTTTAGTTTTTCGCCCGGGATTGGGTTTAGGAAACTACGTATGCTGGTACTTCAACGGTACGTTTGGATTTTATGCCGATCTTTTTATTTGCATAATTCGTCGTTTCATATAGCTTTTTGAATATTCAATCCCACAAACAATATTAGAAGACTATATATTCCTGCCTTAAAAGGCGGGGTCTTAAGTACGGTTTTATAGTCATTACTACGTGATGCCACTCCGTATTGGCGATATTTCTCTGGTTCATTAGCCGCGTTAATCAATGATTAATTATATAGTGCGCAGTGCCTGATGGGGTTTCTTGTTTTTAATTCGAAGTCTAGGTTGACGAGTACTTCCCACAGCCTATCAAGGGCTTCGTTGCAGGGTATTTTACCCATCCTCGCCCTACCAATTATTACTAGGGCTTCATCTATTGTCTTTGATGTATTCATAATTGAACATGAGGAGTAATTATGGGTTATAGGCTTAATCACACTATTCCTGAAAAGAGATTTTTAATGAATCTGTTATTTTAAATGAATAGTAGTGTTTTTGAGTCCTTAATGCAGTTAATTCAATAGTGATGATTCATTGCAGTACTGATTAGTGAGGAGACTGACCTGCCCTGATTTTAATGCCCTAAGTCCCTTATTGAGTTAATAATTCTGAGGAATTCCTTAACTATCCAAGCCTTCACAGTAACATCACCATTATTAACCCTGATAACAACATTAGCATAATCATCAACCTTAGCCACATCCTCAAGCTTGACAACGGCATTGTTAATCAAAACCCTAGCGTCAACCAGGGAACCATGCCTAACCAATAATTCCCTCAATGCTTCACTAACTATTAACGTGGTTAAATCCCTATCGATAACCCGGAGTATACCCAACCTAGTGCTGATGGTTCTTAGAGTATCCAGTGGCTTATCCATTGATTGCCAGACCTCACTTACGGCATTAATGACACTCTCATCAATACCCTTAGTGACTGACCTAAGTGCTATGTAAAGGGCAATGCTTGGACGTAAATAACTCTTTAAAGCCCCATAAACCCTTGACGCAGTACTAGTCTTAATGATCATGTACCTAGTTAATTCATTAATTCCATAACGAAGCATGGGATTCAACAATGAGTAGGGTCTAAGGACTAGGTTTGGCGATAAGGCAACACTCACTACAGCTCTTAACGCGTTTCTTAGGGTCTCACGTTCAATCAATAATGCTCTTCTCACTAGGTAATCTCTGGCCAGCGATACGCCATAGAGCGTTGGTAATAGGACATGAGGTGCTGCGGATACCTTTGGTAAGTCCCTAACCACCCAATACCCAACCCTGAGTAAATGACTCGTATGACTATGCCTAGCGATTTCGTAGACCCACCTTAAGTGTGCGTACCTCCTAGTAATACCTTCATTGTTAACCCTACGGCTTTTAACCACCATTGATATTAATGGGCTCGTGACTGCGATAATGTCCTCATACTTAATGCCAAGCTTGATCCTAACCACACTCATGATCCTGGACCAATACCTAATCCTTGGGATTATGGCTACTAACCCAATAATACCGAGGAGTAGGGCTGAGTAATAGGTAATGCCTATGAATAAATTAATCAATATGCCTAGGTTAAGCGGGTTTAGGTAGGCATTCCTTATGATCATTAGGGAATCATTGAACCAGGTAATGTAGGAACCACTCCACAATGCATAGTAATTAAATTCATACGGCTTAACACCAATCACTAGGGCGCTAATGCTGACATTACCGCAAGTGCCATGGCATTTGAGCGAGGCGGTAAGCCTATCGCTCCTTAACTCATTGATTACAACTGTGTAATTACCTGGGCCATTGCATGATTCATTCACCATACCGAGAATTGCATTAATAACCTGCGGTGGTGCAGTGATTCCCTGATGCACAATTGATGGGTTGAGTACTTGTTCAAGGTCCTGACAGAAGAGTTCATGGTTCGTAATGACGTTATTAATCCAGAACTGCGAAACCATGTTAATTGGCACACCCTGTATTATTGAGTATGTTATTGAGCAATTACTTTCTGTAGAATTAATTAGCCTTAGTGCTACCCCCGAGGCATATGCCATTACTGTTAGGTTTCCATTGCACGGCGTTGTTACATTAATAACGGCATAACCACTATTTACGCCAATAATAGTATTACCGACACCACTCCACGTGTAGTTGAACAAAGCCACTAACGAGTCATCATTAAGCACGGCAATCATTGGTAACCTAATAACCACAGTATCATTATTAAGCCCAAGACCTGGAACAACGAAGTAGTTTGTACTGAATTTCATGAATAGGGCTATTAGGCAATTAATCCTGTAAGGTATTGGTTGATTCCTCATTATGTACATTGGCAGGGCAACCACACCAGCACCATTAGGCAAACCAACAACCTCACTGTATGGGAATCCATAACCATTAATACACAGGGCAGTCGGTACTGACCTACCCAACTCATCAAGCACCTCAATATTGATAAAGCCCAACTCACTTGGCGCGATCTGTGTTTCACTGATGGTGCTAATTATTGGTAATGAATGCATGGTATTTATGCCGAGGGGTAGCGCAATACCCAGGACTAGGTAGAGGACAGTAGGTATTATGACTGCATTCCTAACCCTGGGTATAACAAGGAAGAAGGCCATGTAAGGAATGAACCGCCCAAGCACCTCGCCAATGATCACGGCATACTTCATGAACCATAGAACAACCACTAATATGGAAATCACATGAACCACATAATTAATCACTAAGTTAGTCAGGTGCTCAATAACCTCTATAACAAGCATAATCGAACCTAACCCTGACCCCGTGGCTACGTATATGGCCGCCTCAGCTATGGGTAAACCAATGTTAATTGATAAGGATAAGACGGCATCAGCAATGCCCAATGAGTTTACTAGATTATTATACGCATTCAGTAGCTTGTCCACTGTAATTAATGCCGTACCAATTGAGTAAAGATTACTGGGTATTAAATTAAAGAGGTTTGTGACAAGGGCCAGGGCTATTAGGTACCAAGCCAGGTCTTCAGCATCGATTTTAAACTCCCTGCCCCTAGCAATGGAATTAATTGCCCTAATCATTATTGAACCAGCTATGGCCATAACAACGAGAGCCAGACCAAGCATGGGCATCACGATAACGCAGACCTAATGGCATAAATAACAGCAAAGAGCAATGCATAGAGTATTATGACTATGGTATTTGCCTGGGCAACATACACGGCAAGCCTATTGTAGGCACTAAGTACATTACCAAAGCCATTAACGCTAATGCCAACGTTCTGGCACCAAGTCGTCTCAAAATTACTTGGATTAACTATGAATGATACACCCTTATCACTAACCATGGCGGTATAGAATGGTTGCGAGGATATCATGGCTGCGCCGCCTATTATAGTGACGTAGAGTCCAAGACCTATGGCGATAAGCAGGGAACCAACACCCCTAAGCCTAGAAACCGATAGACCAAGACCGAGGGATATTTAAATTATTTAAAAAGAACTTGCTGGCCCGTGGGTTTAGGTGGGGTTTCTACAGTTTAATCTCATTATTGCCTTAGCTACTTTCCAAGCCTTCACAGCGTTATTCTCATTTATCGTCTCCTCATGTATCCTTCTTAACGTCTCACAAACCTTAGCAATTAATTCTGGGTGTTTTTTAATTTCGTCGATATCTATGCATACTTCAAAACTTTTGCCGTTCTTCCTTAACTTAGCTTTGTAACCCGCGCTATTAAGTCTCTCCTGAATTGCTCTAGCATCCTCATAATTTTTACGAAGTATCCTAATTTCAATATAGCCCTCATCTCTTACATGAATGCTCATCTTTATATTATCGATCTCAATTGACAAACTGCCCCTTGGCTTAATCTTTATATTAGTCAACGCTATTAAGCGTCTTAGCTTTTCAGCATCTGGTAAAATGCTTAAGCTCTCGATCATTGCTTTAATCGTTGAGCTACTAAGCATTTTCCTGGTTAACTCTATGGCCTTATAAGTCCAAATTATGTACGTCTTTTTATTTCTGCTGTCATATTCCTTAAAGCCATAGCTCTTTATTTTCTTGATAATATCAACCCATAGCTCATACTTCGAAACGCCAATGTCAAGCTTAATCATTTTATTCTTAATATCAAAGTGACCATCACCAAGTAACGCGAAGAGCAAGAATATTAAGAATTCATCATTATTAAGCTTAAGAACTAACTTCACAACCTCATCCTTATTTTTTATCTTGTCTCTATGGCTTATTGCCCTTAAATGCCACTTTATGCTTATGTTATTATTAATATTTATGCCATTTATGTATATGTGAACTATTCCAGACCACACAAGTATCCAAGCGATAACTTGCCATAATTGGTTAGTGTTCATCGCTGGGTAACCTTTAACAATACTTCCATCCGTTAATAACAAGCCGTATCTCATTGCTTCTAATATATTATCGCTGAATAGCTTTGGCATAACTACGTCAATACCTCCTAAGTCACTCAACGATATTTCTATCGTTATGTTGTCTGGTGATTTAGCGATCCTCTCTATCTCAATCGCTAAGTATCTCGTGTATAAGTGCGCTATAAAGGACCTACTCTCGTTAAACGGATCTCCCGTTATGATTATTACTGCTTCACCCTTTCTTAGTTTTTCAATCAACTCCTCTAGTTCAGATCTATATATCTTAAACCACTTCTCTCTTGCTTCTTCGGCAAGCTTTAGCATATTTTTGCCTACCTCGTGCTCAACAGCCTTAAGCTCCATAATGACAGTATCAACCTCAACAACCACGACTTTTAACCAATCACTCAAGGCACTGATGGCATAACTAAATGGTGTAATCTCGTCGCTTAACAACACACTTCTATATCTCTCAACTCTCCTAATAAACTCACTTATTAGCTTCGCTACCTCATTAACTATTCTCGGATCGCTAACTTCCTCACCGCACTTTAACCTTTGCGAGTCCTTTACCTCCATACCCCAGCATATCCTTGGTTTGGCTGGGCCCCACTCCGCCTGGGCGTAGCCCCCGACACCCCCAGCAGTGCCGGGGGCTGTTGAGGATGGGTTGTTTTTAACCTCACCCACCCCTGGGGAGGCGGGGTCATCGGAGACTTTACCTCGAGTTTTCCACCCCATGTCTGGTCACCTACTGAGAGACTTCGTGGAGCTGGGTCCCAGCCAGAGCCCGGTAGCCCCCTACTCGATCACAGCCAGGGGTAACCCCCAACTCCCTTTCAGGGACACCCGGGAGTGGCCAGGCCCAACCCCACGAAGGGCCCACGGCGTGGGGATAAACCCACACCGGGGCCATACCACCGAGAAACGAAGGAAAAAACAATCGAAAGGGGAAAGGATTGGTTGGCGCCCCGGTGCGGGGAACCCCACACCGCGGGCCCCTCAGTAGGTGACCAGACATGGGGTGGCTATTCCTCACCTCTCCTCACTTGCTTAAATACCTACTGCATCAATTACCCCATGGCACTTGCCAGACATTTGTTCTGCAAATCCCTAGGGTTTACTGACTTATTTTCACATTACTCGGCTTGTTCATTAATAGCTTGTTCTGGCTTTTCCTAGAACAAGGTTCTCTTTCTTGCCCATTCACCGAAGCATATTGGTCTGTTTTTCCTAGGGTTTGCTGGACATCTTGCTATTGCCCCTCCTCCCACCAACCCCTCTCCCGCCGCCTCACCGGTTTCTTGGCTTGGGATCTATCGTCCACATCGCCGCCGGCGAGGCGGCACCCCTCGGCTATCGGATTCCTGGGGCTCGAGGTCTATCGTCCCCACAGCCCCCCTCACGAGCCGGGAGCCCCCCCCCCTACGAGGGGAGCCACCGGCTCTTTGACCGCGAAAGGAGCGGGGGAGGAGAGGGAGGATGGTGGGAGGAGAAGGGCGTAGGTGTTTGATTGATTAGGTCTTGAATAGCCACCAAGGCGTTTTGCTTGGCTCGGCACTTACGTTGTATTTCTTGGCTAGCCTCTGTAGCTCACTCAGTACCTGTCTTAGTTCTGCTTCGTACAACCACAGATCTTGACAATCAAGCTCCTCACCCTCGAGGTTCACCTCGCCATCCCTGCATTTCCTCATCAAGCCCTCAACCCTACTGATCTGGGCCATTAAATCCCCAATGCTATTATTAATTAGCCTTGCAACAACAAGGTCGCTATTGGCATTACCTACTGCTCCGTTGGCTTGACTAAGAACGGCTTCATAAACGAGCTCAGCAACATCACTTAGTAGGTTCTCCCTAACGTCGATCCTCGTTATATCTAAATCATTAACCACGGACTCCACAGCCTTAACGCCGTATGCCTTGACCAATGGGTGCAGCACTGACGCAACACTAACCAAGGCCCTAATGTACCAAGACCTGAGGCACCTAATGGCCTTGCCATCAAATCGCCAACTAACCAAGTCATGGCGATAACAACCACGCGTGAAGAACGCCTTAACACCACGCCCATCAAAGTCACGGAGCCTCCTGAGCAGCAAATTCGCAAGCCTAACACTCTCACTCCAACTATTCATCGCCAAACCCCCTATGCCCACCCACGGGCCAGCATTGGATCACCCACCGAGCATCCGCCCCGGCTATACCGGGGTGGTTTGCTCAGGGGCTCATTACTCCTCCACCAATTACTTTAGGCACAGGCTTAATAAGGCAGCCGAAGCGTCGAGGCATCGAAGGCGATGCCTTTATTAACCCCCACCAGCCTTGGCTTATGACTGGGCGGGGGTGGTCCGCCCGGGCTTGGTTTCGAGACGTCGAAGGCGATAGGCTTATTAAGCACCATTAAGGGTATTGGGCGGCTGGGTGGGGTGGTTTGCTCAGTGTGTCTAGCGGTCATCAAGGGGCAGCTTGACCCGCGTATCAATCACGGCTTCATCCCACCCCGCCCAGCCACTGCCCGGCTAGGCGGGGCGGTCAGCCGTTGCCGACGCATTGAATGCCATAATTCATTAAAACACCACAGTACCTCCTGAACCTCTTGTCAAATAATATTACCTCTATTGCCTCATTACTAGGCAACAACCTACCTACTGCCTGCACAGCCTTTATTGTGATTAAATCAACCGACCTCAAGCCCCTAACCTCCAAGCGCCTCATGACGTTCGGCGGTAAGAGTGGCAAGGTGAGCAATACGACACGCTTATAGCAGTTCAGCCTAACGCCCTCGGCATATTTGCCAAAAAACCTCAGTACGATACTTCTTTTGCAGATGTCCTCCCTCCTCAACTCGTCCTCGTAGACCACGTTTTCGATAATCACCTCCTTACTGCTCGTTGTGAAGATTACGGTAGGCAAACCATCACTCAATAAGTCGCTTAACCGCTTAGCGACTTCGTTCTTGAGCCTCTCGATGTTCTCGGTTGTCATGACCGCATCGCCAACCCTAGCCTTGATTACTTGGCTGGGCTCCACCCTAATCACAGGGATTGTGCTCAAAACACTAGGTGGTAATGTGGCCGACATCAGCAGGACCCTCTTGTTTTCGAGGCTCGGCAAGCCCTCTAGCTTGACTCCAATTAGGGCATCGCTGTCGGGGTCGTAGTAGGTGATTGGCGATTCAATGAATGCCACCAAGTCGTCCAGGCTCACTAATTCACTGAGCCCACTATCAATGGCTATGGTAAGCAACAACTCACCGAGTAGTGACCTAACGAGCTCTGCATCCTTAACATCAACGCCCTCAACACCGAGCTTTTCAAACAAAAGCTCAAAGCCCCTCCTCGGCAGGCTCACTAATTTGGGTACTGCTAAGTTGTGCGCCTCATCAATTATTAAACCATCAAACCGCTTGGCATGCTTGCTAATCCTACCGTAGTTCATCAAAACGACGACCAAGTCACCATACTCATTAAGTAACTCCCTAACCAAAGTCTCCTGAGTGCTGTACGGGCAGAGGCCTCCCTCCTCGGCGAATTCCCTAACCACGCCGTAATCAACAGCGTTGATTAATGCCTTAACCAATGATTGAGGGATAGGCCTATTGAATTGGCAGAAGCCGCATGGTTTTCGAATAACGAAGTCGCTGTGCCTATAATTTTTCAGGCAAAGTCTCTCCCTACCAGTGCTCAGGAAGTGCCTAATGCCGAAATCCCCAAGCGCCTTGCCAGCCTCAACCAAGGCGTTTATTAGGCTTGAGGCCCAGAGCCACCTACCACCCAACTGCTTAATCAAGAATGAAGCCACGAAGCTCTTGCCCCATCCAGTCGGTGCCTGGAGTCCGGCGACATTCTTCTCCCCAAGCATCGCCAACAACTTATTGGCCACCTCGGCTTGGTCACCCCTCAGAGCCATCACTCACCACCTCCTGAGTAGTGCGTAAACGGCGATGATTATGAGCGGTATAAGCCATGGAGCCAACTTAATGGCTACCACCAACCCAATGGCCACTACGACTACCGTGCCGAACAAAAACACAATAGCCCTCCTAACACCATTCCTCCTACGCCTAAGCTCAATCTCATTGACCTTATCAACAACGAACCACCTAAGCCTAGCCTCTACCAGGTTAAGCTCATGCTTAACCCTGTTGACGATATCATTAAGGCCCTGTTTATCGACTAACTGCCTTATCTCCTCAACCTCCCTACCCAACTCATCAAGCCTCCTGCCCAGGTCATTGGCACCCCTAACCTCACTGAGCAACTCACTCCTTAACTCCTCGATCTCCCTCACCAAGAACTTGATCAACTCCCTCCTCACCTTGTCCATGTCCCTAGACTTCGTTGTGCTCAAGAAATCAAGCAACTCATCCCTAAACTCCTCAAGTCTCCTATCGACATACTCCTTAACCCTCATGAACTCCTCCTCATCACTCCCCATCACCAACCACCCTCCTCACTATGTAGACCCCCCTATGGCGCCTAACCACCTCAAAACCATGCCTAACCAACTCAATGGTTAGGCGGCCTGTGGCCAGGGCTATCACCGCCCCATCAACCTCACTCTCAGGCAAGTACTTAACCAAGTACCTCCTGACCGCATTAACAGTGAACTTATAGAGACCATTATCGCTCTTAATATTCATCTTAAACTTCGGAAGCTCCTCAACAATGAATCTATGCAGTATGGGCAAGGCCTTACCCAGGTACTTAGGCGCATAACTACGCCCAGCCTACGGAGGGGCCCAGCCAATTGAATCACCCCCAAGGAATTCGCCCCGGCAAGCCCAGGGCGATGTACCTCAGGGGCTCATCCCTCACTAATAACTATTGGGAATTAAGTTAAAAGGTGGGTTTGACTGTTAGGCCAGCCTTACCCTGCATGGTAATGATCCTCTGTGTCTTTTGGCTAGGTTCTTGTCGGCGTTATAGCCTGACTCCATGAGTATTTTGTGTACTGTGTATGACGTCTTCCTCGAGTTTAGGTGTATGTTATTGCTCAGCACTACATGCTTGACACCGTGCAGGTAGGCGATGTTCCTAAGCAAGCCCTCATCATTAAACGCCCTAAATGGGACCTCCCTCGGATCCGCATTAACAACCCTAAGGCTGAGCCTCGGTATGCCATACCTGCCCAGGAAGTATGTGGCCACGTCCAGGTACTCAGAGGGGTACGCGGTGTGCAGTGCAATGTCCCGCCCAACAGCCTTAGCCAAATCCTTAATGCTTGCCCTGACCAGCTTTAGGTCCTTGACTGCAACATCGCAGTCGCCAATCTCGACAGTCACCGCGCCAATTATTGCCACTTCGCCAAATATCAATTCCCTAGGCTCGATATAAAACGTTAGGGCCTCCCAATGCATTCCCAGACACCCTCGAGGAGCTGCCTATACTTCGGGCACTCAAACCCATAATCAGACACCACCCTCAAGGGCACATTAAATGCCTCTGCACATCTCCTCAGTGTCGTTGTGTTCTGCCTCGGGCTCATTTCCGGATTAACCTCGACCCTCAGCTCTAGATGCGGCGTCTTCTCCGGCATTGTTTCCAGCATCTGCCTGCTCGTTATGTGTAGGTGCATCACTGCCGTGAGTGGGCTTCCCCAGTGTGGTGGCATTATTGAGGTGGGGCTCTTGCCCTGGTCGTAGAACTCGTTCCTACCGAAGTAAGCCCTAAAACCACGCTCCCTAAACACCACATTCTCGGCGCTGTAGTACATAATGGGGAATTCGATGAATAGTTTGTTCATGCTTATGAACTCCCTCGGTATGTCGAACGGGCTTTGGGTGATAAGCACGAAGTACCTGCCGAAGTTCCTACCAACCCTCACCGAAGTCGTTAATGTACTTTCACCAAGCCTGAAGTATAGGTGGGCCTCGTCGACGACGAGGATAACGTTCCTGACCTGCATTGAGTTCAGTACCGCCAGGAATGACAGTACATAGAACCACCTCTGAATCGGCGAGAACCAACTAAGGTCAATGCCAACGGATTTACCCCTCAACTCGCCATTGATTAATCGATTAATGATTGGGTGCGTTTTACCGAACAACCAGTGGTTGAAGTAGGAGAGCCTCCTAACAAGGCCCCTGGCCGAGTTCACCTCATCCTCCCTAGCCAAGGCACCGCTCTTAACCGCCTCCTCAAGGTGCCTTATGATTCCGCTAATCGACGCCTCACCGTCTTGGCCAACTAATTCATTGTATGCCCTCATGAACATGTACTCCATGGCGGGGGTCATTGCATAAGGCAATCTGGGAAACCTCATTGTTAGGACCTCCTCAATGACATCCAAAGCATCGAGGTCGCTTAAGTAATCAAGGGGGTTTAGTGGGTATGGTGCGTGGTAGTCTGTGAAGCCCTCGTACGACCCAGCGACGTCGAAGACAATGACAGTGTAGTCGCACGGTATGCTCATTAGGGCATTCTTGACAAGCGTAGTCTTCCCAGTCCCAATGCTCCCAAAGACGAGGGCGTGGGTTTCGTCTAGGGTCATGAAGTGGAACAAGTGCCCAGCCGGCTCGTTGATCAAGTCCCTAATCGAGGGCCTACAGGGATCTGCCTGGCTAGCCTGATTCGTTACTTGACCCACCGCCTCTACCCTCCTCACCCAGGGCATCACTGCTAACGCCCAAACGCCTTATAAGGCGTAGTGCCTTCACAGTAGCCCTAACAGTCATGTCACTCGGGTTGTAGGTTATGTAGCCCATGCCCAGCGCCCTCAGGACAGCCAACTGACCAGCAATGTCACTCAATGCCTTCAGTGTAGCCACACCGCCTAGGTCCCTAACGAGGACCTCAATGGCATCAACAACATCATCACTTAACTTCACCTCACTCGGCTCGGCAATGCCGAAGGCCCTAATTGGGACCTCAACAAACCTCCTACTCGAGCCAATGACCTCCACCCTGCTGTTGAATTCCGTCGTCTCCCTAAGCTCATCAACCCTCGGGAGCCTGACCAACCTCCTAACGACCTCGTCAAACACGAAGACCCTGTTAATGTCGAAGACGCTAGTGTGTATTGCGATTTCAACGCCTAAGGACTTCAGCTGGGCCAATGCATCAGTGAGCCTAGGCCATAAATCACTGTAGAACTCGGCGTTTACCCTAAGTGATGATGCCAACGCCAAGCCAACAACCGTGCTCACAGGCTCGATTGTTGGTATTGGTGCCGAGTACAAAGCCTTCCTAAGGTCATCGATGCTGTACCCATTAGTGAACTCCACCGATGCTGGCAATGCGTATTGGCAGTCCTCAAAGACCTCACTAAGCATCGCCAAGTGGGTGGTGTCACAGTTAATACCCAACTCATGAAACACCCTATTGATCAATGCCCTAGACAGGGCGTTTAACCTGGCATTGGGCACGCCACTTAGTGCCTCAACACCACCAAGCCTAAAGGTTATGCCAGTGTTGATCCCCTGGTAGTCGAGCCTACCAATAATAAGCCTAAGCATTAATAATAACAAATTAATTATTAATTAGGCTGGCTCGGCTTGCCTACGTAACTCCTCAAGCCCTCGATGATTGAGTCCACAACAGCCAAGGCATCGAGTAGGTTAGAGGCCCTGTACCCATCAACCAAGCCCTCGAAACCACCGCCCAACCCATCAAGGGCCTCCCTAATCGACCTCGCCGAGCGCCTCAGTAGTTGTGTCCTTATGTCAATGGGCTCACTGCTCGTTAGGGCACCCAACGCATTATTAACCGCACTCAACAACCTCTCGTGAAGCATCAACCTCCTCCTCAACCCACCAACCTCCCTACCCAACCCATCGGTCTCACCAACCCTGCCATTGCCAATCGCATCGCCCAACCTAGCCTCTAACCCCCTAAGCTCATCCCTCAACTCCTCAATGAGGCTTGCCAAGTAGCTCCTCAGGTTGCTCAGTACCGCGCCTACCTCCTCAACCGTGTAGCCCCTGATTTGGCTCAGTAACTCGATCGTCAACTCCGGAGGCATGTACCTAACCAACAACTCCCTGAGCCTATCATCATCTATTGACCTAACGCCTATGAAATCGCCAGGCCTTGCATCCCTCGCCGACCTCAGCACAGCCCTCCACAGGTCCCTATGGAACTCCCTAAACACGTCTACATCGGGCTTGGCCGACGAGGCCTTCACCAGCAGGTCCCTAGCCCTCCTCTCGACCTCCCCTTCGTTAACCACCCCATCCTCGACCAAAGCCCTCAAAGCCCTAAGCAAAGCCCTTAGCTCGCTAGGCTTGATGCCTAGCCTACCGTACAACTCACTGTAGGACTGCCAATCAATGGCCTTATTGAGGTCAACACCGAGGCTGTTGAGGAGCTCGAGTAAGGCAACCATTGGTTGCCTACGGATTGAGTCCGAGTAATCAATTAGGTTAATTAACGAGGACCTAGAGCCACCGCTCAACCTCTCGACAACGCCCTCCCTAGCCGTAGTGGCCAGGTGGAGCTTAATTGCCGAATCAACGAGTAGGTCGTCCCTGGCTATCTCGGCTATCCTCGGGAAGACCTCACTAAACAACCTACCCTCACCCAACGCCTCAAAGCCACCCCTGAGCAGCCTGCCGTACTCCCTCATGAATGCCCTGTACTCCCTGACGCCCCTCAACCGCTCCCTAGCCCAATCACCGTATCTTACGGCCCTTAAGAACTCACCAACGGCTGTGGGCAAGGCCTCCTTAGTGGCCAACTCCCTAGCCCTGGCCTCAAGAGCCTCCCTATACCTCGCCCTAACAAACGGCTCCAACGCCTTGGTCAACTCCCTAACGCTCAACCTATTAATCAGCATCAAATCCTCGTTACTGACCCCTGAGCTGATTGCCTTGCCCACCCTCTCGCTGTGTTTAACCCACCAGTTGTTGATTACCTCAACAGCCCTCGCATTATCCATGAAGGCGTTGATTAACGGTCTCAACGCTTCGTGGCTCAGTACAACGCTGCCCCTCAAGTCATGAAGCACATCGGTGATGTGCTTAATCCCAACCCTAGCGGAATCCCTAACACGCCCATCACCGAGGTACCTAGGCATCAAAGCATTGACCCTAGCACTCAAGGCGTTGTTGAGTAGCTCCTTGGCTTTTTCATAATCAACACCCATCAACTGACTAAGCTCAACAAGCCTATGGAGCTCACCCCCAACCAAGGCCTTGATGACTTCTTTAGCCTCACCGAGCCTCCTCATACTAACCAAGGCCCTTCTGTGGAGTTCCCTAACGTAGGGAGCCATTGATGCGGCAACAATTTTCGCCGAAGCCCTACTCGTCCTCTCAACCCCAAACCTCCCAATCAGTTGTCTAGCCAAGGCCCTAACGCTGTCGCTGGCGGCAGCACCACTAATTAATGCCAACGGCGTGTTTAGGACAGCTTCAACACCATGAACGGCGTCCTCAACCCCCACCCTCCTAACCAATGACTTAGTCAACAGGTGGGTCGGCAAGTCAGTCCTGGGGTTACCGCCATAATGCGCGTAAGCCCTCCTATCGAGCTCAACGCCACCCCTAAACCTCAGACCAGCCACCTCATGAAGCCTACCCCTCTCGCCCATGCCCCTAACCCTAGGGTACTCCCTAAGGAACCAAGCCGTGTATGCACCGGCCATGGCCATCCTAGCCAAGCCCCTTCTGCCAGACTCCCTATGAACAGCAGCCCCACTCCTAAAGCGTGCCTCGAGGTCCTCGAGGAGTGATGAGTACGGGTGTGCCGCGTATCGGCTAAGCCTGGCAATGGCTGGGTTGTTGAGCCTAGACCTAAAGGCCATCCTAACCAGGGCGGACGCCCTTGAGTAGCTGTGGTGCAGGGCCATGAGCGGCTTAGCGATTTTGCCGAGCCTCCCATGCCTGTGAATGCCCGACGCAACACCCTCCCTAAATCCCCTAAGTCTAGAGCCCACTGAGGACCTAGCCCTCCTAATGAGCCTACCGAGAACCCTCCTAACACCAGCCACCTGCAGGTAGAGAATGAGGCTTAGGTCCATGACCACGTTACCCAGCACAGCCCACGCTGGGCCTAGCATAGTTGGGAATCCAACAAGCCAAAGCCCGGCGTCAAGCAGGCCGAATATGGCCACGCTCTCTGCAAGCCACCTGGGGACGAAGTAGCCAATGTCCATGAGCAAGCCGTTGATTTGAGCCCAACCACTGAGCAACCCACCACTACCAACAACAATGGAGTTTATGACCCACGATGTTGATGGAGACAAGCCAATGGGTGCGTAGGCAAACCACGGATTGTTAATATTGCCGATAATGACTATTGAGCCGCTGACCGGCACAGTCCTGTTCAGCCAATTGGTGCATGTTATTGCTGCTTCCTTCTGAGCATAGCCCCATGGGTATGGATTCGGCAATGATAGGCTTAGGCTCCTACCAAGGCCAGTGATGCCCCTACCAATGGCAATCTCCTCATTGAGCTTGTCAATTAAGGCTTTAATCGCATTCTCCTCAACCTCGATACTTACTTCCCTGTACAGGCTGCTCGGGCTTACTGCGTACTGGCACCTCGTCGAGTTACCAACATTAGTTGGCACGTTGATCATGGCATTACCCGCGAAGAACCAGAGCATTGCCTCAGCAGTGCCTGGTTGGCAGACTTTATGCACCATGTGGGTCTTTGGTGACGTCACATTGATGCAGTGCATTGGTGGTACATCGATCGTGAAGTTTATTGTTACTGTATTGTTGGAGTAGTTAACCGAGTACTGGTTTGGTGTATCGAGCCACTCCCAGGCTCCAGTGTAGACTGCTGAGCCGTTGATTGTGGCTGTAACCACGTTGAATGGTGGGCCTCCAAAATCAATGACCTCTGCATAGGTCGAATTACTGTTTAGGTAATGCCATGAATCGCATGGTTCGTAGGCGCTCTCATTACCTATGTAGGTGAGTAATAGGCAGTTGTACGTTGGGTCAATGCCCAACCATAGGAATGTTACGTTGCTAATCCTTGGAACCCCAAGGGCGTTTATCAGCGTTACTGACTGCGTGAATGCCGTGAATTGAGTGACCGGGTACTCAGTGGGCATTGTTGACTTACCCACTACCGTGTAGTTCACCCCGTAAAGCAAGCCACTGGCTAGGTATGGGTATGGGCTGCTTAGGACTAAGAAGCCCCTGACAGTGGCGTTAGGGGCGTTATGGGTCAGCCAGCTCATGAACGCCACAGTCTCATTCATCAATTGGAGCCTTGCTGCCACCATTGCGTCCCTAGCCGCAATCGTTGTTATGAAGAGTATTGTGAGAGTAAGCACGAAGAGGGCGACTCCAGAAGCCCTAGTCCTACCCATGACCATTAAGGGCACGGCAACGGCAATGATCATTGGCGCCACCGCATAGCTGAACCAAGCCAAATAGGCAATCGTGTGCAGTACAGCCGTCATTACCTGGGCAATGTGCATAACGGCGAGGATCAAGTCAGCGATTGGGTCTATGAACCAACCCACGGACTCAACAACAGTAAGGTACTGAAGCGGCACTGTGACCAGCCCAAAGGTCGAGAGTAGGGCGATGACATTCAAAACAGTCATGCCAGAAGCCCAGGCAAGACCGGCATAGGCGACTGAGTAGTAAACGACCGACCAATCACGAACTAAACCCTCGACCTCCCTATAGAGCATTAAGTAGGTAGGTGAGCCGGGTGGGATAATCCCGAGGATTGACGGTAGGAAGTAGGCGAGGACAAGGGCTGTACCCGCGAGGACAAACCTCCTAACATCCAAACCACCCCTAACCAACCCATAGATTATTGCTACCAAACCCTCAATAAGCAACGCATAACCCAACAAACCAAGCATCTAACGGTTTGGCTCCATGGTTAATAAGGGCTCTCTATACTTACCTGGAAAGTGGGCTTGCAGATGGTCTATTTATTTTTGTGGTGTCTGTTCATAATAGTCGACATATAGGTAAAATAGCTTGGCAATGACCAGTTTAATCCCATCATTATTACTCTTCGTAATAGCCTCACGGAGCTTACTAAAAAGGCTCCTGGAGATCGGATCCTCCGTCAATACATACTCACCAGTCAATGCTATGACTTCAGCAGCTCTCATATCTCCACGTATTAAGGCGTTTAAGGCGAGGACAAAAAGCACATGTCCTTCCTGTGCCAAGAAGGCTTGGACGGCAGCCTTAGGATTAATAATATCAATGTTCTCTTCAAGGTATTCTATGAGATCCAACTCTCTCCCAAACAATGTTTTGAAACTCTTATCCCTAATCCTATCTAATTTATTTTTATAATCTTCTTTAATTATGTTGATTAATTTATTAAAAGCGTCCTTATCGCCATCAGCAGCCATACATGCCAGGCGGCACTCCTCAACCCTAACCTTGATTGATTCACAATCCTTATTGCAATCAACCTGTAGACCCAAGACCTTCTTCAATGCAGGCTCGTATTCTGGATTTAACCACTTGTTTCTTAGCACGTTAAGTATTTCTTCTCCGGTGTACTTTATGTCATCACCAACCTGCGGCAGTAGGAATTTGAGCATCAACCTAACCACGACATTACTTTCATTTACCCGATTAATATACCTCCTAACCCCCTCAACATCATTAATTATGCCAAGCCCTACTAAGTACCTAGGAAGTAATTTGTTCCATAATTCACGTATACGGTCAAGGTCTTTCTCGTAGCTCCTCACAATACTTTTTAATTCGTCCATATCCTTAACGTTAACTACGATGAAATCTATGACTGGCATCTTCGCATCGCCAGCGTCAATGCTTTTATTACAAATCTCCTCAACACGGTTTATTACGTCTTTCATGTCTTGTATGTACTCATTAATACACTGGTAAATCGCCGATTTAAATTTAAGCAACTCAGAGTATGCACGGACCTTAACTAAGTCCTTCAGCACAGTATCATTGAGATTACTATCGATTGCCTGTATTAATTCATGAATTAACTCACAGCTGATCCTACTTCTATTCATAATCACCTTAGATAAAACGTCTATCCATGCATCGAGAAATGCTTTAACCATGTCATCATTAAGCTTGAGTAAATCACGCCTATCTAGTACGTACTTAATTATTTCATTGATTATATTCACCAGGTTATCACTGCTTAAGTACTTGTACTCTATCACGTATCTAATTGCACGTACAATACTACGGTATTGCTCAGGGCCTATTTTAATTGTCTCATCAGCCATTAAAGCCACCCCCTACCTCTCGCGCTCTCCTGAGCATATATAACCAGCATGCCGAGCCCAATTACGTAAAGGCCCTCAATGAAGCGTATTACACCCGCAATCTCCTTTATTTCCTCCCAACTAAACATATCCCTATGCCTTACTAACTCATTAAGTTTTCCCGCTAAATCTACGTCTTCCACACTCATCTTATTTAGTATTTCGGTCGTACTTCCACGCCTATTCTCGAGTAATGCCTCAAGGATTGGGTTATTATGCCGCATCAGCAGTAGCTTCTTGCTCATTAGCGGCACCTCAAAACCTATCTCGCCACCGGATTGCACGGACTCACTTATTAGTAGTTTTAAGGCATCGCAGCCTTCAATGACCTGCCTAGGATTATCAAGGAGGTTTTTCGAAAGCTTCACGTATTGTAATATACGGTTGTAATCCTCAGTACTTAAAGATGATTCTAAAGATAAGCCAACACTCCTTAACTCATCGATTATGAAATTGATTTGATAATCAATTAATACCGCGCTGAGCGTTAAGACCATGACGTCCCAACAATCTTGATTAATACTTAAAAATTCGCTCCTCAGATTATTGCCGTACTTCTCGATAATGTAATCAATGGCGTGCTCCTCATCGCTGTTAATCTTAGTATTAATCTTGCCATAGCTTCTCCACAGATTTAACGCATTACGCAGATACTCAGTACCCTCGATCTCCTCACCCCTCACTGCCTTCGTAATCCTCGTCAGTATATCCTCAATCAAATCTTCGTGCCTGAGAGCCAGCCAGTTGGCTAACTCATCGCTCAATCCTACTTCATATGACCAATCGACCAGCCTCTTAATGAGGTAAGGCGTGGCTATGTACTGGCCAGGGCTTAATCCAGGCTTAAACGCCTCCCTAATCGCGAGGACCTCCGCAAGCGCCTTAATCCTGTCCGGTATCGGCTCACCCCTCTCATTGAATATGCCCAGGTAATGATTGATCCAGTTAACGATGAATGCCAAGGCATCACCGTGGGCCTTATTAACCATTCCCCTAACATCCTCAACCCTACACCCATTCCTCCTAAGCCACTCACCGATTAGCCTAGCGATGAGCGTGTAGCCCTCATTGAATTTCGAGACCTCGCTCACCAACACACTTAATTCACCCTCATCGATGTTGCAGTTCGAGTATTCCCTGATTATTGATTTCAAGAACTCCTCATCCCTCAAATCAACGTCAATCCTGAATCTCTCTATGACTGCCTTGGCGTCCTCTCTCAATTCCGCACTCAATTCACGGTATAAATCACTCGGTAACACGATGATTAATGATGCATTGAGTTCATTTAGTACGTTTATTAATTTAGCCAACTGCTCCACAGTCCTCGTAATGGCACGCCTAATCTCGGTTCTAACCTCAGGGGATGTGTATACCTCTGGCGGTGATGGGTCGTAGAGTATTAACAACCTGCCGAATACATTAGCGAAGTCCCTGGAGTACCTCCTCAGGAAGTTCTTGAGGATAAGCCTAGCGTTTGGATCAGTGAGCTCCTCAACCCTAATAACACCGTAGTAGTCACCCTCCCTGAGCAAGCCCCAAATAGTGTATATTTCCAGTGTTGATTTACCAACACCCCTAGGCCCAATGAGTACTGCATGCCCCTCCTTTAGCCTACCCACCAGCTGCCCTAGGTACCCACCGAACCTCCCGGCCTTGACAATATTAACCTCAGCCCTACCATAGGCCTCGGAGACTATGCCGAGGTCATCACCGACCAACCTAACGTTTGGGTTTAGCAAGCCATCAGCCACATCATTTAATCCATAAATCCTAGGTCCCTTGACCTGATCCTTAATTAAATCGACTTCCCTCCCTAACTCCTCAACCCTCTTCTCTAACTCCTCTAACTTAACCCGTACATCCTCGATTAGTTGTCTCAGTTGTTCCTCCTTGAGCCCGGTTAGTTGGTTTATTGCGTCCTCGGCCTCCCTCGGCGTCATGCCTACTTGGATCGCCACCTTCGAAGCTATTAACCTCCTCAGTGATGGGTGTAGGGCTTGCCAGATATTCCCCAGCTCGATTAGCTCCGACGGGCTCCTCCTCTCGTGCCCCTTCGTCAATTGGTATATGAGGGTTGACGCCACGGCAACAACTACGGAGGACAGCACAATCGATGCGAGGCCACTAAGCACGGCATTCACCAAGTACTTCAAGCCGTTATCCCCGAATTTATTGATGAAGTTTATGAAGCCGCGGGCCACCAATCCCTCGGGCTCGAAATCCCTCTCGCCAACGAGCAACTTAACGGCCTCGTAATAGGCATCGGCCTGCCGCTTAACGTACTCCTCAGCCTCCCCCCGACCTCTCCCTGGGTCTCTTAGGATGTCAACAACATCCTTAACAAGGCCTGGCGGTATGTAATTAACACCAAGCCACTTGATACCCCTACTGAAGTAATTCTTAATGAGCCCAACGACCTCCCTAACGTCACCGCTTAGACTATATTTTTCGTCAACGTCCCAGGGAATACTGTAGGGAATTAATAAACCATGGTTTACCTTCAACTTTATTAATTGACGTATCAATTGTCTAGGAACTCTATTAATACTACTGAAGTATTTACGCAATAGTTCAAGCTCGACATCGCTAAAGCCGTGCTCCTTAAGCTCACTAATAGCGGCATCAATAGGCTTAGTCTCCATGAACGCCTTAACCCTTGGGAATACATCGACCAGGAAATTAACAAGCCTATCGACAGCACTAGCCTTAATTTCTTTCGTTACGCCCTCAACAACCTCATACTCCCCGCAGGCGCTGACTGGCTTAAGGTTCTCAAAACCTATTATGGTCTCGAGAGCATTACCAATGTAGCTCTTAATCAGGAAGCACTTACCTGAGACTGGTGGGCCAAGTACGGCGTTTACACTTGCTTTAACTCCACTAATCCTACCAATATAATCACTATTAAATGGGTTAAATAAGTCATTAGCAGTAAAGCCCATTTAAACATGACATGATTCTTGCTTTATATAGTTTTCAGCCCGTAGAATACCTAGAAATTGATTAAGGCTTAACCTAAAACATCTCAACTACTTAGACCAACGCTTTAGCCAATGCTAGGTTGTATTCCGTGCTGTTTATTGTTATGATCACGTAAATATTAAATTCACCACTACACGGGACCTCATAAACCAAAGCCCTGATGCGATATGCATGGTCTCTTATTTTTTGTTCGTACTTTTCGAATTGTTCGGATACCCTTACATTATTTAAATGTAGCTTAACCATGTACGCCATAGTAAACTTACCATCACTGACCTTAATAGGTCCATCTGATTTGTTTATAATAGTGTTAATGAAGCACTTAACTATGGTAACACCGAGGCAGTCCAGCACAAGGGATTCTGAGAAATTATCGCCTTCATATTCACATTGCTTGGATTTACATGCATTGATTACCTGCTCATGATTAAATCCTAATGCATTTAGTAACTTCTTGATTCGCTCACCCTCCATTAATAGAATAGTTCCCAGCCCCAACTTCCTAACTAAATCATGGATTAAGTCAATACATGCCCTCTTACTCGCACTTTTAATTGAATTCTCATCATACTCAATCACTAATCCTATCATTGGATGGTTCCTTTGCTTCGTTTCACCTGACCTAATTATCATTGGCGTCAGAAGGATTGCGAATATCATGAGTATGTATACGGCTTTTTTCCTAATCTTCATTCTCTCAGCAATTCCCCTATACATTAAAGACCTATTCAGGATGTTTGTTAACATTGATTGAGCCACACCACCCGCTATTTCAATCTCCAATCTCTCGCCTTTAGACATCTCATTAATAATCATTATAATACTAAATATTGCCGACACTATGAAGACAGCCAGTACAGCAGTTACGTAATTAAACAGTTGTGGATAAGACATACTTATTAATAGTATTGGAAGTGATAAAATCAATATGTATGGTATATAAATACTTAATGCAAAAATCATAATATTTATGATCTTTTTCATTAAATTATTACCAAAAAGCTCTTTAACTATCTCATCGATCACGCGTTGTATGACTTCCTTCACGTCCACCGTATTCATGTTCAACAGCTCACTAAAGGCCTTACTAATGAGCTCATAATCAACTCGCCCAACCTCAGTAACCAACCTATAATGCATACATGCTAACGTAATAGCAGCAGCAAATAAAATTATAATAATAATTATATTAAAGTAATAATGATAATAATGATATAGAGAATAAGCTATGAAGTACGCTAATGAAAGCTGAAATAATGTGACTAGTATCTCGGTTCTACGTTCACTAACAATCGAGGATAACAACCCGTAAATTATACTCAGGTTCTTAGGCATTCAATGAATTAATGAATTACAACATTAAAAAATTAAGCTATATTATAAAAGACTTTATGCTTGGTTCTAGTTCTATTGTTCCTAGTCTCTTTATTGGTCCTGTTATGACTAGGGCTTTTGTTGTTTGTCCTGCCATGTGTGGTGGTAGTGCCGTGGTTAGCCACTTTATGTCCTCACTCGTTAGTTGCAATGCCTGGCTTATCGATGCTACGTATGCGTCGTTGCCGCCCAAGGCAATGATCAGTGGTATGTTCTGGAGCACGTCACTGCTTATCCCAGTGAGTGTCTGTGTTATGAACACCGTGCCCAGCCCAAACTTCCTAAGCCCACGAATCATCAACTCAGCCAGTGGCGAGTTCAATAAGTAATAAGCCTCGTCAATGACAAGCAACTGCTGGAGCTGCTCACCAATGCCTTTACTCATCACGTGGCTGTACACGTGGTCAGCAACCGTACCCATCAAGAAAGCCATCACGTCCGGAGAAGCCCTAACGGAGCCGAGGAGCAGTGCCTTGTTGTTCAATAATTCCTCCACTGGAACTATCTCCGCGTCCTTCAGGTGGCTCATCAACCTATCCAGTGCCAACGCCACCGAGTCGTCATCAGTGGCTGTCCTTAGGTATTCCATAGACTTAAAGAAGTCCCTGTAGAGGCCGTTTGAGTAGATAACCTTTAGGTCCGGTAGCAACGCCCTACCGTCTATGCCCAGTATTGAGAACTCCGTAATTAATCTATGCATTCTTTCAACATCAGTCAAGCCGTCCAATTCGAATATGTTTATGAACCTCCTGGTCACGTCTATCGGCTCAATGCCCGGTATCCTTAGGTACTCGCCGTGTGGATCTAGGATCAAAGCCTTAATCCCGGAGTTCATTAGCCTGTACAGCATTGTGCTTATTGTCCACGTCTTACCCATGCCCGTAGGCCCAACAATCAGCATGTGGCCGGAGGGCAGGGCATCGAGGTCAATGATTAGTTCATTGCCCTCCCTATCCCTACCAAGCCTAACCCTAGCCCTTGATCCCTCGCTGATTAGCCTACCACCGTGGAATACTGGGACTATTGCAACGTCGTGGCTAAGCTCATCGATTGTGGGCAAAGACCACAGGTGTGTTTGGCTCCTTGATGGCTTCATCACCATGCTTGTGTCAGGTATTGACTTGTCGCTTGCTATCATGACCCTCAAGGGCTCCTCGGCATTCTGAGTTATCCTATCAAGGACAACACGCCACCTACTCACAGCCGACAATGCCCTACCCCTCTCCTGAACCACAAACCTCTCGTACTCCCTAGCCACCTTTGCCGATGTGACGGCCCTGAACTCGGGATTTCCTGAGATTATTAGGGCGTAGTTTCTCAAGTAGTTGGCCATCGCCGAAGCAATGGCCCTAATGTCCTCATCACTCGGCATTGTGAATATTTTATTCGAGGTGACGAGCCTCTTGTTCAAAATGCCCAGTCGGCCGCCCCTAATTACTGAGTATTTGCCCAGGGCCTTGGCCATCAATGCTGCCAGTACCGCAATGACCGTTACTCCGTAGAGCCAGAAGAATATGTATGAGGCTAGGAAGAGTATCGCCACCGCGATGATCAGCCTCGGCTTTCCTGGCCTCGTTGGGAACCCGACGAGCCTCCTCAACTCATCACCGCCTAAGGGCTTAAGCACGAAGTACTGCCTTAGTAGGCTCTCCCTGGCGGTGAGCCACGCATTGAATTCACCCAGCTCACCCTCGCCCTTTACAACCCTACTTAGCCTTACGTACCTATCATCGCCGAGCCTAATGAAGGCTACCGCCTCATCAACACCCAAACCCAACCTCCTAACCAACTCATCAAACAAACCAACGTACTGGCTACCGGTTAATCGGCTAATATCGAATATGGGCTCGGCTTTATAGAAAACATGCATTACGTTATTCTTAGCATCAAACACGTAGTCACCGCCAAGGACAAGCCTAGGGGCTAGGTTTGGGTATACCAGGCTTAGGAGTGACTCTATGAGCCACTCCCTGAGGTCTTTATAGGCCAGTGCTGGGATTAGGAGTAGGATCAGTGGGTTGTAGGCAATGCCCATTATAACAATCCCAACAAGGACAATGGCGTAGATCCTCGAATCAATTCTGGGCATCATTTTGATTGAATCAACGCCTTAAAAGGCGTGGCGAATAAACCTAGGAAGCCAGGAAAGCCTACTCCTTGCCTGGTTAACCCTATACTCGCCGTTAATGACCGCCCTAAGCTCCTCCGGGCTTACCTTAATACCCTGCGAATTGAGTATGGTCATTAACTCATTAATGTCCACCCTACCAGTCTCTAGGTACTCCCTAACGGAGAGCTCATTGCAGTGGATCAAGTCGCATTGGGAGAGCAGTATCAACGCCACCTCGATACTCAGTCCACGAGCCAACACCTCGCTGAGCAATTCATTGATTGACTCCGGGGTGAAGTAGTTAACAAGCCTAGCCAACACCCGTTGGCAGTAGGGCCTAAGCGAATCAACGCACCTCGAGGACCACGAATTAATGAATTTCATTAATTCCCTACCATTGCTCTTCACCGGCCTCGCCTTGATTTCTCTGAGCCTTAGCCTGCCCAGTTCCTTCACCTCACGCTCCAAGCCGTTTAAGCCCTTGTTACCGAAAATCCTCATCTCAATTCACCACAGCCCCTTAGCCCAAGCCACCTCCTAAACGCCTCGGCATAGGCCTTACCAACACGCTCCTCGATCAGCTTAACCCAATCCTCGGGCTTCACGCCCCTCAGAGGTTCATCACTACCTAACAGCCTAACCGCTATTATAGACCTCTCAATACTAGACAACCTATCAATCTCAGCCAAAACACCCTCAAGAATCGCCTGGCCAGGCATTGGAAAAGGCAAAGGCTGGCCCTGAGGGCTTTGCGGAGGCACCGGCAAAGAATCAACAACGGGCTTAGGATCAGCCTGATTAGCTGATTGACCATCCCTATTCAATAAATTCCTAAGGAAGTTACTCACTGGGTTTTGACTCATCAATGGAGTTTAGTGATTGATTTAAAAGGGGGAATTGTAGTGATTAGAATCGACTATTTCAGGGTCAAGAGTATGACAATGGGCATTTTATTTTTAATAGACATGATTTCTTCGTCGTGCGTTATGAACCGCACGTGTTTGATGATGTGCCTGATATGTATTGCCCACTACTGCCCGGCACGTTAAAGCTTGCGTTACTTAAACTTACACTGTTTGTGCTTGTAGCCGTTAGTGTAACGAGCCAGTACGCATCAGCCCATATGCATAGGGGTATTGGTGGCCATGGAGTGATTGTCTCGGGCTTGAGCGATACCTCGGCGTAAAACGGTAGGAAGAAGCTTATTTGAGCTGAGGATGAAGGCGTTGAATAACCAGGTATACTCACGAAGGCCGGATAACCAGGTAAACCGGTAGAAAAGCCGTAAATGTACGTAGCCGGCGTATCTGAACCAACACACCCAGTACCTGGTGTGAAGATCCATGTGAAGTTATACGCGTAATTCCCTGGATATGGCGTTGTACCATACGTATTATCAACACCGACGCACACGTTTGGATACGTTATTGAGACGCTCGGCGGCAGGCTTATTGTGAATGAAGGGGAAGTTGGCGTGGGTTGTATTATGTTTGTTCCTGAGTTAGCGTAAAAGGAGTTGACTGGGTAATCAATGGGTACGTATGGATTAAGGCCATACGCGAACTCGGTATAGCTTGAGTATAAGTCGTAACCAGCAATCTCCTGATAAACATACGCCCACACGTAACCAGACTGGGATAGAGAGTATGCAACCATCCCGTAGGCTATTGACGCTATTCTGGCTGGTGAATATGCAGTGGAGACTTGGTCATAGATTAGTAGGCATGAGTCGTAATAAAACTCATCGCCGAGACTATCCGTATAGGCCGGAATACCCCAAGTCGGGTTATTACCAGTCACTAGACTACCGCCCCATATGAATATGAAACCACTTGGTACTCCATACTCATAATAAGCCCAGCATGGGTTTGTATTCTCAAGGCTTACGTCATCGCCACTATATGATTGAGGTAAAATGGCTAGGCCACTACCTAATTCATGCCAAGTAACTACCGCCATGGTAATATTATCAACATATATGGGCCTGATTATGAGGTATCTACCGTGTCCGGGCTTTACGAATGCCATTATAGCGGTCATATTACTGCTAATGGGCATGATAAAGGCGGGCACAGGATAATACTTCTCCGAACCAAAGGCAATGGTAATATTAAACTCCCTTGCCCATGAGTAGGTTAGTACGAATTCCATTGTCACCAACTCGCTCCTGCTTCCGTAGAGGATTATTAAGTCACCATGCTTAAATAATGTACCCAGTAAGCCAATCACAGGGCTTGCTAGGTTAACCTCGGACTTACTGCTTGAGCCGTTAATCACAATGCTGGGACCAAGAACAGACCAGTCAATAACGATTATGCTGTTGTTTGGTAGGTTTGGTAGTTGGTTGATTGTTGCTGGCTTGATTAGTGATTGGTTTATGCCGGCGTTGATGAGTTTCTGAACAAGCGTTGTTGGTCCGACTACGTAGATTGGTATGTTTATGCTTGCTGGTGCTGGTGTGTTGACTGTTACTGGGCCTTCCTGACCGTTAACATTGGTCACCCTCACCGAGAGCTTATTAACAACGTGAAGAACAAAAACGAGACCTAGAACAACAGCAATAATTGAGACAGTCGCAACCAACCACCTACGTGAGGTAGATTGCATGGACATCAAGAGTTATTAATTTACAGGACTTTTTTACTTCACCTACTCATAAAAGGTGAATCGAGCAGGGTTGAAGATGCCTAGGCTGTGCCTATCGAACCCGTCAACAACGCCTTTACCTGCCTTGTTAGGGTGTTGGTGATTGCCTCGATTGCCCTCTTGAAGCTTGCCAGTGAGCCTTTTGGTTCGAATAGGATTGCCGGCTTCATTGCTGCTATTAAGTATTGGGCTATTGGGCTCATTGGGACTGTGAACACATCCCCATTGTGTGCGAAACCCCTAACCCTAGCCTCAACACCATCCAACCCAGGCAACGCCTTGTTAAGGACAACATTGACGATCTTCCTATACCTCAACTGCGTTATCATTGGCTGTATGTACGTGTCGTCTATTTCCCTGAGCACGTACTCTGAGTAATTCGCGTGGTCGAGGATGACGTTAATTATCTGCGATGTGACCAACGCCGGTATCAGGATTGGTGTTGGGGCGTTGGCTGGTAGGTCGATAATGATGAACTGCGAACCCGTACTCATCACCAATGAGTTGATTAGGTAGACCCACCTGTTGAAGGACTCGTTGACGCTAATCGCCAGTTGGTAAGACCTTATGTTACCTGGCGGAACAACGAAGACCGTTGGTAAGTAGGTAGACCTACTAACCAGTTGGTTAGCGTCGTTTATTGAGCCAATGAGGAAGTCCAGTGCGCCAGCCCTCTCCGGCACAACGCCCAGTGTCCTACTGGCTGTCTGTGAGGAGTCAATGCCCAAATCAATGAGTAGCACGTTTGATTTTAGGGCTTGGGACATGGTTATGGCCAGGTTAGCCGCCAACGTGCTCTTCCCAGTACCACCCTTCGAACCACTGAAGAATGCAGCCGCAACAAACCTAGGCCTAAGCATCAACCACCACCAGGGCTTTCCTTAAAAGGCTGTCCAAGCTCCGTGTCAAGCCTCAGGACCTCCTCAGGCAGTGGGAGTGGCCTAACCTCGTTACCAACAACCTCAGTACTCACCTCCGTAGTGATGTCGATTGCCTTAAGCACAGCCTCAGGCTGCTTGTAGAATACGTAGAGCAGGTTGGCCAACTGCTCGTGATTCAAATCGGCACTGACAGCCTTGGTTAGGAAGGCTATTCTCGATTCCAACTGCCTACTCACGTAGTCGGGGCCGTAGTCCCTAACCAGGGCGTTGATGTATGGTTCCGTGTTATGGATCTTCCTAACAAACCTCCTCACAACCACCTCGTAAACATTAGTCCCCGCGTTATACCTAACCTCCCTCGCCATCCCAACCTCAACAACCACGGAAAGCCTCAGTAGGCCCTCGGCTTCGAGGCCCAGGTTAGCCAACCTAACCTTCGCAGCCTCAAGGTCCTCAGCGTGGAATGTCGTCAATGCTCCGTGGCCCAGCGTCACGGCCTCTGCCAATGCGGAGAACTCATCCCTAGACCTAGCCTCGTTTAGGACTATGACATCAACACCACTCCTAAGCGCCTGCCTAACGAGCTCAGCCTTATCAATACCCCTAACACCACGCGCATAAGCCACCCTCTCGAGCATTGGCTTGACGACCTGGTGGTGCGGTAAGAATAATTCTGCAACGTCCATGATCAACGCCATGGACTTAGTAACCAACATATAGGCAATGGCATTCTGGAGGCTGGTCTTGCCAGACCCCATGGGACCAATTATGAGTATTGGGACCCTGTGGTCAGCAAGCAACCAAAGCCTTGCCGTGTCCTCAACACCAATCATACCACGCCTAATCAGGTCAGGCAGTGTCCATGGCCTCCTCGGCAGTACCCTTATCGAGATTGAGCCAGGGCTCACTGGCTCGCTCTCTATTGATATCCTAACACCGAACTCCGGATCCACAACACTGGCCACTGGGTTATAACTCGTTATTGCTGTCCTGGTCCTCTGGGCAACCCTACGAATTACGTAGTCGACAAAGCCATTGAAGTCGAAGAACACGGTCTTAATCACCCTCTTCCCCCTCCTAACCTCAAACGGCTCCCAACCAATGACAACCTGGACCCTACCGAGTATTGAGTGCTCCATGTAGATTCCACCAAGCCCGAACCTAGTGCCTGCCTTGTTTATGTACACGTCAGTCACATCATCCATTAGGAGCACCGGAGTCAGTGCCCCGTAGTAATTGAACCACCTGTTGAACACCCTAACACCCAAATCAACGTTTTCCTTAGCTGGCTTTACACCAACCTCCCTAAGGCCCTTAGCCACTGCCCTCTCGAGCCTCATGCCCGAGCTGAACCAATCAACGATCTTCTCAAGCGGCATTGCTACTACCCACTCTGGCAAATCATCAATCACGTAGGCCACGTAGTCATGGACGCCGTACTGACTAGCCTGTATCAGGTGGACCTCAATGTCAGTCCTTATCCCGCTGAACTCCACCGTGTAGCTCTTCACGAGCCCTTGGCTCAGTACCTTGGGCCTTGAGACGTGCATTTTGATCACCAAATCAGTGGTATCAGTGGCATTAGGAGTATTGGCAATAGGCTTATGCCCAAGCCAATACTGTGCATTGACTCTCCGACCAGTATCGACGTGGCTACCGCCATTGGTATCAGGGCTTGGGTGATTAACTGAGGGTTCAGTGTTATTGGCACTCCAGTTATGGCCATTGCGTGTATGCCGGTCAGTACGTATGCCGTGAACAGCATGAATACGTAGCCCACAGCCGTGAAAGGCCCATAAATGAGGCCAACCCTCACCGAGTCCCTGACGAAGTCGATCAGTGAGTTAACAACGATGATGACCCTCTCCACGAATTCTCTGTCGCCAGCACCGTAGGCGTAATCCCAAAGCGGCCTAAGCTCCTTCTCAATAATGGTTAATGGCTTCGGCGGCTGTGGGTTGCCCAGGGTGAGTAGTTCTCCGAACGAGTTCAAAACCCTCTGGGGCATCCCTAGGTAGTTTTTCACGAACCCAATGAACTGCGGTATGTAGGCAATTGCGAAGGCGGTGCATGAGCCCATGATTATTGCGAAGACAAGTCTCGAGCCAACGAGGCCCATTAGGTAGTGGCCGATGAGGTACGCCGTTGAGCCACCAATCAAGCCGGCAATGGTTGGTTTAACGTAGTCGTACCTAACGAGCTCAACCTGGTAGTAATGAATGAATGGGACTAATGCAATGCCTATGAGCGAGATCATCGGCGGTGAGCCCAGGATTGTTAGGAATGAGGCCACGCCAATCATTA